>CAZALA010000047.1:0-23155 GCA_964485725.1 uncultured Propionivibrio sp. | reverse complement strand
AGGTCAAGGCCGGCGCCAACTCGGCGATCACGCAGTATTTCTACAACGCCGACGCGTATTTCCACTTCGTCGACGCAGTGCGCGCACTCGGTGTCGAGGTCCCGATTGTTCCGGGCATCATGCCGATCGTCAGCTTTTCCAAGCTCGCGCGCTTTTCCGACGCCTGCGGCGCCGAACTGCCGCGCTGGATGCGCCGCAGCTTCGAAGGCCTCGGCGACGACGTCGATGCGATTCGCGCTTTCGGACTCGACCTCGTCACCGAATTGTGCGAACGCCTGCTCGCCGGCGGCGCGCCGGGATTGCACTTCTACACGATGAACCAGTCGCGGCTGACATTGGAAATCTGCCAGCGGCTGGGGCTTTGAAGGCTGCCACCGAGCGCGTCGGAATTCATTACACCTTCGCGTCGGAAAGACCGAAGATGGAAAGCCGAGCCTACAGCGGGATTGCCGGGTAGAGCAGGCTGTCGGACAGCCAGCAAGAGAGTACCGCGACGAGCCAGGGGCTCGCGACGACGAATCGCGACAGCCTGCGCGCGCAGAGGATGCGTTCGCGGTCTATCCAGTCGCGTTCCGAAGCGATACCGAGCAAGCGCCTGATGTTGCGCGCACGCACGAATCCGGGCAGCGGCCGCCCGTAAAACCTGAGGTCTGCGAAGTCGATCAGGCCCAGTTCGCCGCCCGGCGTCAGGATGACGTTGCCCAGATGCAGCGACCTGAAATAAATCCCCTGCTCGTGCAGCTGCGTGACGAATTCGTTGAACCGGCGCTTCAGGCCTTCGGTCGGCTGTGCGGCGCATTGTTCGCCGGCGAACTTGCGCAACATCGTGCCGGGCAGCGGGCGATAGCGAACGGCGTCGCGCCTGATCGAGGCGATCCGCATGACGTCGACGACTTCGGGCACGAGAATGCCGAGCCGCGCGAGCGCCGCCGTGTTGTCCGCAAAGCGCTGCGCGTAAGGCGAATACAGCGCTGACGAGAGCAGGCGCTTGCGGCGGAATAATTTGAGCAGGGTGCCATCGACGAGGCGCAGCAATTTTTCGCCGTAGGCGTCGGCTTCGAGCACCTCGGCACCGCAGCGCATTCTCAGGTAATCGGAATGATCGACGACCTTCAAGGTCTGTTTTCTGTTATTACAGCAAGATTAAATTCTACCCGAATCGGGACTCGGGTCAAAAGCCGGCGAAGGCGCGAACACGGCGCAGCCTCGCAGTGAGGTCGCGAAGCAACACTTGAGTAAAACCGCCTCAGAGCGCGCTGCGAAGGCGCTCGCGCAGGCAGGGTTGGCGAAGCTATAAAGCGAATGATCGGTATTACAATGCGGATTGCCCGGCGCGGCGCGCGCTGCAATCGAGGCGAGCCTTTTGCCGGGGCGACAGTTGCCGCGGCGAAGCCTTCCCAATTTCCGAGCAAGGGTCTGATGAAACATCCTTCACATTTCCTCGAGGCTTTTCTCTTCGGCAGTCGCTGGCTGCAGGCGCCGCTCTATCTCGGGCTGGTTTTTGCCCAGGGCGTCTATGTTTTCAAGTTCCTGCGCGAAGTCATCCATCTCGTCGGCGCGGCGATATCGCTGACCGAGATCGACATCATGCTCATCGTTCTTGGCCTCATCGATGTCGTGATGGTTGCCAATCTGCTGATCATGGTGACCATAGGCGGTTACCAGACCTTCGTCTCGCGCCTCGACCTCGCCGGGCATCCCGATCAGCCGGAGTGGCTCTCGCACGTCAATGCCGGCGTGCTCAAGGTGAAGCTCGCGACGGCGCTGATCGGCATCTCGTCGATTCACCTGCTCAAGATCTTCATCGAAGTGGGCAGCAAGATGGCGCAGGCAAGCGATCAATTCGCGCTGTCGCGACTCGAGCACGGCGTGATCTTGCAGATCGCGATTCACCTGACCTTCGTCTTCTCGGCCTTGCTGATGGCCTACACCGACAAAATGATGAACAGCACCCTGCTCCTTGCCAAGCAGCTCGAACATTGAGGCCAGGACGCCGTCCGGCCCGGGCCTTTGGCGACAAAGCGCGTCGGATTTCATTACACCTGCGCCGCAGCCTGACCGACGAGGCCCGGCGTCGCATCTCATCTGAAAGCTCATTTACACATTTATTCAAATAGTTAAAATACATTCCAACGAGGATCTGGGCGCCTGGCCCGAGTCGTGCTTACAGCCGGACAAAGGCGCCATTCGCAGCGCACCGTGTGCGCGCCTCGAGATCGCCACTGACGGCTTTTTCCGACTTTGGCGGCGCTCATCAAAACTCGCGCTAAGGGAAACTCAAATGAAGAATAAATACAAGGGAGTGCTTTTCGCCTCGGCGGCCTTGCTCTTTTCGCTGCCGACGCTCGCCGCATCGATCACGCTCAACGCAACGCTGCGTGACTTCTGTTCCTTGGGGGCGCCGACAGCGGCCGCCGGCTGCAGCAATCACCCTGATTTCCCGAACACCGCCACCGGCTCGGTGACGGGTGCGGTCCAGTCGATCCTCGGCGCTGACAGCAAGCCGGTGTACAACAACCCCGTTTCGAGCGTATTCACGAACGCGACCAATTTCAACCAGTGGTATAACGACGCGCCGGCCTTCAACCAGACGATCGCAAGCTCGCTGACCTTGACCGAGACCGTCCCGGGCAATGGAATCTATCGGTACATCAACGGCGAGTATTTCCCGCTCGACGGCCTTGGCTGGGGGAACCAGGGCAACAATCACAACTTCCATTTCACGCTGGAATTGCATACCTCGTTTACCTACCAGGCCGGCCAGACTTTCAGCTTCACCGGCGACGACGACGTCTGGGTCTTCATCAACGACAAGCTCGTCGTCGACCTTGGCGGAATCCACGGCGCCGCCAACGCCTCGGTCGCGCTCGATAGTCTCAACCTGACGGCGGGAAACACTTACGATTTCGATTTCTTCTTTGCCGAACGCCACACCACCCAATCGAGCCTGAGGATCGATACCTCGATCGTCTTCAATCCGAACAATGACGTCCCCGAGCCCGGCACGCTTGCCCTGCTGGGACTCGGCCTCCTCGGATTCGGCGCTTCGCGTCGGCGCCAGCAGTAGGATTCGCCGCAGCAAAAAAGCCCCGCCGCGGCGGGGCTTTTCGTTTGCAGTTCACGCAGGCGCGCCTGGGCAAGCCTGAGCATTACTGCTCCGGTGGTGCATCCTTTTCACGCTCGCCCTCGGCGCGCGCGTGTTTCTCCCGCAGGCGCAGATTCTTGTCCTCGTTTGCGAAAACGAAACGCCCGGCGAGGACGCAGCCCTTCATCCCGGGGTCGCAGGGCAGGTCATTGAGCTTGCCGCACTTGTCGTCGATTTCGTGCGGGCACCCCCAGCCAGCCATCGTCTTTCCCCTTGCTCAAATCGCGTCAGATTACCACCGGGAAGGCGATTCGGCCGCTCTCGCGACGCAGGCGGTCCCGGAATTTGACCCAGGGCCGAGCTGGCGCATGCCGCGTGATTTTTCCCCGCGCCCTGCGCTAGACTGCAACTCACGGCCGCGCGGCATTGGCGAAGGAGTGGACAAGCATGAAAAGACACGCCTCCCTGCACGTCGTTTTTGCGATCTTTTTCGCTCTCGCACTATCGGCTTGCGGCAGCGATCCGCTGCGCGAGCAGGTCACCCCGGGACTGCTCACCGGCAGCGAAATTCTGGGCGAAGTCGTCACCGCCGTTGCGCTCAAGGATATTCTGCGCCACCGCGACTTTTCAGGCTACCGCGAAGATCTGCTCGCGACCGGCGTCCCGGCCGAGGAGATAGTCGAGGGCAGCGAAGTCATCGTTTTTTCGTATTGCTATGCGCACAATTCCCGGGTTGGCTGCAAGCACGGCGGGCGCTATGTCGCGCACGTCGCCGCCGACTTGCGGGAGAAGCTCGGCGTCGGCAGCATCGTTAGCGCGAAGCTCACGCTCAGCGACGGACGCTGGCCGCTTGCGCGCATCAGCGAAGTCTTCGGGAAAGTCGATGACCCGGCGCTCGATTGCACGCACCGTCGCCTGGATTACCGAGGCCTGGCGTCGTTCTCGCCCTACGGACCGCCGATCGGAGGATGGCTGGAATGCAAGGGGATTCAGGCGCAAGGATGGGTGCGAAAATGCGTTGCCGGTGCCCCGCCGCCCGGCCCGGCGAGCAGCCAGACGGATTGCGTCTCGGAATTGCAGAGGCCCCCGGCCGGGCGCTGAGGACGGCCATCGTTTGCGCTCGTGCGCGCGCGGGCGCGGCGAAAAAATTTCCCGCGCGGAGCGAAAACCGGCGAAAATTCTGTCCCGCGAATCTCTCCTCGAACGGCCTGGCGTCGCCTGATGCGAAGCTTGTGGAGCGGTCGGCCGCGCGATTCGCACGATGGAGCCATCATGACAAACTGGGATTATCGCTTTCTCGCCATGGCGCAGCTCGTCGCCACCTGGAGCAAGGATCCGTCGAGCAAGGTCGGCTCGGTGATCACCGACGGCAAGCGCATCGTCTCGCTGGGCTTCAACGGTTTTCCGGCCGGCACCAGCGACGACCCGTCGATTTACGACGACCGCGAGCGCAAATACCGGCGTGTCCTGCACGCCGAGCAGAACGCGATGTCGTTTGCCAAGCGCGACCTCACCGGCTGCACTGTCTACACCACGCATCCGCCGTGCGCGCGCTGCGCCGCCCAGATCGTCCAGGAAGGGATCAAGCGCGTCGTCTGCCCGGCGCCAAGCGCCGATTTTCTCGTTCGCTGGGGCGACGACATGAAGGAATCGAAAGCCATGTTCGAGGAAGCGAAAGTGAGCTTCATCGAAGTGCCGGCGCCGGCAGCAACAGCGTCCTCCTAATTCGCGCGACGAGAGTTCGCAGACCGCATTCAAACAAGCCGGAAGATCGGCGCATAGCCTAAAGAGGGGAAAACGATGACTTTGATCCTGAGCCGGGCCGAGGTGGTCTCGGTACTTGAAATGAAAGATTGCATCGAGATCGTCGAGCGATCGTTTGCCGAGCTTGCGGCCGGCACTGCCGTGCTGCCGCTGCGCACCGCCATCGTGCCGCCGGACGGCCTTTCTCTCTACATGCCGGCCTACCTCAAGGGCATGGGCGCGCTCGCGTGCAAAATCGTCACCGTCTATAAGAACAACCCGGCGAAACACGGCCTGCCGACGACGATCGGCAAGGTCTTGCTGCAGGATCCGGCAAGCGGCGAGGTCATCTGCATCATGGACGGCGGCTATCTGACCGCGGTGCGGACGGGCGCGGCGAGCGGCGTGGCGACGAGGCATCTGGCGCGCCAGCAAGCCGGCCAGGTCGTCGGCATTTTCGGCGCCGGCGTACAGGCCAAGATGCAGCTATGGGGCGTCTGCGAGGCACGCGAGGTCGCACGCGCCCTCGTCTACGACGTTTCGGACGCGGCGATGGACGCCTACGTCGCTGAAATGAGTGGCAAGCTCGATCTTGAAATCGTCAAGGCGGCCTCGGCGGCTGAAATCATCGCCGCCGCCGACATCATCTGCACCGCGACCTCTTCGCCGACGCCGCTCTTTGACGGCAAGACGATCCGCGAGGGCACGCACATCAACGGCATCGGCAGCCATTCGCCGAATGCGCGCGAACTCGATGCGACGACGATCCAGCGCGCCAAACTCGTCGGCGACTCGCGCGAGGCCTGTTTCAAGGAGGCTGGCGACATCATGATGCCGCTTGCCGCCGGCGAGATCGGCGAGGGCCATTTTTACGCCGAGCTGTGCGAGATTGTTTCAGGCCGCAAAGCCGCGCGCGAGAACGACCGGGAAATCACGCTCTTCAAATCGAACGGCCTGGCCACGCAGGACGCCGCCGCCGCCAAACTCGTCTATGAAAAAGCGCTCGCCGCCGGTATCGGCACGCAGGTCGACATGTAAAACTGCGCAGAGCGCACGACTGATGCGAAAGGGGCGCCGAGGCGCCCCTTTTCTTCGCCTAGATCGCGCTCACTTGGCGAGCTTCTTGCCGATGTCGGCATACACCGCGTCGCGCGCGTCGATGAGCTTGAGGGCCTCGTAGGCGGCCCCGCCCGCCTTCTTGAAAGCGGCCATGTCGAGCTCGCTCTGCGGGATATAGTTCATGCCTTTCTTGATCAGCTCCTGGCGCACGTTGTCGGCGTCCTTGGCGAGGCTGTCGGAGACTTCAAGACCGGCCTTCGTGCATTCCTCCTCGAGGATTTTCTGATACTCGGCAGGCAGCTTGTTGAACCAGGCCGAGCTCACGACCATGAAATTCATCTGGTAGATGTGCTTCGTCTCGATGATGTTCTTGGCCACTTCGAAAACCTTCAGGTTGTAGGCGGCCGCGTAAGGCAGCTCGCAACCGTCGACGGTCTTCGACTGGATGCCGTTATAGAGCTCGCCATACGGCAGCGAAACCGGTTTCGGCCCGATCGACTTGACCGACTCGACCCAGATCGGCGCGCCGGCGGTGCGGATCAGCATGCCCTTGAGCTGCTCCGGGCTCTTGCCGATCTTGTTCGCGAAAATGCTGCGCGAGCCCTGGACGTAGGCGAAGGAAACGACCTTGATCTTGAAGTCGTCGGCGAGCTTCTTGTTCCATCCGGCGACCGTCTTCGACTTGAGCAGCCCTTTGACTTCGTCGAGGTTCTCGACGAAATACGGCGCGTTGAGGACCGAGATTTCCCTGACGTAGTTGCCAAGGCGCGCGGCGTCGGTTTGCCAGCCGATGTTGGAGCCCTGACGCATCTGCTCGAGCACGTCTTCCTCGACGCCGAGCTGGGCGCTCGGGAAAACGTCGATGACGAAATCGCCCTTGGTCCGCTCGCTGACCGCCTTCGCCCACTTCAGATAGGCTTTGTGAAAAGCGTCCTGGTCGGTCAGCACATGACCGAAGCGCAAGAGATAGGTCGGCTTCTTCGCCGGGTCGGCGGCAAGACTCATTGCGCTGAACGACAGCGTGGCCATCCCCACCAGGCAAGCGATAAGCAGTTTCTTCATTTGAATCTCCTTTAGCCTTTGTCAGATTTTTCAGAAAAATGTCTTCAAGCCACTCCCAACCGTGCTCCCACGAACTCGCTCCTCTTCTGCGCCTCGAAATCCTGGAACGTCTTCGTCTCCCTGATCGTCGCGATCATCGACAGTTCGGCTTCCGTAAGTTGCAGGTCATCGACCGCGCGCGCCGCGCTCAAAAGGTTCTTCACCTTGCCGGTGCCATAGACGACCGTGCACACCTCGTCGTGCGCCAGACACCATTTGAGCGCTGCCCGCGCGAGCGCCGTCTTGTCCGTGCATCCGGCCTCGTCGGCCATCTTGAAGAGCCTGCCCTTCATGAAGGCTTCACGGGCGATGACGCCAAGCCCCGCTGCGCGGGCGCTCGGAAAGACACGGTCAAGCGCGCGGCAATCAGCAAAATTGAAATTGATGTAGACGGCGTCGAAACATCCAGCGGCCACTTGTTCGAGATAGGTATGCTCGCCGGAAAAGGTATCGGCGCAGGCATGGCGGATCAGGCCTTCCTTCTTCAGCGCCGCGAGGTTCGCGCTGATCTTCTCGAGGTATTCGGGATCGTGGTCGAGCGCGGCCTGCATGAAGGGGATGTTGAGAAACTCGATGCATTCGCGTTGCATCAGCTTGAGAATGCGCTCGACCTCGGCCCTCAGTGTCGCGTACTCGCCCATCTTGACGTTGTTCTTGTCGTAGGTGTAGCCCATGCCCTCCGGGCGCGTCTGCACATAGACCGGATACGGCGGCGGCATGTCACGCAGGTTGCGCCCCAGCGCCTCTTTCTCCGAGTCCATCGTGACGTCGAAGAAATTGATGCCGTTGTCGAAGGCCGCGGCGAGGACCGCTCTTCTCGCTTCCTGGCCGAACCCGTCAAAGATGTAATTCGGGCGAATCGCGAGCTCGAAGTTCTCGTTGAAACCGCGCGAGGCGCCCGAAGGCAGATACTCGTGCCCACCCATCGAGATCACCGAGACCTCGATGTCGAGCTTGCCAAACTTCCTGTATTTCATGACGCCCCCTTGATTCCGTGAAGCCTTTCCTCAATCCTTGCCCTGCCCTTGATCGCTTGCCCGGCGCTCCGGCGGCTTTCGCTATGAGCCATACAGCAGACGCGGCAGGAACAGGATGACGTCGGGCATGATCAGGTAAAGGCCGGTGAGCAGCATGATCGCCAGGAAGAAGGGCGGACTCTCGCGCAGAAAGTCCTGGAGCTTGCATTCCATGATGCCGCAGATCGTATACATCGCGATGCCGACGGGCGGCGTCAGGATGCCGAGGGTGACGATGACGCTGACGATGACGCCAAAGAAGACGGGGTCGTAGCCGATCGTTTTGACGAGCGGCAGCAGGATCGGCGTGAGCAGCAGAATGATCACCGCGCCGTCCATGAACATGCCAAAGAGGATCAGGAAGAGAATGATGATGATCATGATCAGCGCCGGCGCGTCGGTGATGCCGAGGATGAAGACGGTGAGCCTTTGCGGGATTTTCTCGAGCGGGATGCCGTAGCCGAAGATGCCCGACATCGTGATCATGTACATGATCGCGCTGACGTCGCCGACCGCTTCCTTGAGCGTCGTCTTCAGGCTCCGCCAGTTGAGCTTCTTGTAAATGAAGAAACCGATGAAGAGCGCATAGACGCAGGCAAACGCGCCGACTTCGGACGGCGTAAAAATGCCGAAGCGAATGCCGCCGATGAGGAGAATCGGGAAGATCAAGGCCCAGACGGTTTCGCGCAGCGAAGCGAGGATCTCGTTCATGCCGGCCTTGGTCTCGCGCGCCGGGGCGAATTTCCTTCGCCCCGCCGTGATGCGAACGGCGACCATGAGGACTGCCGTCATCATCAGGCCGGCGGTGAGACCGGCGGCGAAAAGGCGGCCGATCGAGACTTCGCCGACCGTCCCGTAGAGGATGAGGCCGACGCCGGGCGGAATCGTCGAAGTGATCAGCGACGAATAGCCGATAACCGCCGCCGTGTAGCCTTTCGGGTAAGCCTGCCGCGTCATCTCGGGGCCGAGGATGCGCGCTTCCATCGCGGCGTCGGCGTTCGATGACCCGGAAATGCCGCCCATCAGCGTGCTCACGGCGATGCACACCTGCGCCATGCCGCCGCGCATATGCCCGGTAAGCAGCATGGCGAGACGAATTAGCTGGTCGGTAATTCCCGAAGCGTTCATCAGGCTGCCCGCGAAAACGAAGAGCGGTACCGCGAGGAGATTGATGTTCTGCGATTGCGTGATCGGCAGCTGGACGATCGTCGTGATCGGCAAATCGCCGTTCTGCAGGAAGAACATCGTTCCCGAAATGCCGATCGCAAAGCCGATCGGCATCCCGATCACCATCAGCACCATGAAGACTGCCAAGACCAGTTCCATTCCCTGCCCCCCGAGTCGGCGCTTCAGATCGCCGTGGTGTTATGGTCGCTCGTCGCCTCGCGCATGAAGATCTCCTTGCGCACCTTGCGTGCCGTCGTCACGAGCAGCAGCAGCGACGAAATGGGGACGCTGAGCGTCACCCAGGTGTAGCTCAGCGCCGGGATTCCCTGGAAGCTGCGGTGCCAGGTCCGCACCGAGAGCACGAAACCTAGATAGACGAGCGCGATCAGGAAAACCGCAATCACGAGATAGACGATCATCTTGGTCGGCCGGTGCCAGGCTTGCGGGAAGCGCTCGCAGAAGACATCGACGAAGACCATCTTGCCTTCGCGGAAAGCCGCGTCGGCGCCGATGAATACGCCCCAGGTGAACAGCAGCAGCGCGACATCGAAGCCCCAGGTGACGGGTTCGCCGGCGACGCGAGCCATCGCCGCGACAAAAATCACAAGTACCGTACCGAGCAGGCAAAAGCCCGAAAAATCGACTTCGAACCTGCACAACCAGTCATAAAACTTTGCCATCTTCTGCCACCTTCCCCCGTCTGGATCCGCTGATTGCCTGCCCCTGCCTGTTCTTACGCGCGACGCCCGAGGTTTTGCACGAGCGTCCTCGCCCCTTTGCCGAGCAACCCGATATCGGAGCCGACGGCGACGAAGAGGCAACCCTCGTCGATGAAATGCCGGGCGAGCTGTTCGTCGCCGGTGAGAATGCCGGCGGGCTTGCCAGCCGCCTTGATGCGCGCGATCGCTGCGTCGATGATCTTGATGACCTCGGGATGCCCGGGTTTACCGAGGTAGCCGAGGTCGGCCGAGAGGTCGCCGGGGCCGATGAAAATTCCGTCCACGCCGTCCACCGCCGCGATGCTCTCGATATTGGCGAGCGCCAGCTTCGTTTCGATCTGCACGAGAACGCACATCTCGTCGCGGCAACGCTCGAGGTAGCCGTCGATCTGCGCATACGCGGAAGCGCGCGACGCCGCGGCGTAACCGCGAACGCCATGCGGCGGATAGCGGGTGGCCGCGACGGCGCGCCTCGCTTCTTCCCCGTTCTGCACCATCGGAACGAGGAGCGTTTGGGCGCCGGCGTCGAGGAAGCGCTTGATCATCACCATGTCATTCCACGGTGGACGTACGATCGCGTGCGCGCTGCCGCTGTCGATTGCCTGCAACTGGCGAAAGACCATCGGCAATTCATTGGGCGCGTGTTCGGTGTCGAGCAGGATCCAGTCGATTCCCGTGTTGGCGAGAATTTCGACCGAAATCGAATCGGCAAGGCTGCTCCAGATGCCAAGCTGCAGCGTGTTCGAGCTGATCGCCCGTTTGAACCTGTTGACCGGCATGTCCATTTTTTTCTCGTTAGTCGATTGACGGTGGCAGCGCGGCCGGCGCGGGAGTGACCCTGGCTCCCGCGGGACCGTGACGATCTGGACCCAGCGCTGGCACAGTACACGGATTAGTAATAAGTTGTCAATATTTGTAAAGGGCATGCATTGCTGCTACGATCGACTTGCATCAGCGAATCAGCCTTGCCCAGGTCAGCATCCCGGCCCTGCAGAGGAGAGGAGGAGCGAAGCCATGAGCGACATCCTGGTTGTCAGCGCCCACGCGGCCGACTTTTGCACGCGCGCCGGCGGGACGCTCGCGCGCTATGTGCAGGAGGGCGCCAGCATCACCGTCTTCGTCCTCACTTACGGCGAACGCGGCGAGTCGGGCGCCTACTGGGCGACGCACGCCGAGGGCACGCTCGAGGATTGCAAGGCCGTGCGCAGACGCGAGGCGAGTGCAGCCGCCGCCTGCCTCGGCGCCAAGATCGAGTTTTTCGACTACGGCGACTACCCGCTCGAGATCGGCGTCGATCGCATCCGTGAGCTCACGAAGAGATTGCTCGAGCTGCGACCGCGGCTCATCCTGACGCACTGGCTCGAAGATTCATTCAACCAGGACCACGCGGTCACCGCCAATGCCTTGCTCAGGGCAGTGGGCAGCGCCGGCATGCTCGGCGCAGTGCCGAAGACGCCGGCGCACTACGTGCCCGATATCTGGTTCTTCGAGAGCACGCTGCCGCACTCCGAGTTCAACCACTTTTGCATCGATACCTACATCGATATCAGCGATGTTTTCGAGCAAAAAATCGAGGCGATCCGCAAGTTCGAATGCCAGCCGCAACTCGTCAATTACTACACGCACTTTGCCGTGCATCGCGGATTTCAGGCGAGCGAGTGGGCGCGGCGGCCGATCGCGCACGCCGAGGGCTTCAGACGTTATACTCCGCACGTGGGCAGGCTGTTTCCGCTTTCCGAACGGCAAGCCGGCGCCGAGCCGCCGTCCGCAAAGCCTTCCCTCCCCGCCATGCAAGCCGGTCGCAAAAATGTCAAAGAGCACTGAAGAGAGCCAGTTTTCGCTCAGCGACGTGGCTTACGAAAAGCTGATGTCCGCCGTCATCAGCGGCCAGTTTTCGGTCAATACGCGGCTGCCGCCCGAGATCGAGCTGGCGCGGCGCATCGGCGTCTCGCGGCCGGTCCTGCGCGCCGCGCTGATCCGGCTGCGCAGCGACGGCATTCTCGCGTCGAAGCGCGGATCGGGCAATTACGTCATCCGGCAGCCACACCAGACCGTGCTGCAGATGGTTCATTTAAGCCAGATCGTCGACATCCAGAACTGCTTTAAATACCGCGTCGGCATCGAAGGCGAGACGGCTTACTACGCAGCGATGTCGAAAGACAAGAGCGCGCTGCATCAGATCGAGAAGGCGCTGCAGGGACTCGCCGACGCCATCAGTCATCGCGTCCCGGGCGTCGAACACGACTTCTCTTTCCATTTCAATATCGCGCTCGCCACCGGCAACCAGTATTTCATCTCGTCGCTGATGGCGATTCGATCGCAGTTCTCGATTGGCACGTCGGTCACGCACAACCTCACCGTGCGCCGCACGAAAGAGCGTCAGCAGGCAATTCACGGCGAGCATGAAGCGATTTATGCGGCGATCGCCAAAGGCGAGCCCGAGGCAGCGCGCACAGCGATGCGCACGCACATCGAGAACGCGAGGCGGCGGCTTTTCGAGGGCAACCTTGAACAGGTCTGAAGCAGGGCAAAAAAAATCCCACACCGTTGGGCGTGGGATTAAAGATTCCATCTTTGCGATGGATCAGGGAGGGTCAAACCGTTGCCAGCGGGGGATGCTGAAGCAACAACTGCAGATTACCGACTGACGGGTCGGCTGTCTGTAGTACATGCTGAGCGATTGCGTAACGGTATGTGAGCTTGTGACGTTACTTCGTACACACGTAATTGAGCGAATGCGCGGCAAAGCTGTCGGGGCGAACGCCACTCCACTCGCTCGGCTCCGAGTTGTCCGAGAGCATCGCGCCCTGCGCCATGGGTTCCGCATACTGGCTGAACGTCGCGGTTCGGAAGCGCTTTTCCTTGCAGTCGTATTCCATGATGCCGCGCTGCGAGCGCGCGCCGTTGGGCAGCACGTCGCTGTAGGAGACGAGCGCGACGACGCGGCGCATGCCGCCTTCGTCCCTGACCGTCTGCGGGTCGATGTAAATCGTGATCCCGGCGCTGCTGACCATGGTTTCCCATTCGGCGCAGGCCGGCGCCGCCGCCATTACCAGGAATGCTGCCCAGATAAAACGCACATTTCTCTCCTCGTTGAAGACCATCGATCGACTTGCTTCGACCCGCGAAGCGCTGCGCGAGTTTCGTCAGTCTTTCACCAGCGCGGACAAGAGCCAGCTCGCCAAGCTGTAGACAATCGATCCGAAGAGCGCGGCAAAGAAGCCATCGACTCGAAAACCGCTGAGCAGGTCGCCGGCAAACCAGAACATCAGCGCGTTGATGACGAAGAGAAAGAGGCCGAGCGTGAGCAAGGTCACGGGCAGCGTCAACAGGATGAAAAGCGGGCGCACGATCGTATTGACGAGCCCGAGCACGACGACCGCGAGCAAGGCCGACGAAAAGCTCTCGAGGTGCACGCCGGGAATCACGTAAGGCACGAGCAGCAGGGCCACCGCGTTGAGCGCCCAGATCAGCAGCCATCTCATTTTTCTATCCTCGATCAGTCAATTGCATTGTCCCCGCAAGCGGCCGTCCCCGCCAGAGCGCAAGCCTGCGCGGCGGCAGCTTCGCCAAAGCTTAGCATTTGCACCGGGCCTGCCCGCTTAAACTTGAGGAGCAGCCGCCTCGTCGACCGCTGCAGCCCCGCCCGCTTTCGCAAGCGCCTGCGCGAGTTGCCTCGCTTCGCCGCCAAGCCGATGCTCGGGATAACGCCGCAGGAAGACGCCGATGATCTCGTGCGCGTCGGCCACCCGGTTGAGGTTTTCGCCGAGCACGCGCGCTGCAAACAAATAGACGGCCGGAATTTCGGGATGATTCGGAAAACGCCGGTCGAAGCCCTTGATCAGCGCAAGCGCCTGCGCATAGTCGCTGCGTCGCCTCGCCACTTCGGCCAGGCGCAGGAGCTGTCCCGGCTGGTCGGGCTGGAAGCGGCTGTCGCGTTCGCGCATCTCGCAATAGAGCGCATAGGCTTCGTCGCCCTGCGCTCTTTGCAGCAGGAGCGTGAGGTAGCGGCGGGCGTGCGCGAGCAGTCGGTGTTTGCGCCCGGCAAGGCGCAGCAGCGTGTGGTAAGCAGCTTGCGCGGCAACGTCGTCAGGCGCCTTGCGCTGCGCGTCATGGGCGAGCGCCAAGGCTTTTTCGAGGCCGCTGTCGGCGGCAAGGCGCTCGCTCGCCCGGGCAATGCTGTGCGAAGGCAGCGCCGACGACGCGGGCGGGCGCGGCGACGGCAAGGACGAGGATCGCGGCGCGGCGCCGAGGGTCCAGCCGAGCGCGCTTCGATACTGATCAACGAGGTAGCCGATCAGCCCGAACATGACGAGCGTCGAATACATCGCAAGCAGGTTGGCAAGCAGCTTGGCGAGCGACTCAGCAAACGCCGCCGGCCACGCTGCCGCGCCCGCCTCGATGCCGTCCCGCAGCAGGCCTTGCAGGAAGACGCCGCCAGCCAGCAGCGCGAGCAGACAGGCGCAGATCCCGGCATAGGGCAGGCCGACCCTGCGCAACATCGCGAAAGCGCCGAGAGGATATAGGCTGCGCCAGAAGCTTCGCGTCAGCGCAAGGGCGACGACGCTGGCCGGCAGCGAGACGATCAGGAAAGCGAGCGCGAGGCCGAAGGCGATCGCATCGGATTCCTTGGCCAGCGCGAGGAAGGACGCGCTCAAGCCGAACATCGCCCATTGCTTGTACGGCAGGGCGGCGCGGGCGCCGGCAGCGTGCGCGGCAGGCGCTCCGCTTGCCGGCGTCACCTGCGCGGTCGCCTCGAAGCTCGGATAGGCATAGCGCACGAAAGCGAGCCAGGCCGAGGCGTGGGCGACGGCATGCGCGTAGGGCGCCGGCAACGGGATCAGGAAACCGGCGAGCGTCGCGAGCGCAAAAAGAAGCGTGCAGCCGAGCGGTTTCCAGTGCAAGGGTCGCACGAAGAAAAGCGGCAGCTGCCGCCAGAACGGCGTCTTGCTTGCGCTCGCGTTCGGCGCTTCGACAGCGATCGCAGGCTCGGCCATGCCCATCCCCTTCTTGCTGACGCATTATTCTATCGTCATTATGCCGTAAGGGTGAAACGGCAGGGGTTTTGCGTGCGCCCGGAGCTCCCTGGCCTTTGCGAGCGGCGCTCGCTTTAGCGGCGCCGCGAGCCGCCCAGCAGCGAGCCGAGGACGCCGCGGATGATCTCGCGGCCGACCTGCGAGCCGATGGCGCGCGCCGCCGATTTTGCCAGCGCCTCGGCAACGCCTTCGCGACCGACGCGACGAGCGCCGCCGCGCGTGCCGCCGAACATGTCGCCAAGCCCGCCAAAAATGCCGCCGCCAAAGCCGGCATCGGCGGCGGGCTCCGGCGCGGGGATTGGTGTTGCGGGCGTTGCGGTCGGCGTCGGCGCCGGCGGCGTCTTAAGCTTCTCGTAAGCCGATTCGCGCTCCTGCGTCTTTTCGTAAACGCCGAAGACGAGCGACGAGGCGATCGCCGCCTGGCGTTCGGCGGCGCCGAGCGGGCCGATGCGCGAGGCCGGCGGCAGAATGAAAGCGCGCTCGACGACCGACGGCCGGCCTTTCTCGTCGAGGAAGGAGACGAGCGCCTCGCCGACGCCAAGCTCGGTGATCACGCTCGCCGCATCGAAGGCCGGGTTGGCGCGCAGCGTCTCGGCGGCGCACTTGACGGCTTTCTGGTCGCGCGGGGTGAAGGCGCGCAAGGCGTGCTGAACGCGATTGCCGAGCTGCCCGAGGACGCTGTCCGGGATGTCGAGCGGGTTTTGCGTGACGAAGTAAATGCCGACGCCTTTCGAGCGGATCAGGCGCACGACCTGTTCGATTTTCTCGAGCAGCGCGGCCGGCGCTTCGTTGAACAAAAGATGCGCCTCGTCGAAGAAGAAAACGAGCTTGGGTTTCTCGAGGTCGCCGACTTCGGGCAGCTGCTCGAAGAGTTCGGAGAGGAGCCAGAGCAGGAAAGTCGAATAAAGCCGGGGCGAGGCCATCAGCTTGTCGGCGGCGAGAATGTTCACGACGCCGCGGCCGGAGCCCGGCTCGGTCTGCATGAGGTCGCCGATGTCGAGCATCGGCTCGCCGAAGAAAAGCTCGCCGCCCTGCTCGCTCAAGCTCAGCAGGCCGCGCTGGATGGCGCCGACCGAAGCCGCCGAGACGTTGCCGTATTCGGTCGTAAACGTTTTGGCATTCTCGCCGACGTGCTGCACCATCGCGCGCAGGTCCTTGAGGTCGACGAGCAGCAGGCCGTTGTCGTCGGCGATCCTGAACACGATCTGCAAGACGCCGGCCTGCGTGTCGTTGAGGTTGAGCAGGCGCGCAAAGAGCAGCGGTCCCATGTCGGAAATCGTCGCACGCACGGGATGGCCTTGCGTGCCGGCGATATCCCAAAGCGTCGCGGGAAATTTCGCCGGCTGCCAGTCCTTGATGTTGAGCGCGGCGAGCCGCGCGCGCAGTTTGGGGCTCTCTTCGCCGGCGGCGGCAAGGCCCGCGAGGTCGCCCTTGACGTCGGCCATGAAAACCGGAACGCCGATCGCCGACAGGCGCTCGGCGATCACCTGCAGCGTGATCGTCTTGCCGGTGCCGGTGGCGCCCGTGATCAGGCCATGACGGTTGGCTAGCGCCGGCAGCAGCGCGAGTTCGGCGTGTTCGCCGCGTTGATTGAGGGCGACGGGAAGCGGCGCAAGCATCGTTGGCTCCAGTGGAAGTGCTAGAATGTGCGCCCTATTATCAACCAATTACAGCGCGCAAGGTGGCCGCAGCCGGCCAGCTGCGAAAGCTAGCTGCGTTAGACGAGGTGAGCATGGCCGGGCATTCCAAATGGGCGAACATCCAGCATCGCAAGGGTCGCCAGGACGAAAAACGCGGCGCCGCGTTTTCCAAGATCGCCAAGGAAATCACCGTCGCCGCGAAGATGGGCGGCGGCGACGCGAGCTTCAACCCGCGCCTGCGCCTGGCGATCGACAAGGGCAAGGGCATCAACATGCCCAAGGACAAGATCGACAACGCGATCAAGAAAGGCACGGGCGAACTCGAAGGCGTCGACTACATCGAGATCCGTTACGAAGGCTACGGCATCGGCGGCGCTGCCGTGATCGTCGATTGCCTGACCGACAACCGCACGCGCACGGTCGCCGAAGTTCGCCACGCTTTCAACAAGTACGGTGGCAACATGGGCACCGACGGCTGCGTCGCTTTCCAGTTCAAGCACTGCGGCCAGCTCCTGTTCGCGCCGGGGACCGACGAGGCGGCGCTGATGGACGCGGCGATCGAAGCCGGTGCCGACGACGTCCTCAGCAACGAAGACGGCTCGATCGAGGTGATCACGCCGCCCAATGATTTCATGAACGTCAAGGAAGCGCTGGCGGCCGCCGGGTTCACCGCCGAGTTCGGACAGGTGACGATGAAATCGGACAATGAAATCGAGCTCGCGGGCGAGGACGCCGAGCGCATGCAGAAGCTCATCGACGTGCTCGAGAGCCTCGACGACGTGCAGGACGTTTACACGAGCGCGAGCTTCGCCTCGTAAAGGCACGGGCGCCCGGCGCCGGCTTTCAGTTCCAGCGCCCGGCGCTGCCGCCGACGCTGAAGCGGCCGGCGCCCATCAGCGCGATCGCCAGCGCGACGACGAAATAAATCGTCTGCAGTTCGAGCGCGTAGCCGCCGTTCTTGGTCAGCATGAGGAGCTGACCGGCATGGACGAGCACGATCGCGGCGACCATGTTGATCGCGATGACGAGCGCGGCAAGCCGCGTCCACAGGCCGACGATGAGAAGCAGCGGCGCGAGGACTTCGCCGACATAAACGAGGTAGCCCAAGGCCGACGGCAGCCCCGCCCTGGCGACGAGGTCGAGGATCATTCCCGGCCCCGAGCCGATTTTCGCGATCCCATGCAACAGGATGAGGACGCCAAGGCAGACGCGCAGCAAAAGCGCCGCCCAGTCCCGTCCGGCACCGCCATCATAATGTCCACTGCGATTCGTCGCTGCCATGATGCTCCTTGTGATAGTAAGTGATGCCCCAATGACAATTGCCGGGCCAATTGATTCCGGAACGCGCAGCCGCCGCTGACGCCGCACGTTCTTGCCCCCGGCATTTTGCGTCAATTACGGATACCCAGGCCACGGCAAAGCTGGGAAGATGGCGGCCGCCGCTCTTTCATCACCGCGTCATTCCAGCCCTCCATCTTCGCCGCATCCGTCCAGGAATAAAGGAAAAAGTCCGTGAACAGGCTCACCATCGCGCATCGCATCGCTCTCATGATCTTTGTTTCCATCACCGCACTCCTGCTCGTCGGCGGCGTCGGCCTCTACGTGGCGAAGAAGGAATCGAATTCGATCGACCTCATCGTCGAGGAGAGCCTCTCGAGCATCGAGATTTTGAGCGCGGCGAGGCAGGTTTTCATGGCGCTGCGCCTCGATACCTACCGCCACGTTCTTGCGCCCGACGCGGCAAGCAAGGAGGACGCCGAAAAGACCCTGAACAGCAACGCCGACGACGTTCTTGCCTACCTCAGGCAATACGAAGGCAAGGCCGCGAGCGCGCAGGACAAGGCGCTGCTCAAGGCGGGCGTGCAGCGCTTCAACGCCTTCCTCGAGAAAGTCCGCGGCGAACTGCTGCCGCGCTCGAACAGGAACGAGAGCGAGCCGGCGAGCCGCCTGCTCAATACCTCGCTCGCGGCGCTCGGCGACAATGCGGCCGACGGCTTCGACGCGCACATCGGCTACCACGCGAACAATGCCGCGCTGTACACCCGGGCGGCTTTCGATGCGTCGGCGCGCGGCCTGCGCCTCTCGATCGCGGCGATCGTCATCGGCGTCCTGGTCTCGGGCGGTCTCGGCTTCTTCCTCCTGCGCAATATCAAGAGCTCGCTCGCCAGGATCCAGACGATGGTCAGCCAGGTCGAGAACGAGCTTGACTTCACCCTGCGCGTCGAAGTCGGCCGCGATGACGAGATCGGCAAGACAATGAGCGCGTTCAACCGGCTGCTCGAAAAGCTGCAGGGCAATATGCAGTCGATCGCGAGCAGCGCGCAGTCGGTGGCGGCCGCCGCGAGCCAGATGTCGACGACTTCGGGCGAAGTCGCCGCCGCTTCGCGGCAGGAGAGCGAATCGGCTTCCGGGATGGCGGCAACGGTCGAAGAGATGACCGTCAGCATTGGCGAGGTGCACGAGCGCGCGCTCGAAGCCAACCGGGTCTCGGCCGAATCGGGCAGGCTTGCCGCCGCTGGCGAGACGGTAATCGCGCAGACCGTCAGCGACATCCAGAACATCGCCGCGACCGTGCATCAGGCCGCGGCGCTGATCGACGGCCTCGAACGCCACAGCCAGCAGATTTCGCAAATCGTCTCGGTGATCCGCGAAGTCGCCGAGCAGACCAATCTCCTCGCCTTGAACGCCGCCATCGAGGCGGCACGCGCCGGCGAGCAGGGGCGGGGATTCGCCGTCGTCGCCGACGAAGTGCGCAAGCTCGCCGAACGCACTGCGGCATCAACGACGCAGATCGCCGGCACCATCGACACGATGCGCGTCGGCGCCGCCAACGCCGCCGCCAGCATGCACGAAGCCGTGGCGATGGTCGGCCAGGGCGTCGAGCGCGCGCGCGAAGCGAACGCCTCGATGCAGGTCATCGGCCAGAGCAGCCGTGACGCCGTCGGCATCGTCGAGGAAATCGCCGCGGCGATCCGCGAACAGGGCGCTGCCACCGGCAGCATCGCGCGCCAGGTCGAGCGCATCGCGCAGATGTCCGAGGAGAGCAGCGCCGCCGCTGGCGACAGCGCGCAAACGGCGCGTCAGCTCGACGAGCTTGCCGCTGACATGCGGCGCATCGTCGCCGCCTACCGGCTCGAATGAGCGAGGGCGGCGCGACTTCGGCGCGCCATTGCGTCAGGCGTCCTGCTCGGCGGCCCGTGGGCCCTTCGCCGCGCCGGCCTTGTGGGCAAAGCGCAGCTTGTCATGAATGTCGGGATCGTGAGCCATCCACTGCGGCAGCAGCGAGCCGACGAGCATGCCGAAGAAGCTCGCGATGAGGCCGGCAAACTGGGCCGGAACAAAGGGATCGGCGGGGCCGACGAGGTGCACCGCCAGCCATACCGTCAAGCCGCTCGCAATCGCGAGCAGCGCCCCCTGATTGGTCGCACGTCGCCAATAGACGCCGAAGGCGAGCGGGATGAAAGCGCTGACGAGCGTAATCTGGTAGGCGTTTTCGACCATCTTGAAAATGCTCGCCTTCGAGTACACCGCGTAGAGCGTCACCAGCACGGTGAAGATCAGCGTGACGATGCGCATCATCAGCAGCAGCTTGCGATCGGCCACCTTGCCCGCCATCATCGGTTTCAGGATGTTCTCGGTAAAGGTCACCGAAGGCGCGAGCAGCGTCGCCGAGGCGCAGCTCTTGATCGCCGAGAGCAGGGCGCCGAAGAACATGATCTGCGCGAACAGCGGCGCCTTCTCGAGCACGAGCCGCGGCAGGATCAGCTGCGGGTCGGAGTCGATCAGCTCGGCGACCATCTCGGGGGCGATCAGCGTTGCCGAATAGGCGAGGAACATCGGCACGAAGGCAAACAGGAAGTAGAGGCTGCCGCCGAGCACCGAACCCCAGACGGCGATCCTCTCGGACTTCGACGACTGCACGCGCTGGAAGACGTCCTGCTGCGGCATCGAACCGAGCATCATGGTGCACCAGGCGGCGGTAAAGGCGATGATGTCCTTGAGATCCGCCGAAGGCCAGAAGGCGAGCTTGCCGGCGTCCACCGCATGCTGGACGACGACGCCAACCCCGCCGGCGAGCGCGCTCACCGAATCGCCGATATACAGCATGCCGATGCAGATGATGATCATCTGCAGAAAGTCGGTGATGGCGACCGCCCACATGCCGCCAAAAAACGTGTAGATGAGGATCGTCCCGGAACCGATCCACATGCCGGCAAGCTTGCTGATGGCGCCGTCGGAGACGACGTTGAAGACGAGGCCAAGCGCGGTGATCTGGGCGCCGACCCAGCCCAGGTAGGAAATGACGATGGCGATCGTGGTCAGCACTTCGACTTCGCGGCCAAAGCGCCGCCGGTAGAAGTCGCCGATGGTGAGCAGATTCATCCGGTAGAGCGGCGCTGCGAAGAAGACGCCGACGAGGATCAGGCACAGCGAGGCGCCGAAAGGATCGGCGACGACGCCGCGCAGGTTGTCCTTGAGAAAGGTCGCCGGGATGCCGAGCACGGTCTCGGAACCGAACCAGGTGGCAAAGACCGTCGCCGTCACCATGTAGAAGGGCAGATGCCGACCGGCGACGGCAAAATCGCTGGTGTTGTGCACCCGTCGCGCCGCGTAAAGGCCAATGGCAACGGATACAACCCAGTAAATGATCACGAACCAGAGCAGCATGGATTGGATCTCCGAAGAGTGGGCCGAAGGTGAAAACGGGACGCGATGTTGCCGAAAGCCATGCCTCGATGTCAAGCATTGTCTAATGGCGGACGAGTCCGGGCAAGCTGCGCAAATTCAACGCGCTAGGCTTGTGTCCGTCGCCTTGCCGGCGCCGCGGAAAAGCTCGTGCGCGCCAGCGCGGGGCGGCGCGCTTGGCGCGGCAAGCGCCGGCGCGCCGCGCGGCGGCCGGGCGATAGTGCAACAAACTGTTTCCGGCGTCGGTCGATGCGCGCTTTCGCTCGTTGAGCCTGACACCGCCATTGTTTATCGGAACCGCCATCATGATCAGCCTGCGCAAGAACTTGACCGCCGTTTTCCTGACCGCGCTCGCCTGCCTGGCGTTCGCGGCGCCGGCCTGGGCCGACCCGCCGGGGCGCGTCGGCCGCATCGCCTGGCTCGCCGGACAGGCTGAGCTCTCCGGCGCGAACGGCGGCGAAACGATCGCCGCGACGGTGAACCAGCCGCTCACCAGCGGCGACGTGCTCGCCATCGGCAACGGCTCGCGCGCCGAGGTCGAGATCGCATCGATCACGCTTCGCCTCGCCGCCGGCAGTCGCGTCGAGTTCGACCGCATCGACGACGAGGCCGTGCGCATCTTCCTCTCCGAAGGCAGCGCCATTGTCAGGACGCCTGCCGAGCCCGGCAAAGCCGCACAAGAGATCCTCACCGAGTTTGCGCTCGCCACGCCGGAAGGCGAGTTCAGCGTGCGTCGCGGCGGCGTTTTCCGCTTCGATGTCGACCGCCGCAGCACGGTCGCCGCGGTGCATGCGGGCGCGCTGCATTTCGCCGCGCGCGACAGCGCGCTCGATCTCGGCGCCGGCCACGGCGCCCAGTTCTGGGTCGACGGCGGCACGCATTCCCGCCCCATCGCGCCGATCAGCGACGACTTCAGCCAGTGGAGCCAGGCGCGCGACCAGCGTCACGCCACGCCAACGTATGCGCGCTATGTCTCGCCCGAAATGACCGGCGCCGCCGAGCTCGACGCTTACGGCGCCTGGGCGGAAACGGCCGACTACGGCGTCATCTGGTATCCGCGCGCGGTCGCCCGCGACTGGGCGCCTTACCGCCACGGCCACTGGGCGTGGATCGCTCCCTGGGGCTGGACCTGGGTGGCGCAGGAACCGTGGGGCTTCGCGCCCTTCCATTACGGCCGCTGGGTGCATCACCACGGCCGCTGGGGCTGGGTTCCCGGCCAGCGCGTCGCGCGGCCCGTGTATGCGCCGGCGCTCGTCGGCTGGATCGGCAACCCCGGCCGCGGCGCTTCGGTCACGGTCGGCTGGTTCCCGCTCGCGCCGCGTGAAGTCTATGTCCCCTCGTATCGCGTCAGCGAGACTTATGTGCGCCGAGTGAACGTCACGCACGTTTCGCGCATCGACAACGTCACCGTCATCGTCAACAACCCGCCGGCCTACGTCAGCACACGGCCTTACCCCCACCGCGATTTGCCGCGGGCGGTCACGGTCGTTCCGGCCGAAGTAGTCAGGAGCCGCCGCGCCGTGGCGCCGGCCGCGATCGCCGTCACCGACTTCCGTGCGCTGCGCGAGGCCAGGCCGCAACTCCAGGCGCCGGTCGCGGCGCCCGCGAGCGCCGCGGTGAGCGCGATCCCGCCGGCCGAGCTGAGACGTCGCCTGGACGGGCGCGAACGCGCCCGCTCGTCAGCCTCAATCGTACCGGCCACCCCGCCCACCGCGGCAGCGACTGCCCCGGCGCCGGCTGCAAGCCCGGCGCCAACCGGCACTCCTTCCGCGGCCTCGATTGCGGCGCCGTCCGCCGCCGCTGCCCCGGCAGCGGCGCAGGCGCCGGCGCAAGCGCAGCAACCCCCGGTTCGCAGCGAACGCGGCCGGCCCGGTGAGCGCCGAGACGAGCGCAACGCAGCAGC
>CAZALA010000046.1:0-23539 GCA_964485725.1 uncultured Propionivibrio sp. | reverse complement strand
CAGGCGGCGGCTCCGCGCCGGTCGGCAGCGCCACGGGCGGGTTGGTCGGGATCGCATCGCCCGTGCGCATGACGTCGCGCATGCGCAGGAGCTGGCGGCCGAGTTCGCCGCCGGGGTGCGAGCGCGCGAAGTCTTCGGCGCCAAAGCCGCGCGCGTCGAGCAGCGCGACGGCGAGCGCGTCGCCGAGGGCCAGCGCGGCGGTCGTGCTCGCGGTCGGCGCCAGGTTGAGCGGGCAGGCTTCCTGAGCGACGGCGGCATTGAGGTGGATGTCGGCATCGCGGGCGAGCGAGGATTGCGCGTTGCCGGTCATCGCGATGACTTTTGCGCCCTGGCGCTTGATCGAGGGCAGGATGTTGAGGAGTTCGGCGCTTTCGCCCGAGTTCGAAAGCGCGATCAGGACGTCGTCGGCCATGATCATGCCGAGGTCGCCGTGACTGGCTTCGGCCGGGTGCACGAAGAACGCGGGGGTGCCGGTACTGGCGAGCGTCGAGGCGATCTTGCGCCCGATGTGCCCCGACTTGCCGATGCCGCTGACGATGACGCGGCCGCCGCAGTTGAGGATCAGCGAGAGCGCCCGCAGGAAGGTGTCGTCGATGCTCGCCGCGAGCGCGAGCACGGCGTCGCCTTCGATGCGCAGAACCTGTCGCGCGAGATCGAGGGCCTTCGCAGAAGGCTGGATCGGGTTCATGGGTGCACTGCTGTTATGATGGCCCGCAAGTATAGCAGAAGGCCCTGCCACGACGGTTTTGCGGGCTTCTGCGCGTTTGGAAAAAACAGCCGGTTCAAGTGATGAATACCCTGCCTGTCGTCCTCATTCTGCTCGGCGCTTCGGTGGCCTCGGTGATTCTTTTCCGGCGCATCAATCTGCCGCCGATCCTGGGGTATCTCTTCGTCGGCACGCTGATCGGGCCGCACGCGCTCAACCTCGTCGCCGGCGTCGAACACGTGAGCGATCTTGCCGAATTCGGCATCGTCTTCCTGATGTTCTCGATCGGCCTTGAGTTTTCGCTGCCGCGCCTCTACGCGATGAAGCGCATCGTCTTCGGCCTGGGTTCGCTGCAGGTGCTGCTTTCGCTCGGCTTCGTCACCGCGGTCGCGCTCGCCTGCGGCTATTCGTGGAAGACCGGCGTCGCGCTCGGCGGCGCGCTCGCAATGTCGTCGACGGCGGTGCTCACCAAGCTGCTCAGCGAGCGGCTCGAGCTCGAGGCCGCGCATGGCCGCGAAGTCATCGGCGTCCTGCTTTTCCAGGACTTGGCGGTGGTCCCGCTGCTCGTCCTCATTCCGGCTTTTTCGCGCGCGCCCGACGCCATGGCGATGACGCTCCTGATCGCCATGGGCAAGGCGGCGGTGATGCTCTTCGTCGTCTTCTTCTTCGGCAAGAACCTCCTCGGCAAGTGGTTCTTCATCGTCGCCAAAGGCAAGTCGGCCGAGCTTTTCGTGCTCAATGTCCTGCTCATCACGCTTGGCCTTGCCTTCCTGACGCACGCCGCCGGCCTGCCGCTGGCGCTCGGCGCTTTCCTCGCCGGCATGCTGATTTCGGAGACCGAATACCGGCATCAGGTCGAGGAGGACATCAAACCTTTCCGCGATGTCCTGCTCGGCCTTTTCTTCGTCACCGTCGGCATGCTGCTCGACGTGCCGCTCGTCCTTTCGCGCTGGCCGGTCGTCCTCGGCATGCTCGCCGCCCTGCTTGGCGTCAAGCTCGCCATCGTCTTTGCGCTCTCGCGCGCCTTCGGCTCATTTACCGGTGCCGCCTTGCGCAGCGGACTGTGGTTGTGCGCCGGCGGCGAGTTCGGTTTCGTCCTGCTGACGACGATCGGCCAGCATCAAGTCGTCGCTGCCGGCCTCGTGCAGGTCGTCCTCGCGGCGCTCGTGATCTCGCTCCTGCTGGCGCCGATCATCGTGCATTTTTCCGACCGCATCGTCCTGCGCTTTGCCGCCAGCGAGTGGCTGATGCGATCCTTGCAGCTGACCACGCTTGCCGCGCGCTCGATGAGCACCGAACAGCACGCGATCATCTGCGGCTTTGGCCGCAGCGGCCAGCACCTTGCGCGCTTCATGGCCGCCGAGGGCGTCAGCTACGTCGCGCTCGACCTCGACCCGGAGCGCGTGCGCGAAGCGGCTGCTGCTGGCGAAAACGTCGTCTACGGCAATGCGACCCGGCGCGAAACGCTGGTCGCGGCCGGCATTACTCGCGCCAGCGTGCTGATCGTTTCGTTCATCGACACGCGCGCCGCCGAGCGCGTGCTGGCGCACGTGCGCGAGGTGGCGCCGGCGCTGCCGGTCGTCGTGCGTACCGTCGACGAAAAGGATTTCGAAGTCCTGCAACGCGCCGGCGCTGCCGAAGTCGTGCCGGAAACGCTTGAGGCCGCGATGATGCTCGCTTCGCACGCGCTGATTCACGCCGGCGTTCCGATCAACCGCGTCTTGCGACGCGTGCGCCAGACGCGTTCGGCGCGCTATCGCACGCTGCGCGGTTTCTTCCACGGCGAAGGCGATCACGACGAAGCCCTCCACGACAGCGAGGAACCGCGACTGCGTTCGATCGCGCTCGCCGAGGGCGCCTACGCGATCGGCCGCACGCTTGGCGATCTGGGCTTCGGCGCCGGCGTCGAGGTGACGGGAATTCGCCGGCGCAATATCCAGACGCTCGAGCCGACGCGCAGTTCACGGCTTGAGGAGGGCGACGTCGTCGTGCTGCTTGGCGCCGCGCGCGCGCTGGCGGCAGCCGAAGACAAGTTGCTCAAGGGCTAGGTTTCCGACGCGTTCAGAACGCCATGCAGAGCGTATAAGGCGTCGCGTCGTTGGCCGGGGCGACCAGCACCGACGCCTGCGGCATGGCGAGGCCGTCGGTGAAGGCGCGCAGCGATCCGGTGGTCGAGTTGCCGTCGTCCATCATCGTGTCAATTTGCCGCACATAGCGTCCGAGCAGGCCCTGCGAGCAGACGTAGAAAGCTGCCGCGTAAGGGGCCAGGGGGTTGCCGGGCGAGAGCACCGCGTCGCTGGTGATGCCGATGACGCCGCCTTCGGCGTTGCGCGGCAGATAGTCTGCGGAACCGGGAACCGGGTTGCCGGTCGCGAGCCCGGCGAGGCGCACGTGCTGCCAGAAGAGGTAGGATTCGTCGGAAGACGTGTTCGAATCCCAGGCGCCGTTGATGCGGGCGTTGCCGATCGTGCCCGCCGGGCTCGTCGCATTGATTCCGCCATTGACGTGCACGTTGGCCGCGGCGTCGTCGCCCGGCATCGCGCGGAAGCGGTCCTGGTAAGCATAGACGAAGGACGAAACGGCACGAAAGTCGTTGGCGAGGTTCTTCGCCTTCGCGCTATTGACGAGTTCCTGTCCCTTGAGGACGCCGCCGAGCAGCAGCCCGATGATGACAAGGACGATGGCGATTTCGACGAGCGTGAAACCCGATTGCCTGGCTCTCATTCCTGAACCTCCACGATATGACAACGGTAAGTCGCATCTTACTCCTGATTCGGCCCGATGCATGACAATGTGCTTTTTCGGCCTGATGTTCGCCGGCTCCTTTTGGGGCTTGCGTCCGATGACGCGGTACACGAGTGTCCTGCCCTTGCCTTTCAGATGAATCGTCTGCGCCGGCTCGAAGTAGAACCGGGCGCGCAGCTTCAGGAAGGTCGCTTCATCGACCTGGATCATCCCCGGCATCCCTTCTCCTGTGATGCGACTCGCGATGTTGACGGTGTCGCCCCAGAGGTCGTAGATGAACTTCTTCTTGCCGACGACGCCGGCGACGACGGCGCCAGTGCCGATGCCGATGCGCACTTCCAGGCGCAGCGCGTTGACCTCAAAGTCGCGCTTGAGCAGATCGCGCATGGCGAGCGCGAGGTCGACGAGGGCGGCGGAGTGGTCACGGTCGCCGGGCGGGTCGGTGAGGCCGCCGGCGACCATGTAGGCATCGCCGATCGTCTTGATCTTCTCGAGCCCGAACTTCTCGGCCAGCTCGTCGAAGGAAGAGAAGATGCGGTTGAGCAGCGCGAATACCGCCTGCGGGTCGAGCGTCGCGGCGACCCTCGTGAAATTCACGATATCGACGAACATCACCGAGACGTCGGCAAAGCCGTCCGCGATCGGTTGCCGGCTGTTCTTGAGCCTTTCGGCGACCGGCCCGGGCAGGATATTGAGCAGCAGCTGTTCCGATCGTTCCTGTTCGCTCTGCAGCCGTGCGTGCGCGTCCTTGAGCCGGGCGGCGATTTTCTCCTTTTCGGTCGCCGCGAAGCGCAGCAGCAGGAAGACGATGGTCGAAACCGCCGCGAAGTTGAGCGCGAAGAAAAACACCGCGGTCGGCGTCGGCACCCTGATCGGCGCCGCCGTCGCGTCGCCAAGATAGTAATCGGTGCCGCCGGAGACCGCGGTCAGAAAGAGGTAGGCGAAAAACCACGCCAGCGCTTCGCTCGCTCCGATGCACAGGACCGCGCCGACCGGTGCAAGCAGCGCCCACAGGCTCACCCCGCTGGCCGAGATGAAGTTGCCCATCGACCACTGCGTGACAAAAGGCATGAACAGGAAGAGCGCGAGCTGAATGCGGCGGAAGCGGTCGAAATCGCTGCTGCGGAAATAGACGAGCAGATTGGCGACGAGCAGCGCCTGAAAAAGCAGCGGCACCGTCGTCGGAAACCGCGGCCCCAGCTGCCAGTAGATGAAGAGCCAGAAGATCGAAGCGAAGCTGACGAGGCCGGTGGCAAGAATCAGCAATGATTTTTGCAGGCGCAATTCCTCGCTGTCGCCCGCTGCGACGCCGGCGCTGCGCCAGCGGCCGATGAGGCCTGCAATAGTCCCCATGCTGGCATTCATTGCAGTCTCCCGGCCGCGAGCAGGCGGCTCATCAGGAGGTTGGACGAGATCCAGACGACGATATCGTCGAAGCCGGTGCCCGGCGTGGCGCTGACGAAGGCGCGCCGGTTGCTGGCGGGAAGGTTGGCGGTTTCGTCGGCGCTCGTCGGGGTTTCAGCGCCGTTTCTGCCGGTGGAGAAAACGACGGCGACTGCGCTGTCGCTGAGGTTGGCGCCGACGGCGCAAGTCGCGAGGTTGCCGGCGCCGGTGATGCCGACACTCGTTGCGCAGATGCTCAGGTCGGCGTTGAGCGGGTTGCCCGCGACCCACCGGTTCCGGATTCCGCTCGCCGTCGTCGCAGCGCTTCCGTTCGCCGTCGTCACCGCGTAGCGAATGCGGTTGTTCCAGCGGTCAATCGCATAGCCCTGGGCGTCGAGCGGATGCAGGCTCAGGCTGATCGCCGGCAGGAAACCGTCGAAGGGATTCGTGCACGGGCCGCCTCCCGCCGGCGACTCGACGCCGGTCGCGCCGGCAGCGGCCGGGCAGGGCAGCCGGCCATTCACGATCGCGAAGCCGAGCAGCGCTTCCTTGATTTCAACAAGCTGCTTTTGCGTTTCAGTGATGTTCTGAGCGTCGCGCTGCGCCGAGAGCGGCGCCAGCATGCCGCCGATCAGCAGCGCGACGATGACGAGGACGATCGCCAGCTCGGTGAGCGTGAAACCGCTCTCACAGCGCGAGCGAGGCTCTTTCATGGCAGGCAGCGAATGACGTCGGCGCTCGGCGTGCGCCAGTTGAAAGTTGCGGTGCCTGAGAAGGTCGCGCTGCTGGCGACGGGAACCGCGAATGAGCTTGCGTTGGGTGCTTCAAGGTAATTCGTTTTGTCGGCTTTTTCGGCGAAGCTGCGGCGATACTGGTTCGCCGCTCTTCGTCCCGAAAAAATCGCCACCCGGCTGCAATCCGTGAAGCTGATGCCGTCGATCGTGACGCTCGAGGGAAGAGTGAGCGCCGTCAGGAAAAGCATTTCACGCCAGTAGTGGCAGAAGACATCGCCACTGGCACAGCTGAGGTTGTCTGTGCCCTTGGTGCCCGTAATCGTACTGACGCCTGCAGTCGAGGCCAGCAAGGTGGTGATAGTGTCGCGAAAGTCTTTGCGTTTCATGTAGAGGTCGAAGATTTCGTCGACCCGGATGCCGAGGAAACGATCGTTGTAGTGCGCCGAGTCGGCAAGGACGAGGCGCTTGTTGCCCGTGCCGGGCGTCACTCGGCTGTTCGTCCCGGAAAAGTAGTTGGCTTCGCCGGTCGGGGCGTCGCTGGCCGCGTAAGGATCGAGATAGTTTTTCGCTTCATAGTTACCACCGCATTCAAGATAGGCAGGGTTATCCAGATGTCGGTCCTGGCCGTCGAGCGCGGCTCCCGGCGCAATCAAAAGCGCGGCCAGGTTGGTTTCGATTGGGTTCCCGCTCGCGTCAACGACGTCGATCTGTCCCGGCGTGTCCCAGTTGAGCAGGCCGGCGGTCGGCGGTGTAACCTTGAAGCGGCCAGAGACGGCGTACCAGAGGCATTCGCCGACGCTGTCGCGCAAGGGCCCGGCGTCCAGCGTCCGCCATGGAAATCTCCCGACGACCGAAACGTCCGCCGTGTTACCCGTGAAGCCCCCAGTCTCGTTCCCTTCACGGTAGGTAATACTTGGCGCACCGATATCCGGAAGCCGCAAGCGAGTGCGATTGGAGGCCGTGGTGCGGAAAGCCGAATCGGCGATCAATTCCTGCTTCGCCTGCGCAAGCGCTGCCATCGTGCTGTACGCGGCCTGTGCCTGCAACCGCCGCGCGCTCAACTGCCCGACGAAGAGCGAGAGAGTCCATAGCATCACGAAGGTCAGCATGACGAGCAGCGCGATGCCTCTTTCGCGCAGTGAAGTTGGCGCGATACCCCATTCGCGCCCTGCGGGTTTCGTGATGCCTGGTCGCAGCAGGACAGCCCTGGTCATCGTCGCTGGCTCCTTTCCGGCCGCGGGCGAGCCTCGATGCGGCCGCCGGCGACGAGATCGGCCGCTTGCGCGGTCTCGAGGTTGATCGAGCCGCCGACGCGGATTTTCGCGCGGCCCGCGACACCGCTGGGCCCCGGGGTGGCCGTGGCGACCGATATCGACGCGGGATCTTCACGGCGCGTCGTGACGACGACCCCGCCAGCCGTGTCGCCATCGTGCTGCGCGGCGCCATTGACCCAGATCGTGCGTTTGCCGCTGCTGCGGGCGACGACGCCGTTGATGACGATGGTCGAGCCCGCACGCGCGCGGGCTTCGTCGGGGTGCTGCCGCTCGCGGTCGAGGCGCTGCCGCTCCTCGGGGGTGAAGAAAAGGCGGCCGAGCGCTTCGGCGGCGATCGCGGCCGAGCTCGCGCCGGGCATCGCAGCGATGAGCGCCGCCGGCAGCGCGAGCGCCCTGAGCAGCGGCAGCGCTTTCATCTTGCCTCCTTTGGCGTCGGTGCTTCGCGCAGCGTTATCCAGTCGAGCTCGCATTCGCCCCGCAGCAAGGATCGCGTCGTGCCGGACGCACGCTGCGGCAGGCGGACGAGCGAGCAGCTTTTGACCTCGATGAGGGCGTGCGCCCGCTCGCGCAAATCGGAGAGCAGGCGGGTAAGGTCCTCTTCGTGCAAAAGCTGCAAGTTGAGCTTCATGCTGCTCGCGTAAAAGGCGAAACCCTCGCCGCTTTTTGCGTCGAGCGCGCGTTGCGGCGCCAGCTCGTAACGCAGGTCGATGAGCTGACGCCGGTCGCGGATTTCCTTCACGAGTTCCAGCCATTCGAGCCGCTGTTCCGGGCCGATGACGCCTTTCCTCTTGAGCTCGTCAAAGAGCGCCGACTTCTGCTTGATTTCGTCTTCCTCGCTGCGCACGCGGTCGAGTTTTCGTCCGAAGTCGTTGCGCTCACGCTCTGCGCTGGCGAGCCCGGCGGCCGCTTGCGCGCTCGCTGAGATCGAAAAGTGCGCGGCGGTCGCGCCGAGCGCCGTCATCACGAGCGCGGCGCCAAGGCTCGTGCTCAGGCTGAGAAAGTCGGCGGCGGTCAGCTTCATGAAACCCGTCTTTCGACGCGCAGGGCGAAGGGCGCCAGCGGGACGCGCTCCGACGCTGCGTCGCCGCCCTTGAGCAGGCGGCCGGACTCGAGATCGAAAGGCCGCTGGACGATTTCAACGTGCAAGTCCGGGTTGGCCTCGAGCGCGCTGACGAGCCTGTTGAAGACGGCCAAGGTTTGCCGTGCGTCCGCATCAGGCCCGAGCCTCAGCGTTCCGCGCACGACGATCGCCTCGCTGCCGGCAGAGAAGGGAGTGGCGTCCGCCGCCGCCGCTGGCGACGTGCGTTTGCCGGCGGGCGCAGGGGCGCGGCTGTCCGCGGTGGCGGCGCTCCAGTCGATCGCCTCGAGCTCGGCCTCGGGCACATGCGCGAGCGCAGTGCTCAAGTCGCGGTAAAGGCGCTCGGGCAAGGCCGGGTTCAAGCTGCCGTAGCGAGCGGCAACCTGGCGCAGCGCTTCGCTCGTCGTCGCGAGCGCCGGGAAGGTTTTGACGATGGCCTCGTAGCGCTGCCGCGCTTCGCGCGCTTCGTCGGCAACGGCGAGCGTTGCCGCGTTCAGCGCATAGGCCTCGATCGCCCGGTTGCCCGAGTAGAGCAGGCAAACGGCGAGCGCCAGGGCACTGGCGCCGAGCAGCGCCGATTCGATCTGCGCCAGGTGAAAGCCGTGCCGCTGATCGTCGTCGGCAAACTGGATACGCGGCGGTGAAGTGGCGAGCAGATGCAGAAAGAGCGCCTCGCAATGGCTGCTTGCCGGCGGCGTTTTCATCCCGACGCGTTCGGCACACGCGGCGAGGCCGAGGAACTGGTATTGCAGCGTTTCGCTGTTGGCACACGCGCTGCGGATCGCCGGCAAGGCGTCGTCGTGCGCGAGAATGAACGCGACGACGGCGTCCTTGCGGCCGATCATGCGCTGGCTCGCGAGGTATTGACGCAGCTTGTGTGTCTCGCTTGCGAAAGCCTGCGCGATGCCTTCGGCGCTCGCGTCGGTAAGTGGCGCGAGCCGACTGAAGCAGAGCTGCCCGGCTTCGAGATAGCTTTGCCGGATGCTCTGGTCCTGAATGCTCAGGAGCAGGCAGCGCTCCGGACGGATGCCGAGTCTGTTGAGCAGGCAGGGCGAGAGCAGCGGCAGCGAAAATATTCCGCAAAGCGGCGCGCCGGCGCGCCTGATCGCGTCGAGCCAGGGCGCGAAAAAGCTCGCGTCGTTAAGCGCCGCGAAGAGAACGCGCTCGTTTTTGCGCGTCGATTTCTCGTAGCCGAGCGACAAGGCCGCGGTCAAGGCCTTGTCGAAGAAAAGCTGGCCGAGCTTGCGTTCGACGACGCTGTTGCGATCGCCGCCGCGCAGGAAGGGAATGCTTTCGGTGTGGAATCCCTCTTCGGCGACATTGGCGAGGAGCGAATAAACGCTGTTGGCGTGGCGCGCGAGGTATTCGGCGAACTCGCGCCGGCCTTCGCTGCTAAGGGCGAAGGCGGCCTCGCCGACAATCGCTCCCCGCCGCCAGAGAGAGGCGGACAGGCGATGGTTGTCGAGATAGAGCAGGCGGCGGTCTCTCATTCTTGCCCCGGATTCTGCGTCCGGGGATGAAGCCCCGGGAGAGCGCAGAATAGCACGTCAGCATATATGACAGCAACGTATCATGGAGCCGATCAGATCTTGATCCTGCTGATCACGTCATAGACCGGCCCGAGGACGGAAAGCATGATCCAGCCGAGCAGGCAGCCGAGAATGACGGTGAGCACGGGTTCGATCAGCTGCTGCGCCCTTTCCACCGATTCGCGGACGTCGCGGTTATAGAAATAGCTGACGTTGGCGAGCGCGAGATCAAGGCGGCCCGTCGCCTCGCCGACGCGCAGCATGCGAATGATCAGCGGCGGGAAAAAGCCGATGCTCGCAAAAGCGGCCGTCACTTTCTGACCCTCGCCGATCAGCTGTTCGACGCGCTCGAGCCCGCTCCTCACGACGAGGTTGCCGACGACGCCCTGCGTCGTGCGGATCGACTCGAGAATCGGGATCCCCGCCGAGTAGAGCAGCGCAAAAGTGCTGGCAAAGCGCGAAAGGATGATGCGGCGCAGAATGCTGCCGACGAAGGGCAGGCCGAGCTTGCAGCGATCGAAGCGCAGGCGGGCGAGCGGGTTGGCGCGCAGCAGAAGCTTGAGCGCGATCGCGATGAGGGCGGGAGCCAGCAGGGCGACGTACCAGTACGAGACGACGAGGTCCGAGACAAAAAAAAGCGCCTGCGTCGGCAGCGGCAGCGCCTGCCCCATGTTTTTTACGAACTGCTTGAGCTGCGGCACCATATAGATCATCAGGAAGAAGGTCGCCGCAAGGACGACGCTGCCGACGAAGACCGGGTAGAGAAGCAGCTTCTTCGTTTGCGCGGCGAGTTCGTCCTCCCACTTGAGCGAGTCGGTGAGGCCGCGCAGGACCTCGGGCAGCTTGCCGGTCGCTTCGCCGGAACGGATCAGGCTGACGAAGACCTCGTTGAAGACCTTGCCGTGGCCGCTCATCGCCTGCGAAAGCGTCTGTCCGCCTTCGATCGCCTCGATCAGGCTGGCGACGACTTCGCGGAAGCGCGCATGCTCGAGACTGTCGCGCAGGTCGCGCAGGCCTTCGAGCAGCGGCACGTCGGCGCGAGTGAGCTGCTCGAGGTGGAAACAGAAATGCACGACCTCGCGCCGGGAGACGCGGCCGCGCGAAAAGCCGCGGCGACTCTCGACGAGTTCGCCAGCGATGAGATCGAGGTCCATGCGGCGCAGCCGCATTTCGAGGTCGACGCCGTTGAGCGCGTCGAGCCTGCCGACGACGCGGTGGCCGCGGACATCGACGGCTTTATACGCATACTGGGCCATTGCCGTTCAAGCGCTCATCGGCTCATGCGGTCGGTAAGGTCGATGACGCGCGCCACTTCATCGAGCGAAGTCGATCCGTCGATGACGCGCCGCAAGCCGTCTTCGGCAAGCGGGATGAACCCCTGCGCGACGGCCAGCTCGCGAATTTCGCGGGCCGTGCTGCGGCGTGCGACGAGCTCGTCGAGCTCGGGATTGAGGCGCAGGATTTCCATGATCGCGAGGCGGCCGCGATAGCCCTGGAAGTCGCACTCGCGGCAGCCGCCGGCGCGGTAGATGACGGGGACAGCGGCGCCGACGAGCTTGCCGAAGAGCCGCATCTCGCCGGCATCGGCGGCGGCGCCCTTGCGGCAGTGCGGGCACAGCCGCCGCACCAGGCGCTGCGCGACGATGCCGATGATATTGCCGGCCATGATGTCGGCGAGGATGCCGATATCGAGCAGGCGCGGAATCGCGCCGATCGCCGAATTGGTGTGCAGGGTCGAATAGACCTGGTGGCCGGTCATCGCCGCGCGCAGCGCCATGTCGGCGGTCTCGGCATCACGGATCTCGCCGACGAGGATCACGTCGGGATCCTGGCGCATCATCGAGCGGATGCCGTTGGCAAAATCGAGTTTCACCGACTCGGCGACCGAGGTCTGGCGAACGAGCGGCATCGGGTATTCGACCGGGTCTTCGAGGGTCATGATGTTGAGCCCCTCGGAGTTGATGTGATTGAGGATCGAATAGAGCGTCGTTGTCTTGCCGCTGCCAGTCGGTCCGGTGACGAGGATGATGCCTTCGGGCCGCGCGATCATCAGCTTGAGTTCGCCAAGCTGGCGCTCGGTGAGGCCGAGACGGGAAAGCGGAACGATGCCCTTCTGGCGGTCGAGAATGCGCAGCACGATGTTCTCACCGTGGATTGTCGGCTGCGACGAGACGCGAAAATCGATCTGCCGGCCGCGCAGGTTGAGCGAGATGCGCCCATCCTGCGGTGCCCGCGTTTCGGCGATGTTCATCGCGCTCATCACCTTGATGCGAGCGGCCATCGCCGGCCAGTAGGACTGATGCAGCGAGCGCACCTGGCGCAACAGGCCGTCGATGCGATAGCGGATGCGCAGAAAGCCGGTTTCGGGTTCGAAGTGGATGTCGGACGATTCGCGCTTGACGGCGTCGGTGAGGATCGCGTCGATCAGGCGGACGACGGGCTGGCTGTACTCGTCGGCCGAAGACTGCAGGCCGCGAAAATCGATTTCGCCGGTCTCGATTTCGTTCAGGATGCCGTCGATCGACAACTCGTAGCCGTAGGCCTGGTCGATCGCGCGGTCGATCTCGGTTTCGCCGGCGAGCAGCGTTTCGATCTCGATGCCGTCGGCGGCGAGGCCGCGGATCTTGTCGAGCGCGACGATGTCGTTGCTGTCGGCAAGCGCCACCGTCAGGCGCCCGCTCTGCGCATCGTAGCCGAGCGGCAAGAGGTGGTGGCGCTTGGCGAGCTCGCGCGGCACCAGCGTCAGCGCCGCCGGGTCGACGATCGCCGCCGAGAGGTCGACGCTGTGCGTTCCCAGTGACTCGCAGAGCGCGTCGCGCAGCGTCGCTTCGGAGACAAAGCCAAGGCTGACGAGAATCTTGCCGAGCGGCCGGTTGCGCTTGCCCTGCTCGAGCAGGGCGATGCGCAACTGGTCTTCGCTGAGGCCGCCCTGGTCGATCAGCACCTGGCCCACCGGCCTTTGCATCGACACGGCGTTCATCCTTGCGCCTGCGCGAGGGTTGCGAACATCAGGGTTCGAGCTCGGCGATGCGTTGCGCCACTTCGCCGGCGTCGAAGCCTTGGCCGCCGGCAGCGCTCTGCAAGGCCTGGCGATAGTAAGCGAGCGCGAGCTTGGCCTGGCGCAGGTGGTCGAGGCTTACCGCGAGGTTGTAAGCGAGGTCGGCATTGGCGGGCTCGAGCGTGTAGGCGTTGAAATAGGCCTGCTGCGCTTCGCTCCAGCGCGCCTGTCGCGCATACAGGTTGCCGAGCGCGAAGTGCGCTGCGGCGGCCTCCGGGCGGTTCGCAAGCACGTTCTTAAGCTGGCTCGTCGCCCTTTCCGCGTCAGGCTGCAGGCTCGTGAGGCCGGCGACGGCAGTGGGCTCGTGCGGGTCGGCTTCGAGCGCCAGCGTATAGAGCGCCTGCGCGTCTTCAAGCCGCGCCTCGCGCACCGCGATCGTCGCCAGACCGAGCAAGGCGTCGATATTGCGGGCATCGCCGCGCAGCGCCTCCTCGTAATGCCGGCGGGCTTCGGCGAGCCGCGCGCCGCGCATCGCGGCATAGGCGTTTTCGACGCGCGGCTGCGCGGGTGCTGCGCGTGTGCTGCGGCGAAAGCTCACGCCGCTCTCATGGTCGGCCGCCGGCAGGGGCGTTTTTGCCGCCGCCGCTGCCGCGCCGGGCGCTTTTGCCGGGCCGGCCGCGCGGCGCGGATCGGCGGGCGGTGTCAGCGTGCGCGGCGGATCGGCGGCAAGGGTGACCGTCACCGGCTTTGCCGCAGCAGGCGCTGCGCTGGCGAGGACGGCCACCGGCGGGGCAGCCGGCGCGGCGGCGCGCGCGCTCGGCGGCGCGATCGACGGTCGCCCGAGCGCCTGCAACTGCCACCAGAAATAGCCGCCGGCGGCGAGGGCGAGCATCGCGCTCAGCGCCATCGCGATCACGAAGGCGGGGCGCCGCACGACCCTGTGCTCGGGCGAGAAAACCTTGCGCGCGGTCGCCTGTGCCGAACTTGTCGCGGCGCGCGTGCCCATGCCCTGCGGCCGGTCGGTGGCGGCCGGCGACGACTCGAGCGCGAGTTCGCGGGCTCGCTCGGCCTGCTTCAGCGCGTCGATCAGCAGGCTCATGGCAGCGGGCTCATTGCAGCGGCTCCCGTGCCGGCCCGGAGAAGGGCTGGTAGACCTTGTCGGTGCTGAAGAAATTGGCGTCGGGCAGGCTACCGGCGAAATCGGCAAAGTCCCCGCTGAGCGAAGCGTCTTTGATCACGGTCGGGCGCAACAGGACGACGAGTTCGGATTTCGACGTCGCATTGGCGCGCGTGTTGAAAATCTCGCCGATGATCGGCAGGTCGCCGAGCCCGGGCACGCGGCCGCCGCGGTTGTCGATGCGGTCCTCCATGAGCCCGCCCAGCACCGCGATGTCGCCGCTTTCGATGCGCATCAGCGATTCGATTTCGCGCGTGCGGATCTGCGGGATGAAGTTCGGAATGTCTTTCGGGATGATCGGGTTGGGATCGCGCTTCAAGTCCGAGATGCTCGAGATCGACGGACGGATGTTGAGCGTCACCGTGTCGTTGTCGCCGATCTGCGCGGTCAGGCTCATGAAGAAGCCGACCGCGACCGATTGCGGCGTCGTCGTCACGCCGACCGTCGTGCCGACGTTGGCCGTGCTCGTCGTGTCGGATTTCACGTTGAAATAGACGTAATCCTCGGAGACTTTCAGCGTCGCCGTCTGGTTGTTGAGGACCGAGAGCTTGGGGCTCGAGAGCACCTTGACCGTGCCGAACGAGCGCAGCAGCTCGACGGTCGTGAGCAGGCTCAGGGGGTTGATTTTCGAGTACTTGAAGACGTAGGGCGAAAGGTTGCTCGGGACGTTGCTCGTCACCGTCGGCCGCGTGATCGAAAAAGCGGTGTTGTCGGTGATGCGGTTCCATTCGATTCCCTGCTGGTAGCCCTGGCTCAGCGTCACTTCGACGATCGTCGCTTCGATGAGGACCTGGCGGCGGGCGCTCGTCATCACACGCTCGACGAATTCCTGGACTTTTTCGTGCTGGCGCGAGGTGGCGCGGACGGTGACGATGCCGGCCTCGGGGCTGGCGATGACCGAAGCGGCTTCGCGGAAAGTCATGCGCCTGACGACGGTGGCGCCGGTGTTCTGCAAGGTCGCCGGATTCGGGCTCGCCGCGAGGTTTTGCGCCGGCGCGCTGGCGCGGCTGCTCGGCTGCGGTGCAGCGCCGGTGCCGGTCGTGCTTTGCGAGGTGTTCTGTTCCATTACCGTTTCGGTCGAGCCCTCGGGGAAGACCTTGTCGGTCTCGTGCAGGAGCTCCTTGATGTTCCTTTCCAGCGACTCCCAGAAGCGGTTGCGCGAGCGGTTGTCGATCTGGATGCGCGAGGTGTTGCCGCCGCCGGCCGGGCCGCCGACATTCGCGGCGACCGCGCTCGTCGAGATCTGCGTGTTCGTCGCCACGGTGCCCGTGGCGTCGCGCGCCATGTTGACGTAGTCGATCTTGTAGTTGCGCAGATACGGCGTATCGGGCATGACGGCGAGGTTGGGCCCGTCGAGTTCGAAGCGCAGATCGACTTGCCGCGCGATCCGGTTGAGCAGTTGCGGCAAGGTCTGGTCAATCGCGTTCATGCTCACCGTGCCGGCGAGGCCGGGGTGAATATCGACGTTGAGCTTGGCGTCGCGGGCGAGCGCGAAGATGAGGTCATCGACCTTGATGTTGTGCACGACGACGCTATAGGTTTCGGTCTTTTCGCTGCTCCGCGGTCGCGGTAGCGGCACCGTCTGCAGCAGCGGCCGCGGGATCGTCGCCGGGTTGGCACGCGCGCTCGCGGCCGTCAGGTGTCCCGGCGAGGGGGCGCCCGCGAGGTTTGGCGACGCGCAGGCCGCCAAGAGCAGCGCGATCGCCACGACGCCAATGCTTCTGTGCATTCCCGCCCTCGCCAGATTTGCAATTGGCATAAATAATAGCACTAAACGCGGCGGCGCAAGCGCTCGATACTCTATGTCAAACGGGTTGAAAAATGCCTTGGAATTATTTAAGTCGGCTGACCGAGCGCACATAGGCGCCGCTCATCGGCGCCTTGGTCGCGAGCCTGGCCAGCTCGGCACTTGCCGCTTCGACGCTGGCGTAATCGCCGTAAATGACGCCGAGCCGATCGCGCCCGCTGCGTTTCCAGCGGTACACTCGCAGCTGCGCCGGGTCGAGCGCTGCCGGGCGGTGTTCGAGAAAATCTTCGACCTCACGCTCGTTGCCGGCGTCGGTGGCCAGCAGCTGGATGAAGTAGTGCGAGCCGGCAGTGGCCTTGATCCAGGCGTCGGTCGCCGCGATGCGCTCCTTGAGCGTTGGCGCCGCACCGGTCACGACCGGCGCGGAGGGCGGCGCGGTGTCCGAAGCTGCTGCCGGAAGGCTTGCGGCAAGCGCCTGAATGGCGCCCGCCGGCGTCGGCGACTCACCGGGAGAAGCCGCAAAGCTCGCCGCAGGCGAGGGCGAGGGCGGGCGCGACGCTACGCCTGGCGGCGACGCGCTGTCCGCGAGGTAAGGGGCGGCAACGAAGGCGAGGAGAACGGCGACCGCGATAACCGCGACGAAGCCGGCGCCGCCGACCCAGAACCTGGCGAGCTTGCGGCGGCCGTGCATGGCGGTGAACTGCGCGTCGCGGATCGCCGCCCGAATCTGCTTCTTGTCGATGAGACGCCGGTTTTCCGCATACGCCGCGAGCAGCGCCTTGTCGCCGAGGATGTTGATGCGCCGGGTGAGACCCTCGGAGGCGCGCGCGATGAGTTCGATGGCGCGCGGCGCGAACAGGTCGGCGCCGCGGTAACCGGCGGCACGAATGCGAAACATCAGGTAGTCGCCGACTTCGGCTCGGTGCAGGCGTTCGAGGACGAAATTGTGCGTGATGCGCTCCTTGAGCGGCCGCATCGCGGCATCGGCAAGGCGCTTGTCGAGTTCGAGCTGGCCGAAGAGGACGATGCGCAAGAGCTTGTGGCGGCTCGACTCGAGGTTCGAGAGCAGGCGCAGTTCTTCGAGCGCCTCGGCCGGCATCGCCTGCGCTTCGTCGATCAGCACGACGACGAGCTTGCCCTCGCCGTAGAGCTCGACGAGCTTCTCCTGCAGACCGCGCAGAAGCAGGCGTACCGGACCATCGGGGCGCGGCGCTTCGAGCTCGTCGGCGATCGTGAACAGGATGCCGTTGCGCGTCAGCGCGGGGTTGGGCAGATAGACGGTGGCAACGCTTGCCGGCAGGCGCTCGAGCAGCATCCGGCAGAGCATCGTCTTGCCGCTGCCGACTTCGCCGCTGACCTTGACGATGCCTTCATCGTGCGTGATCGCGTAAATCAGCGCTTCGAGCGTCGCGCCGCGGTGCGCGCCGGCGAAAAAGAACTCGGTGTGCGGGGTGATGCGAAAAGGCGCTTCCCTGAGCCCGAAATGTTCAAGATACATGGGCCGCTCCCGGCCGCGCGTCTACTGCCTCTGGCGCGGCGCTTACTCGTCGGGTTCTTCTGACCACTTCTGCTCCCTGCAGGATGGGCCGTGAATCGATCATTTCGGGCTGCGGATGCGGGTGCCTGGCGGCGATTATTTCACACTTATATGGCCTTGTATTTCGCGATTGCGTCTTGGCCATCGGTTATAATCGCGCTCAATTTAACTGAAAGCACCGCTGTGTCAGAAGATCAGCTGGTCAGGATCACTGACCTCAATTTCTCCTACGACGAAAGAGCCATCCTCAACGGAATCAATATGGAGATTCCGCGCGGCCGGCTCATTGCCATCATGGGCAATTCGGGCTGCGGCAAGACCACGCTGCTGCGCCTCATCGGTGGCCAGCTCAAGCCCACCCGCGGAACCCTGCTCGTGGACGGCCAGTCGGTTCCCGACATGAGCCACGCCGAGCTCTATGCGATGCGGCGGCGCATGGGCATGCTCTTTCAGTTCGGCGCGCTGTTTACCGATATTTCGGTCTTCGACAACGTTGCCTACCTGATGCGCGAGCATACCGACTTGCCCGAAGAAATCATTCGCGACATGGTGCTGATGAAGCTCAACGCGGTCGGGCTGCGCGGTGCGCACACGCTGATGCCGGCGGAGCTCTCGGGCGGGATGGCGCGTCGCGTCGCGCTGGCGCGGGCGATCGCGCTCGACCCGATGCTCGTTCTCTACGACGAGCCCTTTGCCGGCCTCGATCCGATTTCGATGGGCGTCATCGGCCAGCTCATCCGCAGGCTGAACGACGCGCTCGGCGCGACGACGATCCTCGTCACGCACGACGTTCAGGAAGCGATGGCGATCGTCGACTACGTGTATTTCGTATCCGAAGGACAGATCGTCGCGCAGGGAACGCCCGACGAAATCCGTGCTTCTTCCGACCCCTTCGTGCATCAGTTCGTTTTTGGCGAAGCCGACGGCCCCGTGCACTTCCATTATCCGGCGCCGCCTTTTTCCGCCGAACTGATGCGTGAGGCAAGCCATGGCTGAAACCCTGATGGCGGCGACGATCGCCTTTCTTCGCGCAGTTGGCCACAACATTAACGACAAACTGCAACGCGTCGGCTTCGCGGCGCGTTTTTTCGTGATGATTCTCGTCTATTCGGGGCAGTCGTTTCGCCGGCTCAACCTGACCATTCGCGAAATCTATTTTTCCGGCTTCCAGTCGCTCTTGATCATCCTCGTCTCGGGGCTCTTCATCGGCATGGTGCTTGGCATGCAGGGCTACGAGACGCTGCAGCGCTACGGCTCGGCGGACGCGCTCGGCGTGCTCGTGGCGCTGTCGCTGACCCGGGAACTCGGCCCCGTCGTCGCGGCGCTGCTCTTTGCTTCGCGCGCCGGCTCGTCGATTACCGCCGAAATCGGCCTGATGAAGGCGACCGAACAGCTCACGGCGATGGACATGATGGCGGTCAATCCGATCGCCCGGGTCGTTGCGCCGAGGTTCTGGGGCGGCGTCCTGTCGATGCCGCTGCTCGCCGCGATGTTTTCGGCGGTCGGCGTTTTCGGTGGCTATCTCGTCGGCGTCGTCCTGATCGGCGTCGATGAAGGCGCCTTCTGGTCGCAGATGCAAGGCTCGGTCGATTTTCGTTTCGACGTCTGGAACGGCGTCGTCAAGAGCTTCGTTTTCGGCGTGGCGGTCTCGCTGATCGCGGTATTCGAGGGCTATGACGCGGTGCCAACGGCCGAAGGCGTTTCGAGTTCAATCAAAAGAACGGTGGTATATTCAGCGCTGGCGATTCTGGCGCTGGATCTTATTTTGACCTCGTTCATGTTCCGGGGGATGTAATGAGTCGCAAGTTGATGGACCTGTGGGTGGGCTTTTTTGTCGTCGTGGGCTTCGCCGCACTGTTGTTTTTAGCACTAAGGGTCGGCAATTTGTCATCGGCCAACTTCGTCGAGACTTACCCCTTGTCGGCCAAGTTTGATAACATCGGAGGCCTGAAGGTCCGCGGTCCGGTCAAAAGCGCCGGCGTCGTCGTCGGCCGGGTCGCCGAGATTTCTTTCGACGCCCAGTCGTACGAAGCCGTCGTCACGATGATGATTGACGGGCGCTACAAGTTTCCGAAAGACACCTTCGCGTCCATCCTGACCGCAGGTCTGCTCGGCGAACAGTACATCGGGCTCGACGCCGGTGGCGACGAGAAAATGCTGAAGGCCGGCGACCTCGTTGCGAAGACGCAGTCGGCGGTGGTGCTCGAGAAATTGATTGGTCAGTTCATGTTCAACAAGGCGTCCGAGGGAAGCAGCAGCGCTCCGGACAAGAAATGACGGGAAGGGTTTGTTCGTGAAGACGCAAAAGACAATGCACACGGCCGCCGCCGCCGCCCTCGCTCTGGCCCTCTCCGGCCTCGCGGGTTGCGCCACGACGGCGAACAATCCCAAGGACCCGTACGAGGGCTTCAACCGCGCGATGTTCAAGGTCAACGAGGGCATCGACGTCGTCGTCAAGCCGATCGCGCAGGGCTACGACGCCGCGGCGCCGTTACCCGTGAAAGCCGGTGTCGGCAACTTCTTCGGCAATATTTCAGACGTCTGGACGTCGATCAACAACTTCCTGCAGGGCAAGGGCAGCCAGGGCCTGTCGGACGCGGGACGCGTGCTCATCAACACGACGATCGGCATCGGCGGCGTTTTCGACATCGCGAGTGAATTGGGGCTCGAAAAGCATGCCGAAGATTTCGGCCAGACGCTCGGCAAGTGGGGCGTTTCGGACGGCCCGTATTTCTATTGGCCGATCATCGGGCCGCGCACGACGCGCGATACCTTCGGTTATGCGGTCGATGCCTACGCCGATCCGGTGATGCACGTCCAGGACGTGCCCCTGCGCAATACGCTCGCCGGCGTTCGTTTCGTCGACTTCAGGGCGAGCCTGCTGCCGGCCGACAAGGTCGTCGAACAGGCGGCCTTCGACAAATACAACTATATTCGCGACGCTTACCTGCAAAACCGTCTGAACGAAATCAACGACGGCAACACGCCACGCTGAAGGCGGGCGCTTGCACGGTGGCCGGCTTCGAGCGAAGCCGGCCTGTTTTTTGAGGCAGATCCATGAAATCGTTTTATCTTTTCCTGACGGCGCTTTTCCTCGCCTGCGCCCCGGTCCATGCGCAGGAGGAGACGCCTGACGCGCTGATCAGAAAAGTGACCGACGACGTCCTCTCCGTCGTTCGCCAGGACAAGGACATCCAGAGCGGCAACACCAGGAAGGTGATGGATCTCATCGAGACCAAGGTGCTGCCGCACTTCAACTTCCAGCGCATGACCGCGCTCGCCGTCGGCAAGGACTGGAACAAGGCGAGCGCCGAGCAGAAGAAGCGGCTGGCGGACGAATTCAGGACGCTGCTCGTGCGCACGTATTCGAACGCGCTGACGAGTTACAAGGACCAGACGCTGCGTTACCGACCGCTCAAGCTGCAAAGCGGCGAGACCGAGACGGTGGTCAAGACCGAGGTCTTGCAGCCCGGCGGCAAGCCGATTCAAATGGACTACGCGGTCGAGAAACAGGCCGAGGGCTGGAAAGTCTATGACGTGATCGTCGCTGGCGTCAGCCTCGTCACCAACTACCGCGATACCTTCGCGCAGGAAGTGCGCGCCAACGGCATCGACGGCCTGATCCAGATGCTCGCTGCCAAGAACAAGCAAATCGATCTGAGCAAGAAATGATTGAAGAGAGCGGCGAAGGGCTGCGCGTCACCGGCCCCATGCTGATCGGCGAGGCCAGCGGCCTGCTCGAAAGCGGGCGCAATCTGCTGCGCGCCTCTGGCGCCGAGCGCGGCATTGTCGTCGACCTGTCCGCCGTCGACAGCACCGATTCGTCGGCGCTCGGCGTCGTTTTCGGCTGGTTGCGAACGGCGCGCGAGCGCGGCCTGACGCTGCGCTTTGCGCATCCGCCGACGAGCATGATGAGCCAGGCCGAACTCTACGGCGTTTCCGATTCGCTTCCGCTCGCCTGAGCTCGGCGCACGGACCCCTCCTGAAGCTCTGATGTCATGGGCGTCGCCGTTTCCATTCAGCAGCTGGTGAAGTGTTTCGGGTCCTTGCGCGCGCTCGACGGCGTCTCGCTCGAGATCGCCGAGGGCGAGTTCTTTGGCCTGCTCGGACCGAACGGCGCCGGCAAGACGACATTGATCTCTTGCCTCGCCGGTCTCGTGCGTCCGAGCGAAGGCAAGCTTTCCGTGATGGGCTGCGATGTTCTTGCCGACTATCGGCAGACGCGGCGAGCGCTCGGCGTCGTTCCGCAGGAGCTGGTTTTCGACCCCTTCTTTACGGTGCGCGAAACGCTGCGTATCCAGTCGGGCTATTTCGGCATCCGCAACAACGACGACTGGATCGACGAGATCCTCGAGAATCTTGACCTCACCGTCAAGGCGAACACGAATATGCGCCGCCTCTCGGGCGGCATGAAGCGGCGGGTGCTCGTCGCGCAGGCGCTCGTGCACAAGCCGCCGGTGATCGTTCTCGACGAACCGACCGCCGGCGTCGACGTCGAACTGCGGCAGACGCTCTGGCAGTTCGTCCAGCGGCTCAATCGCGAAGGCCATACGGTGATCCTGACGACGCACTACCTCGAGGAAGCCGAAGCGCTGTGCGGACGCATCGCGATGCTCAAGCACGGACGCGTGGTCGCGCTCGACACGACGAGCAATCTGCTCGCCCGTATTTCCGGACACACGGTGAGCGTGCGTCTCGCCGCCGGCGCCGAGCTGCCGGAAAGGCTGCGCGCGCAGGCGACAAAAGCCAGCGACGCCTGGGTTTTCCGCCTCGCCGGTTTCGACGAAATCGAGCCGCTGCTGGCGGCCATCCGCGGCGCGGCTTGCCGGATCGAGGACTTTCGCTTGACGCAGACCGATCTCGAGGACGTCTTCGTCGAAGTCATGCGCTCGGCCGAATCGTCACGTCTCGCAGAGGCCGTCCTGTGAGCGGTTTGCGCACGCTGCTCTACAAGGAAGTGCTGCGCTTCTGGAAGGTGAGCTTCCAGACGGTCGCCGCGCCGGTCCTGACCGCCCTCCTTTACCTTCTGATCTTTTCGCACGTGCTCGACGCGCGCATGCAGGTGAACGGCGTGCCCTACACGGCCTTCCTGATCCCGGGCCTGGTCATGATGTCGGTGCTGCAAAACGCCTTCGCCAACAGTTCGTCGAGCCTGATCCAGTCGAAGGTCACGGGCAGCATCATCTTCGTGCTGCTGCCGCCGATTTCCTACAACGAATTCTATTTCGCCTACGTCCTCGCCGCGCTCGCGCGCGGCGTCATGGTCGGCGCCGGCGTCCTCGCCGTCACTGGCTGGTTCGCCGATCTTGCTTTCGTCGCGCCGCTGTGGATCATCGCCTTTGCGGTCTTCGGCGGCGCCATCATGGCTTCGCTCGGCATGGTCGCCGGCATCTGGGCCGACAAGTTCGACCAGCTCGCCGCCTTCCAGAACTTCCTGATCATGCCGCTGACGATGCTCTCCGGCGTCTTCTTCTCGATCCACTCGCTGCCCGATTTCTGGCAGCAGCTGTCGCGTTTCAACCCGGTCTTCTACATGATCGACGGTTTTCGCTACGGGTTTTTTGGCGTCTCCGACGTCTCGCCCGCGTTCAGCCTCGCCGTCGTCGCCGCAAGCTTTTGCGTCGTCGCGGCGACGACGCTGTCGATGCTGCGCAGCGGCTACAAATTAAGGCATTGACATGATGCATCCCGAACAGATCAAGCGGCTGATCGCCGAGAGCCTCGCCTGCGAGCGCCTCGAAGTCGAGGGCGACGGCGAGCACTTCGAAGCGCTCATCGTCAGCGAGCAATTCGCCGGCAAGAGCCGCGTCGCGCGCCAGCAGATGATCAACGCGCTGCTGCGCGAGCACTTCGACAGTGGCAAGCTGCACGCGCTCTCGATGAAAACCATGACGCCGCAGGAGTGGAGCGCGAGCCATGGATAAGCTCCTGATCGAAGGGGGCACGCCGCTCGCAGGGGAAGTTGCCATTTCAGGCGCGAAGAACGCCGCGCTGCCGATCCTCTGCGCGTCGCTGCTCACCCGCGAGCCGTTGCGCCTCGTGAACGTCCCGCAGCTGAACGACATTGCGACGATGCTGCGCCTCCTCGGCCAGATGGGCGTCGACGTGACGATGGAAGGCAACGACGCGCTGATCCTCGACAGCCGGCGGCTCAACAATCCGGTCGCGCCCTACGACATGGTGAAGACGATGCGCGCCTCCATCCTCGTCCTCGGGCCGCTGCTCGCTCGCTGCGGCGAAGCGCGCGTGTCGCTGCCCGGCGGTTGCGCCATCGGCGCGCGGCCGGTCGATCAGCACATCAGGGGCCTGCAGGCGATGGGCGCCGAAATCGCCGTCGAACAGGGTTACGTGCACGCCACGGCGACACGCCTGAAGGGCGCACGCATCACCACCGACATGGTGACCGTGACCGGCACCGAGAATCTCATGATGGCCGCGGTGCTCGCCGACGGCGAGACGGTGATCGAGAACGCCGCCTGCGAACCGGAAGTCGTCGACCTCGCGCAATGCCTGATCGCCATGGGCGCCAGGATCAAAGGGGTCGGCACCGGCACGATATCGATCATTGGCGTCGAACGCCTGCACGGCGCGACGCATTCGATCATGCCTGACCGCATCGAGACCGGCACCT
>CAZALA010000045.1:0-24287 GCA_964485725.1 uncultured Propionivibrio sp. | reverse complement strand
GGGTAGGGGGGCGGTTCGGCGGGCCTGGGGCTCGTGGGCGGGAACGACGGCCTCAAGGCCCGCCGCGGGGACATCGGAGGGGCCGAGGATTTCAACCGGCAGCGAAGGCCCGGCTTCCTTGATCGATTTGCCGTTTTCGTCGAGCATCGCGCGAATCCGCCCGAAAACCTGACCGGCGAGCAGGACGTCGCCCTGGCGCAGCGTTCCCGACTGCACGAGCATCGTCGCCACCGGGCCGCGGCCCTTGTCGAGGCGCGCTTCGATGATCAGACCCTTGGCCGGCGCGTCGCGCGGCGCGGTGAGTTCGAGCACCTCGGCCTGCAAGAGGACGTTCTCGAGCAGTTCGTCGATGCCGGCGCCGGTCTTCGCGGAGACCGCGATGAAAGGCGATTCGCCACCGTATTCTTCCGGCAGCACCTGCTCGGCGACGAGCTCCTGCTTGACGCGATCGGGGTTCGCGTCGGGCTTGTCGATCTTGTTGATGGCAACGATGATCGGCACGCCCGCGGCTTTCGCGTGGTGAATCGCTTCCTTCGTCTGCGGCATAACGCCGTCGTCGGCAGCGACGACGAGGATGACGAGGTCGGTCGCTTTCGCGCCGCGCGCCCGCATCGCCGTAAAGGCTTCGTGGCCCGGCGTATCGAGGAAAGTGACCATGCCGCGCGCCGTCTCGACGTGGTAGGCGCCGATGTGCTGCGTGATGCCGCCGGCTTCGCCCGAGGCGACGCGGGTGCGGCGGATGAAGTCGAGCAGCGAAGTCTTGCCGTGGTCGACGTGGCCCATGACGGTGACGACCGGAGCGCGCGGCAGGCGCGGAACGTCCTTGTGCTCGGTGTCGTCGATGAAGGCGTCGGGGTCGTCGAGCTTGGCGGCAAACGCCTTGTGCCCCATTTCCTCGACGATGATCATCGCCGTTTCCTGGTCGAGCTGCTGGTTGATGGTCACCATCGAGCCCATCTTCATCAGCGTCTTGATGACTTCGGTGGCTTTCACCGACATCTTGTGCGCGAGGTCGGAGACCGAAATCGTCTCGGGCACATGCACTTCGTGCACGACCGCTTCGGTCGGCGCCTGGAAGGAATGCTGCTCGTCGGAATCGTCGCCGCGAGCGCTGCGTTTGCCGTGCTTGTTGTCGCGCCAGCCCATCGTGCCGGTGGCGCCGCGCGTCTTCAGGCCCTGGCGCTTGTTCGCGCCTTCGTTCTTCCACTGGCCCTTCTTCTCGGCGGCTTTCTTGTCGCCCGCACCGGCCTTGGCGGCGGGCTTGTGCAGGGTCTTGTCCTCGGCGGGCTTGTCGCTCGCCGTTTGCGCGGCGACCTGCTTGGCCGCTTCGGCGGCCCTGGCGGCGACGGCTTTTTCCTCGGCTTCTATTTTCAGGCGCGCAAGGTCGGCGACGCGCTGCTGCTTTTCCAGATACTCGGCTTCCTGGCGCGCGCGCAGCTCGGCGTTGCGGCGCTCTTCCTCGGCGCGCAGCAGCCGCTGCTCCTCGCCGATGATCGAGGCGCGAGTGACGACTTTCTTGACCGGCGTCTTCGCTTCGACGGGCGCCGCGGCCTTGGCCTCGGCGGCGGCCTTGGCTTCGCTTTCGGCTTTCGCCTTGGCTTTGGACGCGGCCTTCGCCTTCGATTCGACGACGACTTCAGGCACCGGCGCGGGGGCCTCGACTTTTTCGACGACGGGTTCGGGCGCTGGCGCCGGGACGGCTGCCGCAACCGGCGCCGGCTCGATCACCGCTGCCGCGACGGCAGGCGCAGCCGGCGCGATTGCCGCTTCTTCCGCGGCGAGCGGACGGATCTCGGGCGTATCGCGCTTGACGAGAATGCGCTTCTTGCGCACTTCGACCTGGACCGTGCGCGACTTGCCGTGCGAGTCCTGCGACCTGATTTCGCTCGTTTCCTTGCGCGTCAGCGTGATCTTCGTCTTCGCGTCGGCAACGCCGTGCGCACGCCGCAGATACTCGAGGAGCTTGGACTTGTCCTGCTCGGTGAGCAGATCGTCCGACCTCGCCTTGACGACGCCGGCTTTTTGCAGCTGCTCGAGCAAGGCGCCCGAGGGCATGTTCAGATCATTGGCAAATTGGGCAACGCTAGTCTGCGCCATGTGAAATCCTCTATTCAGCTTACTCGAACCAATGCGCGCGCGCCGTGGTGATCAGTTGTTTGGCATGATCGACATCGATACCGGTCATTTCGACGAGTTCATCGACCGCAAGGTCGGCAAGATCGTCGCGCGTCTTGATTCCATTCCCCGAAAGCTTGGCCGCAAGCGGCTTGTCCATGCCTTCAAGTTCAAGCATTTCATCGGCGACATCCCCGAGCTGTTCCTCGGTGACGATCGCTTCGGTGAGCAGCACGTTGCGCGCGCGATCGCGCAATTCCTGCACCGTCGTTTCGTCGAAGGCCTCGATCTCGAGCATCTCGTGCAGCGGCACGTAGGCGACTTCCTCGAGCGTCGAGAAGCCCTCGTTGATCAGGATGTCGGCGACTTCCTCGTCGACGTCGAGCTTTTCCATGAAGAGGACACGGATCGCCGCCGACTCGGCTTCGCCGCGCGTACGCGACTCTTCCTCGGTCATCAGGTTGATCATCCAGCCCGTCATTTCGGATGCGAGGCGAACGTTCTGCCCGCCGCGGCCGATCGCGATCGCGAGGTTCGCTTCATCGACGACGACGTCCATGCTGTGCCGGTCTTCATCGACGACGACCGAAATGACTTCGGCCGGCGCCAGCGCGCCGACGACAAACTGCGCCGGGTCAGCCGACCAGAGGACGATATCGACGCGCTCGCCGGCAAGTTCGTTGGTCACCGCGGTGACGCGCATGCCGCGCATGCCGACGCAGGTGCCGATCGGATCGACGCGCTGGTCGTTCGACTTCACGGCGATCTTGGCGCGCATGCCGGCGTCGCGCGCCGCGGCCTTGATTTCGAGCAGGCCGTCGTCGACTTCGGGAACTTCCATTTCGAAAAGCTTGATGATGAACTCGGGCGCGGTGCGCGACAAAATCAGCTGCGGCCCGCGCGCCTGGCGGTCGATCTTCAGCAGGAAGGCCTTGACGCGATCGCCGACGCGCAAATTCTCGCGCGGAATCATCTGGTCGCGCGGCAGCACGGCTTCGATCTTGCCCGCTTCGATGATCGCGTTGCCGCGCTCCATGCGCTTGATGGTGCCGGTGACGAGATGTTCCTTGCGCTCGAGGAAGTCGTTGAGGATCTGGTCGCGTTCGGCGTCGCGAATCTTCTGCAGGATCACCTGCTTGGCCGCCTGCGCGCCGATGCGCCCGAAGTCGATGGGCTCGAGCGACTCCTCGAGGTAGTCGCCGATTTCGACTTCCGGATCCTGCTTCTGCGCTTCGGAGAGCGGAATATGCTGTGCCTCGTGGATGAAATCGGCGTCGGCGACGATTTCCCAGCGCCGGAAAGTCTCGAATGCGCCGGTTTCGCGATCGACGACGACGCGAATGTCGGCCTCGTCATGGACGCGCTTTTTCGTCGCCGACGCAAGCGCCAGCTCCAATGCACTGAAGACGATGTCCTTGCTGACATTCTTCTCGCGCGCCAGAACGTCCACCAGCAACAAAATTTCGCGGCTCATATCCTTGCTACCCCCTAATCCAGCTTGATCATTTCGCGTCGAACCTGGGAACGAGTCGAGCCTTGTCGATGTTGCCAAGCTCGAGCGCCACTTCCCCGGTATCGATCACCATATGCACCATCGTGCCCTGCACGCCTTGCAGGACACCTGTGAAATTGCGCCGACCGCCGACCGGCAGGCGCAGTTTCAAATTGATCGTAGACCCGGCAAAACGCTCGAAGTCCTCGGCCTTCTTGACAACCCGGTCGAGCCCCGGCGACGACACCTCGAGCCGGTCGTAATCGACGTTTTCGACGGCAAGGACGCGCGAGACCTGATTGCTGACGAGCGCGCAATCCTCGACATCGACGCCGCCTTCCTTGTCGCGCTTGTCGATGAAAAGACGCAAAACGCGGCCGCGCGGACTCTGTTCGATGTCCACGAGTTCATAACCCAGGCCGGTTACCGTTTTTTCGAGAAGTTCGTGCCAATCCATAGCCACAAATAAAAAATGGGCAAAAAGCCCATCCCCGTAAAGTGCCCCTTTAAGAGGCGAGCGGAAAACCGGCGGATTATACCCGGGATTTCAGGTGACGTAAATCGGAAGTCGTTGCGCGGTCGCTGTTAAAGCGCCTTTAAGCCCTGCCAGCGCGCAGATCACACGGCCGCGGAGAACGAAGCGAAAACCTCGTAAAGGACCGAACGCTAGGCGCGCAAGTGGGCGGCCATCGCCGTGAGCGAAAGCGCCTGCACGCCGTGGCGCAGCGTAAAGGCTTCCTCGCCGGGGTACACCAGGAAGCCAGCGTTGTCTTGCCGACTTGCCTCGGCCCGAGCAGGACGACAGCGGGCATGGCGGCGAGCCGCTGGCGCACGACGGCTTCAAGTTGGCGCTCGATAATCCCTGTAAATCCAACGTCAGACGTTCGATTTACAGGGTAAATCAATCCCTGCGGCGGCGCAGCGTCAGCGCTCGCGCGGCTTGTGCAAGGGACGGCCGGGCGAAGGGTCTTCCATCCCGAAGTCGGCAATGAGCTGCGCGACCTCGCTTTCGGAAAGTTCGAGCACCTTGCCGCGCTTCAAGTGCGGCGGCAGACTGAAGGGGCCGTAGCGCACGCGCATCAGGCGGCTCACCGCGACGCCGATCGCTTCGAACATGCGCCGCACTTCGCGGTTGCGGCCTTCAAAGAGCGAGACGCGATACCAGCGGTTGGCGCCGTCGCCGCCAGCTTCCTGGAAAGTCGAGAACTGCGCCAGCCCGTCTTCGAGTTCGATGCCCTCGAGCAGGCGCTGGCGCGCTTCGTCGGAGATTTCGCCAAGGACGCGCACGGCGTATTCGCGAACGAGGTTGTAGCGCGGGTGCATCAGGCGGTTGGCAAGGTCGCCCGAAGTCGTAAAGAGCAGGAGGCCGCTGGTGTTGAAGTCGAGGCGGCCGACCGCGACCCAGCGACCGCCGGTCATTTTCGGCAGCGAGGTGAAGACGTTAGGACGGTGCTCGGGGTCGTCGCGCGAGACGATCTCGCCTTCGGGCTTGTGATAGATGATGACGCGCGGCAGGCGGTTCGAGAACTTCAAGTGCACGAGCTTGCCGCCGACCTTGATGCGGTCGCCGGGACTTGCCGACTGGCCGAGCTGCGCGACTTCCCCGTTGACATTGACGCGGCCTGCCGCGATCAGCTCTTCCATTTCGCGGCGCGAGCCGATGCCGCTTTGCGCGAGCAGCTTGTGCAGCCTTTCCGGCTTGCCCGGCAACTCCTTGTGGCGCTCGCGCTTGGACGTTTCCTCGCCGCGGCGCGCTCGCTGCGCGCGCACCGGCGCGGCCGGCGCGGCGTTTTCGCCATCGAACTCGGGCTCAGGGCCATGAGCGGGCGCGGGTGGCGGGCGCCGGCGCGACGCGCCTGCCGGCGGCGGCTTCGGCCTTCCCGGTCTTTCCGGCCTTTCCTGCCCTTGCGGCCTTGCCGGCCTTTCCTGACCTTCCGGCCTTCCCGGCCCTTGCGGCCTTCCCGGCCTTTCCGGCGTGCCCGGGCCTCTCGTGCTGCGTGGGCTCCCCGGGCTTCTCGGGCTGGTCGCTCCCGGAGTTCTCGGGTGCGTCGGATTCTTGCGGGTTTTATTGGGCATTCACGAGGTCCAGCGTCTGATTGATCATCTCGAGCGGCGGCAACTCGGTCACACTGCGCAAACCGAGGTCGTCGAGGAATTTCTTGGTCGTCGCCAGCAGCGCCGGGCGCCCCGGCGTATCGCGGTGACCGACGACGTCGATCCAGCCGCGTTCTTCGAGCACCTTGATAATTTGCGAAGCGACGGTGACGCCGCGGATGTCCTCGATGTCGCCGCGCGTCACAGGCTGCCGGTAAGCGATGATCGCGAGCGTCTCGAGCACGGCGCGCGAATACTTCGGCGGCTTTTCGGGGTGGAGGCGTTCGAGGTAGGGCTGAAATTCGGCGCGCGTGCGAAAACGCCAGCCGCTCGCGAGCTGCAGGAGTTCGAGCGGCCGCTCGCTCCACTCGAGGCGCAGTTCGTCGAGCAGCACGCGCAGGACGTCGCTGCCGATCGGCGGCACAAAGACCTTCGCGAGCTCGGCGACGGTGAGCGGCTGCTGCGCCGAGAGCAGCACGGCCTCAAGCACGCGCTTGACGCTCGCGAGGTCGCCGGCGACCGCGGAGTTGCCGGCATTGTCGGCATTGTCGGCGCTGTCGCTGCTGCCCGGCGTGGCGGGCGGCGCAGGATCGAGGGGCTCAGTGTCCGGTTCTTGCATCGCACAACCTCACATAGATCGGAGCGAAAATTTCGGACTGCGTCATTTCGAGCAGATGCGCGCGCGCAAGTTCGAGCAGCGCCAGGAAGTGCACGACGAGCACTTGCGCGCCGCGCGTCGGATCGAACATGTTGTTGAATTCGACGAAGCCGCCGCAGTCGCGCAAATGGCGCAGGATCAGCCCCATGTGCTCGCGCACCGAGAGCTCCTCGCGCTGGATCAGATGGTGCGTGTGCAGCCTTGCCTGGCGCAGGATGCCCTCCCAGGCGCTGCGCAAGTCTTCGGCGTTGACGTCAGGCTGGCGCTGCAGCAGCGATTTTTCGACCCAGGTCTCGATCCAGACGAAATCGCGCTCGGCGTGCGGCATTTCGTCGAGCCGGTGCGCGGCGAGCTTCATCTGCTCGTATTCGATGAGGCGGCGAACCAGTTCGGCGCGCGGGTCCTCGACCTGCTCGCCATCGACGGCGCGGGGCTTGGGCAGCAGCATGCGCGACTTGATCTCGATCAGCATCGCCGCCATGACGAGGTAATCGGCGGCAAGCTCGAGGTTCGTCGAGCGCATCGCTTCGACGTAAGTCAGGTACTGCACGGTCAGCGGCGCCATCGGAATGTCGAGCACGTTGACGTTGGCCTTGCGGATGAGATACAGCAAAAGATCGAGCGGCCCCTCGAAAGCGTCGAGCATCACCGCCATCGCGTCCGGCGGAATGTAAAGGTCGAGCGGCAGCTGCTGCATCGGCTCGCCATAAATGCGCGCCAGCGGCTCGGTGCCTTGCTCGGTGCCTTGGACTTCGCTCATTCGCGTCCGTTGTCAAAAAATCAAGATCTTCACCACCAAGACACCAAGACACAAAGTTTCACCAAGAACAGCATGGTGACTTGTTGGTTTGCATCTAATACTTAGTCCAGCCCAGGAGGTTTCCTGCCAAGGCACCAAGCCACCCCAAGGACAGCATTGCCTTGGTATTTCTTGGTGTTTCTTGGTGTCTTGGTGACTTGGTGGTTCGCATTTTTTCCAACCTCTAACGATAGCTCAGGCCCATCGCCGAGCGCACGTCGCGCATCGTCTCCTGCGCCAGCGTACGCGCTTTTTCGTTGCCTTCGGCGATGATCGCGCGCACGGCGGCCGGGTCGTCGAGGTAGCGCTGGGCGCGTTCGTGCATCGGCGCCTGTTCGGCGAGGATGCCGTCGATCACCGGCTGCTTGCATTCGAGGCAGCCGATGCCGGCGCTGCGACAGCCCTTTTGCACCCACTCGCGGCAGGCGTCGTCGGAATACACCTGGTGCAGCGGCCAGACCGGGCACTTCTCGGGGTCGCCGGCGTCGCTGCGGCGCACGCGCGCCGGGTCGGTCGGCATGCGCCTCACCTTTTGCGTCACCGACGCGGCGTCTTCGCGCAGCGTGATCGTGTTGTTGTAAGACTTGCTCATCTTCTGACCGTCGAGGCCCGGCATGCGCGATGCCGCGGTCAAGAGCGAAGCCGGCTCGACCAGGATCACTTTGCCCGTCCCCTCGAGGTGACCGAGCAGGCGCTCGCGATCCTCGGGCGACAGGTTCTGTGTTTCGCTGACGAGCGCCTTTGCGCGCTCGATCGCGGTCGCGTCGCCTTCCTGCTGGAAGCGCTTTCTGAGCTGCTCGAAGCTGCGCGCATTCTTGCTGCCGAGCTTCTTGACCGCGGCCAGCGCCTTCTCTTCGAAACCCGGCTCGCGGCCGTACATGTGGTTGAAGCGGCGCGCGAGTTCGCGCGTGAATTCGACGTGCGGCACCTGGTCCTCGCCGACCGGCACCTGGTCGGCGCGGTAGATCAAAATGTCCGAACTCATGAGGAGCGGATAGCCGAGGAAACCGTAGGTCGACAAATCCTTGGTCTCGAGTTTCTGCTGCTGGTCCTTGTAGGTCGGCACGCGCTCGAGCCAGCCCAGCGGCGTCATCATCGACAGCAGGAGGTGCAGCTCGGCGTGCTCGGGCACCTGCGACTGGATGAAGAGCGTCGCCTTCTTGGCATCGACGCCGGCGGCAAGCCAGTCGATGACCATGTCCCAGGTCGCTTTTTCGATCCCCTGCGGGTCGTCGTACTGCGTCGTCAGCGCGTGCCAGTCGGCGACGAAGAAGAGGCAGGGATAGGCGTTCTGCAGCTCGATCCAGTTTTTCAGGACGCCATGATAGTGGCCAAGGTGCAGGCTGCCGGTCGGGCGCATTCCCGAAAGGACTCTTTGTGCGTACATGGTCAGTTGTCAGTCAGTTTAAAAATTCAAAATCTTCACCACCAAGACACCAAGCGCACCAAGAAATGCGAAGACCATTCTTGCTTTTCTTGGTGAAACTTTGTGTTCTTGGTGACTTGGTGGTTCGCACTTGGCCTTCCCTCAATTCAAAAATTCAAAATCTTCATCACCAAGACACCAAGCGCACCAAGAAATGCGCGGACAAGTCTTGTCTTTCTTGGTGAAACTTTGTGTTCTTGGTGACTTGGTGGTTCGCATTTTTGCTTCGTCAATCGAGGTCGAAGAGAACGATCAGGAGCGTCCGGAAAAGCTCGATGACGGGGCCGATGATGTCGCTAAGGAGGCCGGTGAAGAGCAGCACCAGCAGGATCGGGAAGCCCCAGCGCTCGAGCCTGGCAAATCGCCAGGCGAGGTCGTAGGGCAGCAGGCTGACGGCGATGCGGCCGCCGTCGAGCGGCGGCAGCGGCAGGAGATTCAAGACGAGCAGGATGAGGTTGACGTTGATGCCGACGATGCTCATTTCGGCGAGCGGCCGGCTGAAAAGGTCGCTCTGCGCGAGCCACGCGAGCTTGAAGAGGCCGTCCCACAAAAGCGCCATCGCGAGGTTGGTCGCAGGTCCTGCCGCGGCGACCCAGAGCATGTCGGCCTTCGGACGGCGCAGCGCGCCAAAATTGACCGGCACGGGCTTGGCCCAGCCGAAGACCATGGCGCTGCCCGCGGCGACGTAGCTCGTGAGCAGGATCAGCGCCGGCACCAGCAGCGTTCCGACCGGATCGATGTGGCGCAAGGGATTCAAGCTGATGCGCCCGGCGCGCCAGGCGGTGGGGTCGCCGAAATGGCGCGCCGCGTAGCCGTGCGCCGCTTCGTGCAGGGTGATCGCAAAAATGACCGGGATCGCGGCGATCGCGATGTTCTCGATGATGGCGGGCAGGTTCATCGCGGCTCGAAGCTGAACGGCGCGAGCGAACCCTGGCCGGCGCGGATAAGGACGGGCGGCAGCGTCGTCAGGTCGACGACCGTCGTCGGTTCGGTGCCGCAATAACCGGCGTCGAGGATGATTTCAATCTGCTCGTCGAGCCGCTCGGCGATTTCCCAGCCTTCGGTGAGCGGGTGCTCGTCGCCCGGCAGCATCAGCGTCGAGGAGAGGAGCGGTTCGCCGAGTTCGGCAAGCAGCGCCTGGGCAACGGGATTCGCCGGCACGCGCAGGCCAATCGTCTTGCGCTTCGGATGCAGGATGCGGCGCGGCAATTCCCGCGTGCCTTCGAGAATGAAGGTATAGCTGCCCGGCGTCGTCGCCTTGAGCAGCCGGTACTGCGCGTTATCGACGCGGGCGAACTGCGCGATCTGCGAAAGGTCGCGGCACATCAGCGTCAGATGGTGGCGCTCGTCGAGGTCGCGGATGCGCCGGATGCGCTCGACCGCGTCCTTGTCGCCGAGACAGCAGGCGAGCGCGTAGCAAGAGTCGGTCGGGATCGCGAGCACGCTGCCCTCGCGCAGCGCCTCGGCGGCCTGCGCGAGGAGACGCGGCTGCGGGTCGAGCGGATGGATCGAAAGCTGCCGTGCCATCGTCAGAACGCTTCCCATACCGGGGTGAGCCCGGGCGGCAATGCGTCAACCTGACCGATGTCGATATAGCTCTCGCCAGGACCGTGAAAATCGGATCCGCAGCTCGCGAGAAAGCCGTAGTCGCGCGCGTAGCGGCCGAAGATATTAACGTTGTCGGCCGAGTGGCTTCCCGAAATCACTTCCAGGGCTTCCCCGCCACAAGCCTTGAAAGCGTCGAGCAGCTGCCGCATCTGGGCACGCGAGAACTTGTAGCGCCCCGGATGCGCGATCGCCGCGATGCCGCCGGCGCCGGTGATCCAGCCAACGCTCTCTTCGAGCGTCGCCCAGCGATGGTCGACGTAGCCCGGCCGACCGGGAACGATGTAGGCATCGAAAACGCTGCGCACGTCGCGGCAGACGCCGATCTCGACGAGGTAGCGCGCAAAGTGCGAGCGGCTGATCAGGCCCGGGTTTTCGGCGTGGCGCATGGCGCCGTCGAATGAGCCCTCGATGCCGACGACCTCGAGCGCTTCCGACATGCGTTGCGCGCGCTGCACGCGCCCGCTGCGGATCGCGGCGAGTCCGGCGTTCAGTCGCTCATCGTCGTCGGCGAAGTTGTAGCCGAGGATATGGACTTGCAGTCCGCCCCATTCGATCGACACCTCGACGCCATTGACGAAACGGATGCCGGCTGCCTGCGCCGCCGCGCGCGCGCTCGCCAGGCCGCCGAGGTCGTCGTGGTCGGTCAGTGCGAGCAGTTCGACGCGATTGTCGGCAGCGCGGCGAACGACTTCGGCGGGCGGCAAAAGCCCGTCCGAAGCGGAGGAATGACAGTGGAGATCGACGTTGTGCACGGGCCGGCAAGCATGAAAATCAAGCCCGTGATCATAGCACAGTGCCTCCTCGCCTCGGCCTGGCGCGCTCGCGCGCCTGTTCGCCGTACCTACTGGCCGTACCTACTAACCGTAGCTACTGGCCGCGCCGCTCGCCCGCCACGAATCGCAGCCAGAGCAAGCCGAGAATGCCGGCGACGAGCGAAGCGACGAGGATCGCCATCTTCGAAGCGTTGATGACGGAGGCCGCTTCGCCAAAAGCAAGATTCGCGATGAAGATCGACATCGTGAAGCCGATGCCGCCGAGGAGCCCGGCGCCGAAAAGGTGCGACCATCCGAGCTCGGCCGGCAGGCGGCACCAGCCGAGCGCGACGGTGAGAAAGCAGGCGAGCACGATGCCGACGGGCTTGCCGAGGACGAGGCCGCAGGCGATGCCGATGCTGTTCGCCGAAAAAAGCGTCTCCTGCCACCCCGGGCCGATCATGACGCCGGTATTGGCGAGAACAAAGATCGGCAGAATGACGAAAGCGACCGGCTTGTGCAGGAAATGCTCGAGGCGATGCGAAGGCGATTTTTCGTCTTCCGGTAACGCCGAGAAGGGAATCGCGAAAGCGAGCACGACGCCGGCGATCGTCGCATGCACGCCGGATTTGAGCATCAGGAACCAGAGCAGGACGCCGCCTGCGAGGTAGACCGCAAGCGACATGACGCGCTGGCGATTGAGCACGACGAGGCCGCCGAGCAGCACGAGGGCAGCGGCGAGATAGAAGAGCGAAACCTGTTCGGTATAAAAAAGCGCGATGACGATGATTGCGCCGAGGTCGTCGATCACGGCGAGCGCCGCGAGGAAGATGCGCAGCCCGGCGGGCACGCGATCGCCCGCGAGCGCGAGCACGCCGAGCGCGAAGGCGATGTCGGTCGCCATCGGAATGCCGGCGCCCGGCTGCGTCGGCGTGCCGGCGTTGAAGGCAAAATGCACGAGCGCCGGCACGCAGATGCCGCCAATCGCGGCGACCACCGGCAGCAGCGCGGTCTTCAACTGCGACAATGTTCCGTTGTAGAACTCGCGTTCGAGCTCGAGGCCGATGAAGAGAAAGAAGATCGCCATCAAGGCGTCGTTGACCCAATGCTCGAGCGAGAGGCCGCCGACGCCGAGCTGCCAGAACTCGAGATAGCGCGGGCCAAGCGCCGAATTGGCAAGGCTCAGCGAGAAGATCGTGCACGCGATGAGGAGGACGCTCGCCGATTTCTCCGAATCGAGAAACTCGTTGAAGGTCCGGGAGAAGCTCGTCGTCGGCACAGCCATGCTGCCATCCTCGGGACAGGCGGGCAAACATTATATGGCGTTTCGGCGCGCCTCCTCTTACCGCCGCTGGCGCTCGCGTCGCGCACCGCCGACAGCATTGTTGCGCCATAATGAGCGCGCAGATCGCCGGCGCACGGAGAAGCGCCTGGCCGGCTTATGAGAAGAATATTCGTGCACGGGAGACGGTCGATGCGCCCGCAAGAGATACCAGCCACAACCGCCACACGAGCGATGGCGCAAGCGTCGCCGACCTTGCTCACGATTCTCGCGCCGATTTCCGGCGTCCTGGTGCCGCTCGAATCGGTGCCCGATCCGGTCTTCGCGCAGAAGATGGTCGGCGACGGCGTTTCGATCGACCCAACCTGCGGCGAGCTCGTCGCACCGGTCACGGGCATCGTCACGCAGTTGCACCCGGCGCACCACGCACTCACGATCACGAGCGACGAAGGGCTCGAAATCCTGCTGCACATCGGCATCGACACGGTGATGATGAAGGGCGAAGGCTTCACGCCGCACGTCGCGCAGGGCGATCGCGTCAGCGTCGGACAACTCCTGATCAGCTTCGACGCGGACAAGGTCGCCTGCCGCGCGCCCAGCCTGCTCACGCAGGTCCTTGTCGCCAACGTCGAGAAAGTCGCGCGTTTTCTGCCAGCGAGCGGCGCCATGGTCGCCGGCGAAAGCACCGCGCTGACGCTCGAGCTCGAGTTCACACCGCCGGCGGCGGCAAGCGTCGCCGCCGGCGGCGGCGCGCTCACGGGTGAGCCCGTCGCGCTGCCCAATCCGGCGGGTCTGCACGCCCGCCCGGCCGCCGTCCTCGCGGCCGAAGCGAAGAAGTTCAAGGCCGACGTGCGGCTCGTGCGCGATGCGCAGGAGGTCAATGCCAAATCGGTCGTCGCGATCATGGGCCTGTCGACCAAACAGGGCGATCTCATCCGCGTCAAGGCGAGCGGCCCCGATGCCGGCGAAGCGCTGCGCGCCGTCTCGGCGCTGATCGCGGCCGGCTGCGGCGAGAAAGCCGGCGACGCCCCCGCCGTCGCCGAAAAGCAGGCCAGCGCCGCGGTCGCTGCGCCGGCGCGGCCACTCGCGGCCAATGAACTGGCCGGCGTCTCGGCTTCGCCCGGGCTTGCCGTCGGCCGTGTCGTGCAGTTCCGCCAGGCGACGATAGAGGTCGCCGAGTTGGGCGGCCCGCCCGCGGGCGAGCGGCGTAAGCTCGACGAAGCGCGGCACCAGGCCAGGCTGCAGATCGACGCGCTGAAGAGCGAGCTCGCCGATCCGCTGCGCGCGCAGATTCTCGACGCGCACCAGGAACTCCTCGACGACCCTGACCTCATCGATCTCGCGCTCAAGGGCATCGACGCCGGCAAGAGCGCGGGCTTCGCCTGGCGCGAGGCTTTTTCCGATTACGCCAGGCAGCTCGAAAGCCTCGACAATCCCCTGCTGCGCGAGCGCGGCAACGACATCCGCGACGTCGGCCGGCGCGTCCTCGCGCTGCTCGCCGGCGTCACCACGGCGCAAGTCGTGATGCCCGAAGGCTCGATCCTGATCGCCGAAGAGCTTTCGCCTTCCGACACCGCCGCGCTCGACCGCAGCAAGGTCCTGGGCTTTTGCACGACAACCGGCGGCGCCACGAGCCACGTTGCGATTCTCGCGCGCTCGCTCGGCATCCCGGCCGTTTGCGGCATCGACGAGCGCGCGCTGACGCTCGAGAACGGCAGCCTCGTCGTCCTTGACGGAGCGAAGGGTCTGCTGCAGCGCGACCCCGACGCGGCCGCGGTAGCCGCGGCCGAAGCCGGTGTGGCCCGGCAGGCGGCGCGGCGGGCCGACGAGCTTGCCAGCGCCGCCGACGCGGCGATCACCAGCGACGGCACGCGCATCGAAGTGATGGCCAATGTGCGCAATGCGCAGGAAGCCGCGGAAGGCATCGGCAACGGCGGCGAAGGCGTCGGGCTTTTGCGCTCGGAGTTCCTCTTCGACGAGCGCGAGTCGGCGCCCGACGAAGAGGAGCAGGCGGCGGCCTATTGCGCGGTGGCGACCGCGCTCGGACCGCAACGCCCGCTCATCGTGCGCACCCTCGACGTCGGCGGCGACAAGCCCCTGCCCTACCTGCCGCTGCCGCGCGAAGACAATCCCTTCCTGGGCTTGCGTGGCGTGCGCGTGAGCCTCGACCAGCCGCAGATGTTCCGCACGCAGCTGCGCGCGATCCTGCGCGCGGCGCCGCTTACGCGCCTGCACATCATGTTCCCGATGATCGCGACGCTCGACGAGCTGCTCGAAGCGAAGGCGCTGCTCGCGCAGGAGCAGGCCGCCATGGGGGTGGCCAGCGTCAGCGTCGGCATCATGGTCGAAGTGCCCTCGGTCGCGGTCATGGCCGAACAGTTCGCTCGCGAGGTCGATTTCTTCTCGATCGGCACCAACGACTTGACGCAGTACACGCTCGCGATGGACCGCGGCCATCCCAAGCTTGCCAAAAAAGCCGATGCCTTGAACCCCGCTGTCCTCAAGATGATCCAGCTCACCTGCGCCGGCGCCAGCGCGCAAGGCAAGTGGGTCGGCGTCTGCGGCGGCATGGCCTCCGACCCGATGGCGGTGCCGGTGCTGCTCGGCCTCGGCGTCGGCGAGCTCTCGGTCTCGGTGCCGGCGATTCCGGCGATCAAGGCGCTGATCAAGCGCGTCTCGCTTGCCGAGTGCCGCGAACTCGCCGCCGAAGTCCTGCAGATGCGAAGCTCGACCGAGGTGCGCGCCCGCCTCGCCCCCTTTGCCGATTGAAGAACGCCCGAGCGATTAATCAGGAGTATTGAGCCATGTTCGACAACGCCTTCTCAGTGCTGCAGAAAATCGGCAAAGCCCTGATGCTTCCCGTCGCCGTCTTGCCGGTCGCGGGCCTTCCCCTCGGTCTGGGCGCCACTGATTTTCATGGCTACATTTCGCCGCTCGTGCTCTCGCTGATGAAGAACTCGGGCGACGTCATCTTCGGCAACCTGCCGCTCATCTTCGCCATCGGCGTCGCGCTCGGCTTTACCGAAAACGACGGTGTCGCGGCGATCGCGGCGACAATCGGCTATCTCGTGATGACGGTCACGCTCGGCGTCATGGCGACCGCGATGGGAATCAAGCCCGACACGATCATGGGCCTGCCTTCGATCCAGACCGGCGTTTTCGGCGGCATCCTCGCCGGCGGACTCGCCGCGGCCATGTTCAACCGCTTCTCGCGCATCGCCCTGCCCCCCTATCTCGGCTTCTTTGCCGGCAAGCGCTTCGTCCCCATCATCACCGCCGTCTGCGCGATTATCCTCGGCGCCATCCTCTCGGTCGTCTGGCCGCCGATCGGCGGCGGCATCGCCAAGTTTTCGCACTGGGCCGCGGTCAGCGACCCGCGCACGGCGGCGACCGTCTATGGCTTCATCGAGCGCCTGCTCATTCCCTTCGGCCTGCACCACATCTGGAACGTGCCTTTCTTCTTCGAAATGGGTTCCTTCACCGCCGCCAACGGCACCGTCGTGCACGGCGACATCAACCGCTTCTTTGCCGGCGACCCGACCGCCGGCATCCTCGCCGGCGCCTTCCTCTTCAAGATGTTCGGCCTGCCCGCCGCGGCGATCGCGATCTGGCACACCGCGAAGCCCGAGAACAGGGTCGCCGTCGGCGGCATCATGGTATCGGCCGCGCTCACTTCCTTCCTCACCGGCATCACCGAGCCGATCGAATTCGCCTTCCTCTTCGTCGCGCCGCCGCTCTATTTCATTCACGCGGCGCTCGCCGCGTCGGCGCAGTTCGTCGGCAACACCTTCGACATGCACATGGGATTTACCTTCTCGCAGGGCGGCATCGATTTTCTGATGTTCAACCTGATCGGCGGCAAGGCGCAGAACGCGCTCTACGTCTTCATCCTGGGTCCGATCTACGCGGTGATCTATTACACGGTCTTCCGCTTCGTCATCGTCAGGTTCAATTTCAAGACGCCGGGCCGCGAGGACGCCAGCGACGAGGCTGCTGGCGCGCCGGCGCAAGCGGGCGCGCACGGCAAGGCGCGCGCGCTCGTCATCGCCTTTGGCGGCCGCGGCAACATCACGAGCCTCGACGCCTGCATCACGCGCCTGCGCGTCGCCGTCAAGGATCCGGCGCGGGTCGACGAGCGCGCGCTCAAGGCGCTCGGCGCTTCCGGCGTGATGGCCGTCGGCAATGGCGTGCAGGCGATCTTCGGGCCGCTCTCGGAGAACCTCAAAGGCGAAATGGAGGATTACCTCAAGGTCGCCGGCGCCGAGGCCGACGGCTCTCCTGAGGCCGTGCCCGCTGCCGCCGCTGCCTTGGCTCCCGCGCCAGCAGCTGCTGGCGGCGCGATTGACGACTGGGTGCGGGAGGCGGCCGGACCTTTGCTCGTCGCGCTCGGCGGCGCCGCGAACGTGCGCAAACTGCAGGCGGTCGCCTTCACGCGCCTGCGCGTTGAACTTGAGGACGTCACCAGGTTCGACGCCGCCGGCGCGACGCTCGCCGGCGTCGTCGCCGTGATGAACGCCGCCCCCGGCGTCCTTCACCTCATCGTCGGCGACAAGGCCGCGCAATTTGCCACCGCCATGACCGCTTCGTTCGCCATCGACGCCTTGATGGAGCCCGCGGCCGCCCCCGCCGCGCGTTAGAGTTTCACGGCCTGCGCCCGGAGAGAGAACATAGGGTGCAATAACCGAAGGGCATTGCACCGATCCGTGCATAACCGAAGGGCATTGCACCGATCCGTGCATGGCGAAGCGTATTGCACCGTTTAGCGTATTGCACCGGTCCGAACTTCGCCGCCCGCGCGCAGTCATATTTGCGCTCGCAGCCCCGGCCCTGCGGCCGGGCGAATTGGCACACTTGCCCGGGCGCTCCTGACGCGGCGTCGCTTGCCCTTCGCGTCCTCAACCCTTCACCACCTGCGGGAGGCTCGCGTGGCCCTGTCGTGGATGCAGCAAGCGGTCGTCTTCCTCGTCGCGGCGGTCGTCGCCGTTCCCATCTGCAAGCGACTCGGCGTCGGCGCGGTCGTCGGTTATCTCGGCGCCGGCGCGCTCATCGGCCCGCATCTCACCGCGCTCATCCCGGACGTCGAGCGCATCCTGCATCTGGCTGAGCTCGGCGTCGTCCTGCTGCTCTTCGTCATCGGCCTCGAACTGCAACCGTCACGGCTGTGGGCCTTGCGCCGGCCGGTGTTCGGCCTCGGCAGCGCGCAAATGGCGGCGACCGCGATCGCGCTCGGCGGCGCCGCGCTCGCTTTCGGCCTGCCGCTCACCGCCGCCATCGTCGCCGGGCTCTCGCTGTCGCTTTCCTCGACGGCGCTGGCGCTGCAAATCCTCGCCGAGAAGAAAGAGCTCACGACCGACTACGGCCGCGCTTCGTTCGCGATCCTGCTCTTCCAGGACCTCGCGGCGATCCCACTGCTCGCGATCTTTCCGCTCCTGGGCGCGAGCGCCGCCGCGAGCGGCGGCGGGCTCGACTGGCTCGCCGCCGCCAAGGCGATCGGGCTCGTCGGCGCCGTCGTTATCATCGGCCGCAGGCTCCTGCGCCCGTATCTGCGCCTCGTCGCTTCGGCCGACAGCCACGAGGTCTTCGTCGCCGGCACGCTGCTCGTCGTCGTCGGCACGGCGCTCCTGATGCAGCAAGCCGGGCTTTCGATGGCGCTGGGCTCCTTCCTGGCCGGCGTCCTCCTCGCCGATTCGGAGTATCGCCACGAACTCGAAGCCGACATCGAACCTTTCAAGGGGCTCTTGCTCGGGCTTTTCTTCATCGCCGTCGGCATGTCGATCGACCTGCGCCTCATCTTCGCGCAGCCGATGCTGATGATCGCGCTCGCAGCCGGGCTGATCATGGTCAAGGCGATCGTCCTCTACGCGCTCGCGCGCGCCACCCGGCACACGCACGGCTCGGCGGTCCAGCTCGCGCTCTTCGTCTCGCAAGGCGGCGAATTCGCCTTCGTCCTCTTCGGCGTCGCCGAGGGCGCGTCGATTCTCGAGCCGGCGCTCGCCGACACGCTGATCCTCGTCGTCTCGCTGTCGATGGCGCTGACGCCGATTCTCGTCACGATCAACGAGAAGTGGCTCGGCATCGGCTGTGCGGTCAAGGAAACGCGGCCATTCGACCGCATCGACCCGGAGGACCACCGCGTCATCATCGCCGGCTTCGGCCGCTTCGGGCAGGTCGTCGGGCGCATGCTGCGGATGAAGAAGATTCCCTTCACGGCGCTCGAGGCGAGCTTCGAGCAGGTCGATTTCGTGCGCAAGTTCGGCAGCAAGATCCATTTTGGCGACGCCTCGCGCCTCGATCTGCTGCGCGCGGCACGCGCCGATCTCGCCGAAATTTTCGTGCTCGCGATCGACGATATCGAGTCGTCGGTGCAAACCGCCGCGATGGTCAGAAAGCATTATCCGCATCTCATGATCTTCGCGCGCGCGCGCAACCGCCTGCACGCCTACCGCCTGATGGACGTCGGCGTCGACAAGATCGTTCGCGAAACGCTGCTCTCGAGCATCGAGCTTGCGCGCGACGTCTTTGTCTGCCTCGGCTTTTCGCTCGCCGAAGCGCAGAAAGCCGCGCGCCTCTTTCGCCGCCACGACGAAAGGCTGCTCGCCGAGCAGCACAAGATTTACGACAACGAAGCGCAGCTCATCGCCGCTTCGAAACACGGCGCCGAGGAACTCGAGCGGCTTTTCGGCGAGGATACCAAGGTTTTGTAGGAGCCGAATTCATTCGGCGAAGCGGCGGTGGCAGATCAAAGGCCGAATCGCCCAATAAATTGGGCTCCTACAGAAAATCGCTCACGCGCGCTCGGAAGGCGGCGCGACCTTGAAGACTTCGGCGAGCGTGGTGACGCCCGCGGCGATTTTCATCGCGCCCGAGATGCGCAGCGGCTTCATTCCCTCGCGGTAGGCGAGGTCGCGGATCTTCGCGACGTCGGCGTGGCTCGCGATCGTCTGCTTCATGTCGGCAGAGAGCATGAGGATTTCATAGACGCCGACGCGACCGCGATAACCCGTCATGCGGCAATCGAGGCAGCCGACCGCCTGATGGAACTGCGCGGGGCGATTGGCCTTCCACGGCGCCACCAGGCGATCCCATAGCTCCTCGTCTGCAGGCGTCGCGGCAACGGCCTTCTTGCAACTCGGGCAGAGCACGCGCACGAGGCGTTGCGCCATGACGCCGAGCACCGTCGCCGAGAGCAGGTAGGAGGGCACGCCAAGGTCGAGCATGCGCGTCACCGCCGCCGGCGCGTCGTTGGTGTGCAGCGTCGACAGAACGAGGTGGCCGGTAAGCGCCGCCTGGATCGCGATCTCGGCGGTTTCCAGGTCGCGGATTTCGCCGACCATGATGATGTCGGGGTCCTGTCGCATCAGCGCACGCACGCCCTGCGCAAAGTCGAGGTCGATGGCGTTCTGCACCTGCATCTGGTTGAACGCGGGCTCGACCATTTCGATCGGATCCTCGATCGTGCACACATTGACCGCCGGCGTCGCGAGCTGCCGCAGCGTCGAATACAGCGTCGTCGTCTTGCCCGATCCGGTCGGTCCGGTGACGAGGATGATGCCGTTCGGGCTGTCGGCCATCGACTTCCAGCGCGACTCGTCGTCGTCGGTGAAACCGAGTTCGGAGAAATTGCGGACGAGCACCTCGGGGTCGAAAATCCGCATCACGAGCTTTTCGCCGAAAGCCGTCGGCAGCGTCGATAAGCGCAGCTCGGCTTCCTGGCCGTCGGCGGTTCGCGTCTTGATGCGTCCGTCCTGCGGCCGGCGCTTCTCGACGAGGTCCATGCGGCCGAGGATCTTGATGCGGCTCACCATCGCCGCCATCACGCTCATCGGAATCTGATAGACCTGGTGCAGGACGCCGTCGATGCGAAAGCGCACGATGCCAAGTTCGCGCCGCGGCTCGATGTGGATGTCGCTGGCGCGCTGCTCGAAAGCGTATTGCCAGAGCCAGTCGACGATGTTGACGATGTGCTGGTCGTTGGCGTCGAACTGGCGGTTCATGCGACCAAGCTCGACGAGCTGCTCAAACGACGAAAGCCCGGAGCTCTGGCCGCCGAGCTGGGTCGCTTTCTTCACCGAGCGGGCGAGGTTGTAGAATTCGACGAGGTAGCGCGCGACATCGACCGGACTCGCGAGGACGCGGCGAATCTCTTTCTTGACGATCGCCTTGATTTCCTTTTCCCAGTCGCGCAGGAATGGCTCGACCGTCGCGACGACGATCTCGCTCGTCGTCACCTGCACCGGCAGAATGCCGAAGCGCGAGGCGTAGGCGCTCGACATGACGTCGGTGACCGCGGTGAAATCGATCTTCAGCGGGTCGATATGGTAATAGGCAAGCCCGGCTTTCGCGGCAAGCCACTCACCGAGCTCGTCGATCGTGAGGCCGCGGTGCGGCGGCAGCAGCGACTTCCATTTCTGGTCGGCGACGATGACGATCGGGTGCGCGGCAAGCCGCTTCAGGCGCGACTCGGTAATCAGCGCGTCGGCCTCGCGCCTGGCGACCATGCCGTCGGCGACAAGCAGACCCAGGATCTCCGCGACCGTCAGGCGGTGCTCGAGTACGCCAGGATCCGTCTGATCGTTCATGGCCGAAATTCCAATCAAGTGATGCGGGAACTATACCCGACAAGCGGCCGGCGGCTCAATCGCGGTCGGGCAGGCCAGTGCGGTACAATCGGACCAAACGGTCGAGCGCGGTGCAAATGGCCCCGACGCCTCGACCTCCTTCTTCGGAGATGAACATGAAAGCGATCTTTTTGGCCGTTGCCCTCGCGAGCCTCGCGCTGCCGGCAACCGCCCAACAGGGTCCGGCCGGCGTTCCCGGCGCGCACGAGATCGCCGCGACGATTGCGCAGGAACTCCCGCCGGCGCCGCCTCCACCCGCCGTGCAGTCGCAGTGGCGCAAACGCGCGGAAAGCGAATGCGCCGACGCCAAGGACGTCGATAAATGCGTCCGCCGCAAGATGGCGGCAAGCCTTTGCCAAAGCCAGCCCGAAGCGCAGCGTTCGGCGTGCATCGAAGCCGAGCGGCAGAAGACCGAATGCAGCAAGACCAGCGACCCGCAGCGCTGCGCCGCGCGCAAGCAGGCGTATCGCCAGTGCAAGGGCGAGACCGGAAAAGCGCTGCAGCTGTGCATGCAGAACAAGGCCCCGGCGCTCGATTGCAAAAAATCGTCCGACCCGGCGCGTTGCGAGCGCTTTGAGAAAGCGCGGGTCGCGTGCAAGGAGAAGACCGGCGACGAGCACAAGCAGTGTCTGCGCGACACGCTGGTGCCGAAGAAGTGACGCCTTTGCAGGAGCGCAGCTTGGCTGCGCGTTGCAGCGTTTCCGCGTCTAAGGCCGTATCGCCCGATGAATCTGGTGCCGCAGCAGTGACGCCTTTGTAGGAGCGCAGCTTGGCTGCGCGATGCAGCGTCTCCGCGTCTAAGGCCGTATCGCCCGATGAATCGGGCTCCTACAAAAACGCGCGCCAGCGTTCGAGTCTAAGGCCGTATCGCCCGATGAATCTGGTGCCGCAGACGTGACGCCTCTGTAGGAGCGCAGCTTGGCTGCGCGATGCAGCGTCTCCGCATCGAAGGCCGTATCGCCCGATGAATCTGGTGCCCAGAAGTGGCGCCTCTGTAGGAGCGCAGCTTGGCTGCGCGATGCAGCGTCTCCGCGTCTAAGGCCGTATCGCCCGATGAATCGGGCTCTACAAAAACGCGCGCCAGCGTTCGAGCTTGCGTTCGAAAGCGAGCGTATAAGCCGGGCTTGACGAGGGCAGCACGATCGTCGCGTAGCCAAGGCCTGTGAAATGTGCTTCGAGCTTGCCCGAGGTCTTGCCGTTGAAGCAGACGCGCCGCAGGTTTGGCGTTTGCACGCGGAGCACTGAAAAATCGTTCGCCTGCGCCCGAACGATCGCCGAATCGAGCGCGCCTTCGCGCGCGCAGGCGCGATAAACGTCCCACACGCCGACGCGGTGCGCGAGCAGGCAGCGCGCTTTTTCCGCGTAAGAATAGTCAGCGATCGGCTCGCCCACGAGGGCGCCGATAAGCCGCCAGAACTGGTTCTGCCTGTGCGCGTAATACTGCTGCGCGGCGAGCGAGGCCGGCGACGGAAAGCTGCCGAGGATCAGGGTCTCGATGCCGCTGTCGATGATCGGCGGCAGTCCGGTAAGAATTTCGGAATTCAAAATAAACTGCAAACCACCAAGACACCAAGGCACCAAGTTACACCAAGAGAACCAAGCTTTGTTTCCTTGGTGATTCTTGGTGCCTTGGTGTCTTGGTGGTGGATTTGATTTGACTAAAGCCTTTATTTCCCCGACAGAGCGAGCATCAGGTCGTTGATGCGTTTGACGAATCCGGCGGGGTCGTCGAGGGTGCCGCCTTCGGCGAGGGTCGCCTGCTCGAGCAGGAGGTTGGCCCAGTCGTCAAAGCGTGATTCCTCGTACTTCAGGCGCTGCACCGCCGGGTGCTTGGGATTGACTTCGAGGATCGGCTTGCTTTCGGGGGCTTTTTGTCCAGCGGCCTTGAGGATGCGCGCGAGGTTGCCGCCAAGATCGTGCTCGTCGGCGACGATGCACGAGGGCGAGTCGGTCAGGCGGTGCGTGACGCGAACGTCTTTCACCTTGTCGCCCAGGGTCGTCTTGATCTTGTCGATGAGCTCCTTGTACTCGTCGGCGGCAGCTTCTGCTTCCTTCTTCTCGGCTTCGTCCTCGAGCTTGCCGAGGTCAAGCCCGCCCTTGGCGACCGACTGCAGGGCTTTACCGTCAAACTCGGTGAGGTTGCCGGTGACCCATTCGTCGACGCGATCGGAGAGGAGCAGAACCTCGATCCCCTTCTTGCGGAAAATCTCGAGGTGCGGGCTGTTCTTCGCCGCGGTGAAGGTCTCGGCGGTGACGTAGTAGATCTTCTCCTGGCCTTCCTTCATGCGGCTCACGTAGTCGGCGAGCGAGACGGTCTCGTCGGGTGTATCGGCGTGCGTCGAGGCGAAGCGCAGGAGCTTGGCGATGCGCTCCTTGTTGGCAAAATCCTCGCCCGTGCCCTCTTTCAGCGCGCGGCCGAATTCCTTCCAGAACTTCGCGTATTTCTCCTTCTCGGCCGCGTCTTCGCTGTCGGCCATGCTCTCGAGCATGCCCAGCACCTTCTTCACGCAGCCACCGCGAATCGTCTCGATGTCGCGCGATTCCTGCAGGATTTCGCGCGAGATGTTGAGCGGCAGGTTGTTCGAATCGACGATGCCGCGCACGAAGCGCAGGTAGAGCGGCATCAGCTGCTCGGCGTCGTCCATGATGAAGACGCGACGAACGTAGAGCTTGATGCCGTGGCGCGCGTTGCGGTCCCAGAGATCGAAAGGCGCGCGCTGCGGGATGAAGAGCAGCTGCGTGTACTCCTGCTTGCCCTCGACCTTGGCGTGCACGTAAGCAAGCGGGTCTTCGAAGTCGTGCGCGACGTGCTTGTAGAACTCCTTGTACTGCTCGTCGGTGATTTCGGACTTCGGCCGCGCCCACAGCGCGGAGGCCTGGTTGACGGTTTCGTCCTCGTCGCTCTCGACCTGTTCCTTCTTCTCTTCGTCCCACTTTTCCTTTTTCATCAGGATCGGCAGCGTGATGTGGTCCGAGTACTTGCGAATCGTCTGGCGCAGCTTCCAGCCCGAGAGAAACTCGTCCTCGCCTTCGCGCAGGTGCAGCGTCACTTCGGTGCCGCGGTGGGCTTTCTCGACCATCTCGACGGTGAATTCGCCTTCGCCGGCCGACTCCCACTTGACTGCCTGGTTGGCTTCGAGCCCGGCGCGACGCGAATGCACGGTGACCTTGTCGGCGACGATGTAGGAAGAGTAGAAACCGACACCGAACTGGCCGATCAGGTGCGCGTCCTTGGCCTGGTCGCCGGTCAATGCCGAGAAGAACTCGCGCGTTCCCGATTTCGCGAACGTGCCGAGGTGCCCGATCGCCCCCTCGCCCGACATGCCGACCCCGTTTTCCGAAATCGTGAACGTTCCCGCCCCCTTGTCGAAAGCCCACCGGATCTTTGGCTCCCAGTCCTCCCCCTAAAGGCCCCCGTTGTTTAAACGCCCCAAACCCAACGC
>CAZALA010000044.1:0-24577 GCA_964485725.1 uncultured Propionivibrio sp. | reverse complement strand
CGGGTCGGCGGGATTGTTGAACATGCGGCGGAATTCAAGGTTCGCGACCTTCTTTTCGATCGCGTCGATGTCGGCGGCGACCGCGGCCACCGTCTCATCGTCGTTCTCTTCGCGCGCCATCGCGAAGAGTTCGTCGGCGTCGCGCAAACTGTCGGCGACCGCATCGAGCGTCAGCACGACGTTTTCCAGCGCTTTCTTTTCCTTGCCAAGCTCCTGCGCGCGCTCGGCATTATCCCAGACCTTCGGATCCTCGAGTTCGCGCGCGACCGCGCTCAGCTGATCGAATTTCTGATCGTAGTCAAAGATACCTCCGCAGCTCGTTCCCGCGTTGCGCGAGGTCGACGAGCCGGTTGGCGATGATATTGAGCTGTTCCGCTTCCATGTTGATTTCCGCGCGCTTGAATTAGACCCGGCATTATACCCGCTCGGCGCCGGGCCATTTTGCGCCGGGGCGGCTTTCTTTCGCCGGCCGGCACGCGAAGGAAAGCGCTACTTCAGCATTCTGACGCGCGCGAGCTCGGGGCCGACCAGCCGCTGCATCTCCGGGCTGTAGCTCGCCAGAAATTTATCGACGACGGGTTTCACGGCCTGCTGCATGCGCGCTTTTTCGCTCTCGGGTACTACATTAAAAAGCATTCCCGCCGCCTGCAGCTCGCCCACTGCTTTCCTCGCCGCTTCCATGCTGAGCTGCCGCTGATAGTCGCGCGCCTCGATCGCCGCGTCCTTGAGAATCTTCTGCTCGCCTGGCGAGAGCCTGTCCCAGAACTTGCGGCTGACGAGGACGACGCTCGCGGCATAGACGTGGTTGGTCGCGCTGACGTATTTTTGCACTTCGTAGAATTTGTGCGAGACGATCACGGCAAAGAGGTTTTCCTGACCGTCGACGGTCTTCGTCTCAAGCGCCATATAGAGCTCGCTCAAGCCCATCGGCACCGGGAAAGCCTTCAGCGCGGTGAAGCTCTCGAGCAAGACCGGGTCGGCACGCACGCGCAGCCTGAGGCCCTCGATGTCCTCGAGGCGAGCGATCGCGCGCCTGCTGCTCGTGACATTGCGAAACCCGAGGTCCCAGTAGGCGAGGCCGACGAGCCCTGTCTCGGGCAGTTTGTTGAGAAGCGTTTTGCCGAGCGGGCCGTCGAGCAGCGCGAAAGCCTGCTGATAGTTGCCGCAGTTGAAAGGAAAATCGATCACGCCGTAATCACTGAGCTTGCCGACGAGCGCAGACGTCCGTGACGAGTGCATTTCGTGCGCGCCATCGTGCAGCGCGGCGAGCTGCTGCGCTTCGCTGCCGAGCGCATGCGCGGGGAATTCCTTCACCTGCAGCTTGCCGCCGCTTTTTGCCGCGACGAGCTCGGCGAACTTCCTGACGCCGGCGCTGATCGGATGATCCGCGTTGTGCGCGTGGCCGAACCTGATCGAGCGCGTTGCAATCTCATCTCCAGCCGCCGCAGGACCCGGAATCATCCAGGCGCCAACAAGGACGCAGACAGCCGCCCATTTCGATTTCATGGAAACCTCCGATGAGTCGGCCTGGCATGGACCGCAACTCAAGCTCTTGCCTCGTGGTTCGGGAATGCTTGTCGGTTTTTGGCTTCGACTGTTTGCGCGGTCAATCGTTCACGCGCCGGCGTGGCCGGGCGGACGAGGAATTCTGGTCGCCGCCACTGCCCGCTGATAATATTCGATCTGCGTTGAAAAGTAGGGGGTTGGGTCGATGTCGCGAAAAAAATCTCGCTGGCTGCCGGCGATCGGCGCGGTCGTCACTTACATTGGTCGCGCCAGCCGGCTCGCGCGCGGCGGCTACAACGTTCGCGTCGTCGCCGAAACCTGCGCCGATCGGATGCTCGTCGAAGCGATCGGCCGCAGCGGTTCGCCGGTGCGCTTCACGGTCAAGCGCGAGAACCTCGCGCCGCTGCAGCCGGCGCTTTTCGAATAGTTCAAACAGTCTGAATCGCGCGACGGCGAAAGCGCGCCGGCCTCACCCCGAAGCAGCGCCATCCGCGGCAAGCGCGAGCGCCAGTTGCTGTGCGTACGCGCGCTTGGCGGCGGGGCGCAATTGCTTGACGCGGTATTCAGCCTGCAAGGCGCTCGAGCGGTCCGGGCAGGGCAGGCTCGCGATCAGGCGCAGCGGCGGGTGCGAGCGCGTATAGCGCGCGCCCTTGCCGGCGGCATGCGCCGCGTAGCGCGCGGCTACGTCGATGGCAACGCCGGTATAGATGCTGCCGTCGATGCACTCGATCAGATAGACATGCCAGGGCGCTGACGCAGGCTTTCCGCCCGCTTCCTCGGCGGCAACTGCAACGCCTTCCGGGTCTTGAGCGCTTGCCGGCTTCATGGCGCCGAGGCTAGAAGGCAGCCGCCGCTGTGCTGCTGCTGCCCGTCACTTCGCCGCCGAGCGCGGCGACAAGATCGGCGAGGAGGCGGGCGACTTCACCTGCCATCAGCGTGAAATCGAGATCGAAGCCTTCGTCGGCGTTGTCGGCTTCGCCCTCGGCCGCTTCCTTCAGAATATCGAGGAAGGCCACGCGCTTGATCTGCATCTTCTCGTTGAAGAGAAAGGATATGCGGTCGTTCCAGGTCAGCGCGAGGCGCGTGACGACCTTGCCGTCGGCAATGTGCTGGCGAATCTCCTCGCCCTCGAGCGTGTGCTTGACGTAGCGGATCGCCGCGTTCTCTGCTGCCCGCAACTCGAGGTCCTGGTCGAGCGTGAATCCGCTTGCCGCCTCGCCTGCGGCGACCCATCGCGTCATCGCCGCCGATGGCGATTCGTTGAGCTTGAGCAGGGTGACTTCGAGCGTGCCGGCGGCCTTGCGCAGATGCTCGAGGAATTGCTCGCCGCTCGCCGGCGAGGCGGCGTCAATGACGAGCCAGCCATTGATGGGGTCGATCCAGCCGAAAGTCGTCTTCCGGCAGATGAAGGCGCGGGGCAAAAGCTCGAGCGCCATCGCTTCGCGCAATTCCCGCAATTCCTTGCGGCCGACGCGGCGGCCCTGGCTTTCCTCGATTTCGAGCGCGCGCTCGCGCGCAGCGTCCTTGACGACGGCGGCCGGCAGGAGCTTCTGCTCGAGTCCGAGGGCGAGCATCCAGCAGCGGTTGACGACATGGACGAGGGCGCCACTCGCGCACGGGGCGACCCAGCCCAGGCTCTGTGCCGAGCTCGCGGCGCAGGGCTGCAAGGTCAGCGTCGCGAGCCCGGCTTCGAGTTCAGCGGCCGAGAGCGAGGGGGTTGCCGGCAGGCGATAGATCTGGAGGTTTCTGAACCACATGGCAGGCGCTCGAAAAAGAGCGCGATTATAGGCCCGAAGATTCCTGCCTTGAAAAACTTCCGCTCCCGCAAAACAAGAAATCCACCGCAAAGGCGCGAAGGAGCGAAGGTTACGCAAAGGAAAGCTTTGCGAAACCTTTCTTTTTTTCTTTGCGGCTTTGCGGTGGATCTTCACGGCGCTTGCACACGGTGTTGTATGAGTCGTGGCGTCGGTTCATAATGCGAGCCATGAACGATCCACTAGCCATCGATCCGCGCCGCCGGATTCGCGAACTCCAGGCCATCCCCGAGCGGGATCGCACCGACGAACAGTGGGATGAGCTCAACGAGCTTGAGATAAGGACGGCTCCGGGCAATCGCGAATCGGATCGCTCGCAGGAGCGGCCGCTCGAAAAGCGCCCGCTCGGCCTGGGCCAGGGCCGCAGATCCGAGCGCGGCCCGAAGAACCCGGGTCCGCGCCTGCCGGAAGTTCGCCCCGAAGGTCGTCCGCAGGAGCCGCGCGCCGACGGCCGCCCGCCCAAGCGCCAGCATCGCCGCCCGAAACGCCCGCTCGAGCCTTCCGGCATCAGCTGATCTGACGTGCGCCTGCGGTAGCCAAGAACGTCCACCGCGAAGACGCGAAGACGCAAAGGCGCAGAGGGCTCGCAAAGAAAGACAGCGAGAGCCTTGTGCCTTTCTTTGCGTGACCTTGCTTTTTATTCTTCGCGCCTTTGCGGTAGGTTTTAAGAGCTGCTGATCGGCAGGCGCAGGCGCGCGATCAGACCCCCGCCCGCTCGCGGCAATAGATCAAGCGTCCCGCCGTGGCTCTTGGCGACGCGGCCGACGATTGCGAGCCCGAGTCCCGTCCCGCCGGCGTCGCTGCGCGCATTTTCAAGGCGCGTAAACGGCTGCTTCAGGCGCTCGACTTCGCTTTCCGGAATTCCCGGGCCGCGGTCGAGGACGTCGATGACGATCTCGTTCGCCTGCACACGGGTTTCCACCGCGATCGGCGCGCTGTCGCCGCCGTACTTGCGCGCGTTGTCGATAAGGTTGGCAAAGGCCCGGCTGAGCGCCTGACGCTTGGCCCATAGCGGCGGCAGCTCGGCGAGCTTCATCTCGGGCGGAGTCGCCGCACGGCTGCGCGCGCCAAGGCTTTGCACGAGCAAGGCGTTGAGGTCCACGCTCTCCTCGCGCTCGTGATTTTCGCCGCGCGCGTAATCGAGAAATTGCGCGATGATGGCGTCCATCTGTTCGATGTCGGCGACGACCGCGCCCCGCGCTTCCTCGTCGGCGATCGACATCTCGGATTCGAGGCGCAGGCGCGCGAGCGGTGTGCGCAGGTCGTGCGAAATGCCGGCGAGGACTTCGGCGCGATCGCTTTCGCTGCGCTGCAAGCTCTCGGCCATGCGGTTAAAGGCTGCGGCGAGCGTCTGCAATTCGAGCGCGCCGCGTTCGGCAACCGGCTGCGGATGCCCGCCACGTCCGACTTCGGTCGCCGCCGCAGCGAGCGCGCGCAGCGGCAGCGTGACGCGCGAGACAATCAGCCAGGCGACGAGCAGGGCGAGCGCCAGCGAGGCGCCCCCCCAGCCCAGCCAGTGCCAAGGGAAAACGCTTTCGGCGTGTGCGGCGGGCAGCATCAGCCAGTAATCGTCGTCGGCGCTGTTGTCGATCGCGAAGCTCACCCAGAGGCCGCTCTGGCCATTGACGCTGCCGGCAAAGCGCGTGTTCGGCCCGAGTTGCGACATGGCCGACTCGAGCATGACGCGAAAGAAGAAAGTGTCGGGCAGGGGCTTCACGACGTCGCTCGGTTCGGCCGGATAAAGGTGCACGCCTTCGCTGTCGGCGAGGTCGCGCAAGAGCGCGAGCCGCTTCACCGGGTCGGCGGCGATCAGCGCAGCCGTCGTGAAGTTCACGACGCTGACCGTGAGCTGCGCCACTTGCCGGGCGCGCGGTTCGCGCTCGGCGAGCGCAAAGAGCGTGAGCCAGGTCGCGACCGAAACGAAGAGGAGCAGGCTGACGAGCAGAAAGGTGCGCATCAGCATCGTGCGCGGCAACAAGCGCTGGTAGAACGGCCTGCCGGAAGCGTTCACGGGGTCACTTCGTCGATTCGTGGTTTCGTTACTTCGTCTTGCCGTCGGGGATGAAGACGTAACCGAAACCCCAGACGGTTTGCAGATAGCGCGGCGCCGCCGCGTCGGGTTCGACGAGTTTGCGCAGGCGCGAGACCTGGACGTCGATGGCGCGGTCGAACGGACCTTGTTCGCGGCCGCGCGCCAGCGTCATCAGCCGGTCGCGCGAGAGCGGCTGGCGCGGATGTTCGAGCAGCACCTTGAGCACGGCGAATTCGCCGGTAGTGAGCGAGAGCAGCTCGCCCTTGCGCTTCAAGCTGCGCGTCGCGAGATCGACTTCGACCTCGCCGAAGACGATGGTCTTGTCCTCGGTCGTCGGCGCGCCGGGAACGACGCGGACGCGGCGCCGCAGCACGGCCTGGATGCGGGCGATCAGTTCGCGCGGGTTGAAGGGCTTGGGCAGGTAGTCGTCGGCGCCCGATTCGAGCCCGACGATGCGGTCGATCTCGTCGCCCTTGGCGGTGAGCATGATGATCGCCTGCTGCGGTTCGGCGGCGCGCAGCCGGCGGCAGATCGACAGCCCGTCCTCGCCCGGCAGCATGAGGTCGAGGACGATCAGGTCGTAAGCTTCGCGGGCCAGCGCCTTGTCCATGGCCTCGGCGTTTTCGGCCGTCTTCACCGCAAAGCCCTGCTCGCCGAGATAGCGCTGCAGGAGCTCGCGCAGGCGCTTGTCGTCATCGACGACGAGGATTCTTTTTTCGCTCATGGTGCAATCGTAACCGGAAAAGCCCTGTGCCGCGAGCGCGCGGGCCGCTTGCCCCGGACCGCCGTTTCAGTATCATGGCGTTTTGCCAATGACATCGGGAGACGCGCATGATCGGGCAGTTGTTCTCGGCGACCGATCTTGCCGCGGCCAAGGCGCTGATCGAGAGCAGCGGGCTCACGTGTGAAGAATCCTTCGACGAGATGTTCGGCGCGCACGAAAACGGCGAACTCGTCGCGACCGGCGCGCGCGTCGGCAACATCCTCGAAATGCTCGCGATCGCGCCCTCGCATCAGGGCGGATCGCTGCTCGGCGAAATGGTCACCGCGCTGCTCGAGCGCGCCAGCGCGGCCGGCCACGAAGCGGTCTTCGTCTACACGAAGAGCGAATACGCGGCGTCTTTCGAAGCGCTCAACTTCAAGCTCCTCGCCAACCAGGGCAGGATCGCGCTGCTCGAGTACGGCCGGGGACTCAAGCCCTGGCTCGCCGCGCACGGCGAGTTGCGGCGCGCCGGCGTGAACGGCGCCGTCGTCGTCAATTGCAATCCCTTTACGAACGGCCACCGGCACCTGATCGAAACCGCCGCGCGCGCGGTCGACCATCTCTACGTTTTCGTCGTCAAGGAGGACCGTTCGGCTTTCCCCTTCGCCGATCGCCTGCGCCTCGTGCAGGAAGGCATTGCCGATATCGCCAACGCGATCGTCCTCGACACCGGGGCCTACATCGTCAGCGCCGCGACTTTCCCGACGTATTTTCTCAAGCGCGACGATCCCGCGGCACGCATCCAGATGGAGCTCGACGTTACGCTCTTCGCCGCGCGCATCGCGCCTTTCTTTTCGATCGCCAGGCGCTTTGCCGGCAGCGAGCCGTGCTGCGCGCTGACAAGCGCCTACAACGAGACGATGGCGCGGCTCCTGCCAGGCTACGGCATCGAATTTTTCGTCGTCGAGCGCAAGCTTGCCGGCGACGCCGTGATCAGCGCCTCGCGCGTGCGCGAACTCATCGCCAACGGCGAGCTTGGCGAGCTTGCGCCCTACCTCCCGGAATCGACGCTCGCTTTCGTGACGAGCGCTGCCGCCGCGCCCATCCGCGCGCGACTGGCGCAAGATCTCAAGCGGGCGGCGGCCGTCTGAAGTTCATAAAGCGAACCACCAAGTCACCAAGACACGAAGTTTCACCAAGAAAGACTACGTTTTTCCTTGGTGCTTCTTGGTGTCTTGGTGGTGAAGTCTTTTTTGGTGCTTTGGTCGTGAAGCTTTTTAGCGTTGTTCCCTGACCTGGCGCAGGCGCTCCATGTTGGGGACGGGCAGGGTGCGGCGCAGGACGGTCTCGCCGAGCCAGTCGGCGGCGCGGCGGGCGCGGTCGGCGATGACTTCCGAGGGCATCTGCAGGTAGTCGCTGTTGTAGACGTCGAAACTGTAATCGTTGCAGTAACCGATTTCCTCGAGCTTGACGACAAAGCGCGCGAGCTCTTCGCTGTGCGCGCCTTCGCCCGGAAAGACGCGAAAATGCGCCGCCGTCGCTGCTTCCTCTTCGGTCGATCGCACTTCCTGCAGCATGAAGTCGGAGAGCTGGACGAGGAAGATCTGCGGCGAGATGATCGCATCCAGGTCCTCGAGCGGCACTTTCGCTGCGATCACGTCGAAGGCGTCGATCGCAAGGCCCAGGTTCGGCGAGTTGGCCAGCCCGATGATTTCGGCGGCGCTCGCGAAATCCCTCACCGTGCGGCTCCACGACAGGCCCTTGAAGGCGATGCGGATGCCCATCGGCAAGGCGAGCAGGGCGAGCTTCCTCAAGTCGCGGGCGATCTTGTCGGGGTCGGTGTCGGCATGCACCGAGGCCGACGCCTCGGTGAGGAGCAGCCGTCCGCCGATGCGGCTGCAAAGGTCGAGCATCGATTTGGCGACGTCGACCTTGTAGTCGTGCATCTTGCCCGAGAGACCCTCGAAGTCGCGCAGCGCTTCGAGCCCGGTGACACGCAGGCCGCTGTCGCGGATCGCCTGCACGGCGGCGCGGGTGCTCGTCGGATGACCGACGATGTCGGTCGCCGAAATCATCACTTGCGAGAAGCCGGCGAACTTGGCCGCGGCCAGCCGGTTTTCCAGCGATCCTGCGAGCGAGGCGCTGTCGATGCCAAAATCGCTGTAATTCATGACTGCGCGCTGGGTGCGATGGCGGCGCTGGTGCGGACGAGTTCGAACATGACGCCGCCGAGAACCGCCTTGGTCAGCGCGCCTTTCTCGCTGGTGCGCACAAGCTCGGTGGACAAAAATTCGATGCCGCGCTTTTCGAGTTCGGCGGTCGTCGCCAGGACGTCCGGCGTGCCGAGGCCGATGCGCTGCAGGTGTTCTTCCATCGGCGCGTACTGCGCGCTTCCCGAAGGCTCGATGAGCTGCAGGAAGAACTTGCGGCAGGGGCTCTGCAGCAGCACGCCCTTGGGCATGATGCCAAAATGCGTCGTCTCGGGCAGGCGCGTGAAACCGAAGAGCTGCGCGTAGAACTCGGTCCAGTCCTCGGTACGGTCGATGCCGATGTATTGCACGACGCCAAAATAATGCATGCCGTTGATCGCCGGCGGGTGCTGGTCGACGCCGGGGATGGCGCGAAAATCGATGTCGTAGATCGAGAATTCGTCGTAGCGATCGACGAAGTAAATGAGGCTTTCGCCGGCGCCGTGGATCGCCGGGATATTGAGTTCGATGGCGCGCGCGCGCACCGGAATTTCCCAGGCGCCGAGGTCGAGCGCGCGGCGGATCGCCGCGTCGGCGTCGCGAACGCGCAGCGCGATCGCGCTGATGACCGGCTGTTCGACGGGTTTTACGACGCGCGGGATGTCGGCCGGTTGCGAGTTGACGACGAGGTTCATCGACCCTTGCCGGTAGAGTTCGACTTCGCGCGAGCGGTGGCGGGCGATCAGGCGAAAGCCCATGCGCTCGAGTACGCCACCGAGCGCCTGTGGCCGCGAGGTGGCAAATTCGATGTATTCGAGACCGTCCACGCCCATCGGGTTGTGGGGTTCGACAACCGATTCGCGGTCCGTGGCATTGCTCATCATGACTCCTGGCTCTTGTCGGGGTGCGGCAGGTCGGCGCTCGGGCTCGAGTCGTCGGCGATAGGATATCAAGTGGCCACCTCAAGTCAAGCCGCGACGCGGGCCCGCAGGCGGCGCGGCGCCTTGCCCTGAGGAAGTTTGCACTCGCTGCGAGGCGTTTGCCGGGCGGCGATGAGGCGGGCTTGCCGGCGCGACGTCAAGCGCAAAATGCCGGCAAAAACGCGCGCTAATCGCCCAAACAGGGGCGCTAATCGCGCAAAAGTCCCCGAGGCGCGATGACATGGCCTTTGCCGCTAACTACTATCAGCCGCATCAGTCGTCGCAAGCCTGCTCACGCGAGCGGGCAGCGCAAGGCCTTGAGGGATTACCGGTACGATGAAATCGATCCGCGTTCACGGCAAAAGAGTCAGCGGCCAGCAGCCGCTCATCTGCACGCCGCTCGTCGGTCGCAATTGTGCTGAAATCTTCGACGAACTGGCGACGATCCTGCCCAAACAGCCGCACATGATCGAATGGCGCGTCGATTTCTTCGCTGGCGTCGGCAATACCGCGGCGGTGATCGACCTCGCGAGCCGGATCAAGCAGCAGGCGGGAAAGATCCCGATCATTTTCACCTGCCGCACGATGAACGAGGGCGGCGAGGGCATCGTGCTCGACGACGATGACGTGCTCAAGCTCTACGTCGCCGCCTGCGCGAGCGGCTGCGTCGATGTCATCGATTACGAACTCAGCAACGCGCCCGACAAGGTCGCGCTCTTGCGCGACGCCTCGCGCCGCAACGACGTGACGATGATCCTCTCCTACCATAACTTCAGCCACACGCCGCGCGCCGACGAGCTCGTCGCCAAGTGTCTCGAAGCCGAGCGGCTCGGTGCCGACATCGCGACGGTATCGGTGATGCCGAACGAAGCCGAGGACGTGCTGACGCTGCTGGCGGCGACGCAGCAGGCGAACCGCGAGTGCACGATGCCGCTGATCGGCACCGCGATGGGCAGCCTGGGTTCGCTCTCGCGCATATTCGGCTGGGTCTATGGTTCGGCGCTGACCTTTGCCGTCGGCAAGGGAAGTTCGGCGCCCGGACAGCTTTCGATCGAAGACATGCGCGTCGGCCTCGCCTTCGCGCACAGTGCGGTCGGCGCGGTGGGCGGTGACAAAGGCCTGAAGCACTGACGCATCCGCCTGCGCAAGTCGATTCTGGCGCGGGGCACGGCTTAAAGAATGTTCAGCAACTTTTGATGGGGAAACGAAAATGAGCAGACAAAACGACATGGCGGCGCGTTACGCCGAACTCAAGCTGGGTCAGGAGCAGATCGACGAAGTCGAAGAAGCCTTTGCGCGCGCCGACAAGGCGCAGCTCGAGTTCGAGACCTGGAGCCAGGAAGCGATCGACCGCACGATCCGTTCGGTGGCGCAGATCGTCGCCAACTCTAAGAATTTCCACGAGCTCGTCGAGCTCGGCATCCAGGAAAGCGATTTTGGCGACCCGATCAGCCGCGAAGCCAAGCGCTTCAAGATCCGCGGCATCCTGCGCGACTGCCTGCGCGCAAAATCGGTCGGCATCATCGAGGAAATCCCCGAGAAGAAGCTCGTCAAATACGCCAAGCCCGTCGGCGTCATCGGCTGCGTGATTCCGGCGACCAATCCCGACCTGACCCCGGCCGGCAACGCGATCTACGCGATCAAGGCGAGAAACGCGATCATTTTCTCGCCGCATCCGCGCACGCTCAAAACCAGCCGCAAGACGATCGAGCTGATGCGCGAAGGCCTGCGCCGCGTCGGCGCGCCCGAGGACCTCGTGCAGATCCTCGGCTACAAGGCGAAGATCAACAAGGGCATCTCCGAAGCGCTGATGACCAAGGTCGACCTGATCATCGCCACCGGCGGCCAGGGCGTCGTGCGTCGCGCTTACATGTCGGGGACGCCGGCTTTCGCGGTCGGCGCCGGCAACGCGACGATGGTCTGGGACGAAACGGCGATCAGGGACCTCAACAAGGCGGCCTTCAACACGATGCGCTCGAAGACCTCGGACTTCGGTTCGGGCTGCTCGGCCGACGGCAATATCGTCATCCACGAGAGCATCTGGGAGGCGGCGCTCCAGGAGCTTGTCACGGTCGGCGGCTACATGCTGACGCCGGGCGAGCAGGAAGCGGTGAAGAACGTCATGTGGGACAAGGAGCTGCACCGGCTGCCCGACACCGTCGCCCTGTCGCCGCAGGCGATGGCGAAAGCCGCCGGTTTCGAAATTCCTTCCGACCGCAAGTTCCTGATCGCCTCGCACGGCACCGGCATCTACAACAACACGCCGGAAGGCATCTGGTGCGTCGAGAAGCTGACGACGCTGCTCGCCGTCCATAAGTACAAGGGTGAATTCCAGAACGCCATCGACACCGTGATGGCGATCCACAAGGTCGGCGGCATCGGTCACTCGGTCGGCATCTTCTCGTTCGACGACGAGCACATCCATCGCCTCGCGCTCGTCGCGCGCGTCGGCCGCATCATGATCCGGCAGGCGCAGTCGAAGGCCAACGCCGGCAGCATGCACAACGGCATGCCGATGACTTCGTCGATCGGCTGCGGTACCTGGGCGGGCAACGCGACTTCCGAGAACATCCACCTGCACCACTACATGAACGTCACCTGGGTCTCGCGCGAGTACGACAAGCCCGACTGGATGAGCGACGAAGAGCTCTTCGGCGAGTTCTACGACCCCGAACTCGAGAAGATCCAGTACTCGCCGTTCTAGGCAAAGGAGCTCAAATGAAGCAAGGCATTTCATCCTGGCCCGAGTCCGTATCCGTCTGCGAGGTCGGTCTGCGCGACGGCCTGCAGAACGAGAAAGCGATCCCGCGCGTCGAGGAGAAGCTCGAGCTTCTGAACGCGGTCGTCGCCTCGGGGATCAGGATCATCGAGATCGGCGCCTTCGTGCATCCGAAAGCCGTTCCGCAGATGGCCGACACCGATGCGCTGTGCCGCGCGATGCAGAAGGTCGCCGGCGTCGAATACCGCGCGCTCGTTCCCAACATCAAAGGCGTGCAGCGCGCCTTCGACGCGGGTCTGACGAAAGCCAAGCTCACCGTTTCGGCGAGCGAAGCGCACTGCCTTGCCAACTTCAACAGCACGCCGGTGAAGATGGTCGAGGGCTTTGCCGATTGCGTCGACTTTGCCGCGAAGAACGGCATGGAACTCTCGGGCGCGATCTCGACGTCCTTCGGCTGTCCCTTCGTCGGCAAGGTGCCGGTGGAGCAGGTCGAGAACGCCGTGCGAAGCTTCGTCAAGCTCGGCATCACCGAACTTTCGCTCTCGGACACGACCGGCATGGCGAACCCGCGCCAGGTTTTCGAACTCGGCACGCACATGCGTGAGATGTTCCCGAGCGTGCGCTGGGTGATGCATTTTCATAACACGCGCGACATGGCGCTCGCCAACATCGTCGCCGGCATGCAGGCCGGCGTGCGCGTGTTCGACGGCGCTTTTGCCGGGCTCGGCGGCTGTCCGTACGCGCCCGGCGCTTCCGGCAACGTGCCGACCGAGGACGTCATCCACATGCTGCATGAAATGGGCATCGCCACCGGCGTCGATCTCCTGAAGGCGATGGATACGGCGCGGCTCGCGGCGCGCATCGTCGGCCACGACGCGGCGAGCGCGGTGCTCAAAGCCGGCCGCTGCGAGGACATCGTCAAGGAAAAGGCAAAGGCGCAGAACAACGCTTGAGCAGGCATCGGAAAAGGCGCCGCAGCATGGCTGCGGCGCGGCAGGATTCGGGGATCAAAAGCATCGCGGCTCGCGCCGCGCCCAACAATTAAGGAGGCATCGATGAAAGACCTGGTTGCGAACCAAATCGTAAGGTATCTCGAGGCGCGCGGCATCGAGCACATCTTTGGCCTGTGCGGCCACACCAATATCGCCGTTCTCGCGGCGCTCTCGAAGAGCAAGAAGATCCGCTTCATCAACACGCGGCACGAGCAGATCGCCGCGCACGCGGCCGACGGTTACGCGCGGGCCAGGAACAAGGCGTCGGTCGTGCTCTCGCACCTTTCGCCCGGACTTACCAACGCCGCCACCGGCGTCGCCAACGCCTCGCTCGATTCGATCCCGATGGTCGTGATCGCCGGCGACGTGCCGACGCACTATTACGGCAAGCATCCGCACCAGGAAGTGAACCTGCACGCCGACGCTTCGCAGTGCGAGATCTATCGTCCCTTCTGCAAGCGCGTCTGGCGAGTGGACTCGGTCCACCTCATTCCCGAGATACTGGAGAAGGCTTTCATCCTCGCCGAAAGCGGCCGCCCGGGCCCGGTTCTCGTCGATGTGCCGATGGACATCTTCTCGAAGGAAATCGACGTCGCGCTTTTCGATCGCGTTCTCACCAACACGCGCAGCCTTGCCAAGCCGGGCCTCGACGAAGCGACCGCGGAAAGGATCGTCAAGCAGATCCTCGCGGCGAAGACCCCGCTCCTCTACGTCGGCGGCGGCATCATGCTCGGCGATGCGACGAAGGAATTGCGCGAGTTCGCCGAACACCTTGAGCTGCCGGTCGCGCACTCCTTGATGGGCAAGGGCGCGCTGCCCGACGACCATCCGCTGATCCTCGGCATGTCGGGTTTCTGGGGGACGAAGTTCATCAACGAAAAATGCAAGGGCGCCGACTGGATCGTCGGCCTCGGCACGCGCTTTTCCGAAGCCGATTCGAGTTCGTGGGAGCCGGCTTATACCTTCAACTTCCCGCCGACGAAGCTCATCCACATCGACATCGACCCCGCCGAGATCGGCCGCAACTACCCGGCCGAAATCGGCGCCGTCGCCGACATCAAATCGGCGCTGGTCGCGCTCCTGCGCGTCGCGAAGAAGCTCGCGCCGAACGGCGTCAAGCGCGAAGCGCTCGTCGCCGAGATGGCCGCCAACCGTGAGGCTTTCGTCGCCGGCAACCAGGAGGGCATGACGAGCGACGCCTGGCCGATGCGCCCCGAGCGCATCCTCGCCGACTTGCGCGCCGCCTTGCCGCGCGATGCGATCATCTGCACCGACGTCGGCTGGAACAAGAACGGTCTGGCGCAGCAGTTCCCGGTGCTTTCGGCGGGGACGGTGTTTACGCCGGGCGGTTTCGCGACCATGGGCTTCGGCTCGCCGGCGGCGATCGGCGCCAAGCTCGCGCTGCCCGACCGAGTCGTCGTCGCGCTCGTCGGCGACGGCGGCTTTGGTCAGAATCCCGCGGCGCTTGCCACGGCTTTTGAAAGCGACGTCGCGGTGATCTGGCTGATCATGAACAACCACGCCTTTGGCACGATCGCCGGTCTCGAACTCGCGCACTTTGACACGACTTTCGGCACGGTCTTCGAGAAAAACGGCGAGAGCTGGTCGCCGGATTTTGCCGCGATCGCCCGCGCCTACGGCATCGAAGGCGTCAAGATCGAATCGGCGGCGGAACTTAAACCCGCGCTCGAACGCGCGATCGCGCTGAAGAAACCGATCGTCATCGACGCCTACATGAAGAACGTGCCGACGCCGACGGCGGGTCACTGGAACATCATGGACATCTATTCGCCGGGCAAGAAGGTGCATCACGTTGCGACCGACAAGTAGGAGCGCAGCGCAATAACGATAAGGGGAGACTCGCGGCGCGAGGGAAACAACCCGGCGGCGCGGCGATACGACAGACGGCGTGCGCGCAAGCGCACGCCATCGGGGATGGAGGCACTAAATTGGCACTCGAATATTCACTCGCTCATCTGACCGTCATTGGTTGCGCACCGCCTGAGCTCGTCTATATCGCGGCGCGCGCCGGCTACGATTACGTCAGCCCGCGCCTGATCTACATGGGCCTGCCCGGCGAGCCGAATTACGCGCTCGCCGAGAACCCCGAGATGCTCAAACAGACGAAGCGCGCGCTCGCCGACACCGGCCTCAAGGTGCACGACATCGAGCTTGCGCGCATCCACGACGACATGCATGCGACCAGATACCTGCCGGCGATGGAAGTCGCCGCCGAGCTTGGCGCCCGGGCGGTGCTCTCGAGCATCTGGACGCCGCAGCGCGAGTATGCGATCGAGAAGTTCGGCCAGGTTTGCGACCTCGCCAGGCAATTTGGCATGAGCGTCGACCTCGAGTACGTGCCGATCGCCGCGGTCAATACGCTCGCCGGCGCCGTCGAGGTCTTGCGCGCGGCGGGGCGCGAGAACGCCGGACTGATGATTGACGCGCACCACTTCCACCGCGCCCTCGACAAGCCCGAGGACCTCGACGGCCTGCCGCGCGAGTGGTTCCATTTCGCCCACCTGTGCGACGCGCCGGCCGAGATTCCGGCTGACCGCGCCGAAATGACGCGCATCCTGCGCGAAGCGCGGCTCTACGTCGGCGAAGGCGGCATCGACGTCGCCGCGATCTTCAATCGCCTGCCGAAGATGGTCTATTCGATCGAGCTGCCGCACAATGCGCGCGCCAAGGAGTTCGGCTACGCCGAGCACGCTTTCCGCTGCCTCGAGTCGGCCAAGGCCTACGCGGCGGCAAAGATCCAGCACGCTTGAACCAGGAACAGAGGAAACGCAATGGAAGCAAGGCTATTTTGCAGGAGCGCATCATGACGCTCATCATCGATTGGTACTTTCGCATTCTCAAGATCATGGTCGTCCTCCTGATCGCGACGATGGTCGTGCTGATTTTCGGCAACGTCGTCCTGCGCTATGGATTCAACTCCGGAATCACCGTTTCCGAGGAAATCGCCCGGTGGTCATTCGTCTGGCTGACCTTCACCGCGGCGATCATCGCGATGCGCGAAAACACGCACCTCGGGATGGACACGCTCGTCTCAAGGCTGCCCGTGGTCGGCAAGAAAATCTGCTACGTGCTGAGCCACCTGATCATGCTCTTTTGCGTCGCCCTGTTCGCCAAGGGAAGCTGGGAGCAGGCCGTGATCAACTACGGCGCGATCGCGCCGGCTTCGGGCATCTCGGTCGGCATCTTTTTCTACGGCACCGGACTTTTCTTCAGCCTGCCGGCGGCGCTGATCCTGCTCAACAACCTGTACCTGATGCTCACCGGCCGCCTCAAGGACGAGCAACTGATTGCGATCAAGGAATCGGAAGAGGAACTCGACAAAGCCAAGCTCGAAGCACTGCGACTCGAGATGGAGCGGGAAACCGAAAGGCTTGCCGCCGCTGGCAAGAAACACTGAGGGCAAGGCCATGACAGTTGCAATCTTCCTTTTCTCGCTGTGCGGCGCGATGGCGCTCGGCATGCCGATCGCTTTCGCGCTGATCGCGTGCGGCGTCGCGCTGATGTTCCACCTTTCGATGTTCGACACGCAGATCATCGCGCAGAACCTGATCAACGGCGCCGACAGCTTCCCGCTGATGGCGATTCCCTTCTTCATGCTCGCCGGCGGCATCATGAACGCCGGCGGTCTGTCGAAGCGCATCATCGCGGTGGCGATGACGCTCGTCGGCCACATCCCGGGCGGACTCGGCTACGTCGTCATTCTCGCTTCGTGCATCCTCGCCTCGCTCTCGGGTTCGGCGGCGGCCGACGCGGCGGCGATGTCGGCGCTGCTCTTTCCGATGATGGTGAAATCAGGCTACGACCCGGTCAAGTCGGCGGGCCTGATCGCTTCGGGCAGCATCATCGGGCCGATGGTGCCGCCGTCGCCGAACCTGATCCTGTTCGGCGTCACCGCCGGCCTGTCGATCACCAAGCTGTTCATGGCGGCGATCGTTCCGGGCCTGATGATCGCGCTCGGCATCACCGTCGCCTGGTGGTTCGTCGCGCGCAACATGGACCTCGAGGTGCCGCCGCGCGCCACGCGCAAGGAAGTCTTCAGGGCGATCCGAGACGGTGCCTGGGCGCTCGTGATGCCGGGCATCCTCGTCTTCGGCCTGAAGTTCGGCGTCTTCACGCCGACCGAAGCGGGCGTCGTCTGCTCGGTCTATGCGCTGTTCGTTTCGATTTGCGTCTACCGGGACCTCAAGATCTCGCAGATTCCCGCCGTCCTCGCGCAGGCCGGCCAGACCGCCGGCATCGTCATGTTCCTCGTCGCCGCCGCGCTCGTCTCGTCCTGGCTGATCACGATCGCCGAGATCCCGCAGCAGGTGATCGAGATGCTGCGTCCCTTCATGGGCAGCAAGATCCTGCTGATGATCGCCGTCAACGTGCTCGTCGTCGTCGTCGGAACGGCGATGGACATGACGCCGACAATCCTGATCCTGACGCCGGTGCTCGTTCCGGTGATGGTCGCCGCCGGCATCGATCCGATCTACTTCGGCGTGGTCTTCGTCATCAACAACGCCATCGGCCTCGTCACGCCGCCCGTAGGAACGACGCTCAACGTCGTCTGCGGGGTGACCAAGGTCAAGATGGATCACATCATCGTCGGCGTCTGGCCGTTCATGGTCGCGCAGCTCGTCGTCATGGGTCTCCTGATCGTCTTTCCCGATCTGGTTCTGGTTCCGATGCGGTGGTTTATGAATTGAAGGGCAGCGGTGGTTTGCAAGAGTGGCAATTGCGCAAGTGGGTGGAAGGGTGTTGTTCACGGATGGCTTCTCCGATTCGAGGCTGACTTTGAAAGGAGTTTCAAAATGAAAGTGAAGCAGATCATTGGAAGTGCGGCATTGGTGCTGTGCGGCCTCGTTCTTTCTTCGGCCGCTCAGGCGCAGATCAACGAACACACGTTCAGAATCGCCCTCGCCGGCGCGACCGGACATCCGGGCGTCATGGGCGCCGAGAAGTGGGCCGAAATCCTCAAGGCGAAGAGCGGCGGCAAGCTCACGCTCAAGGTCTTCCCGAACGGCGTCCTCGGCGGCGACGTGCAGGTCCTCTCGGCGGTGCAGGGCGGAACGATTGACTTCACGGCGATGAACTCGGGAATCCTGCAGACGCAGGTGAAGGAATTCGCCATCTTCGACTTCCCGTTCATGTTCGAGAGCGGCAAGGAAGCCGACGTCATCCTCGACGGCGCTTTCGGCAAGAAGCTTGCCGATCTCACGCCGGCCAAGGGCCTCCTCAACCTCGCCTATTGGGAACTCGGTTTCCGCCAGGTCACCAATAGCAAGCGTGCGATCGAGAAGGCCGACGACCTCTCGGGCCTGAAGATTCGCGTCATCCAGTCGCCGATCTACATCGAGACCTTCAACGCGCTGGGTGCCAACGCCGTTCCGATGCCCTTCACCGAGGTCTACACGGCGCTCGAGCAGAAGATCATCGACGGTCAGGAAAACCCCTTCTCGGTCATCGAGACGAGCAAGTTCAACGAAGTCCAGAAGTTCCTCGGCGTCACCAACCACATGTACAACCCGCAGTCGGTCTTCGCGAGCAAGAAGAAGTGGGACGCGCTCAACAAGGACGAGCAGGCGATGCTGATGGCGACGCTCGCCGAAGCGACGAAGTGGCAGCGTGAGAACTCGCGCGCACTGTCCGAGGCTTCGCTGACCAACCTCAAGAAGACGATGACGGTCAGCGTCCTGCCGCCCGCCGAACTCGCCAAAATCCGCGCCAAGCTTGCTCCGGTCATCGACAAGTTCAGCGCCAACGTCGGTCCGGACCTCGTCAAGGAACTGCAGGCCGAGCTCGCCAAGGGTCGCAAGTAAGCTTTAAATGCATCGCCCCGTCGCCCGCGCGCGCAAGCGCTGCGGGCGGCTTTCGACAACGATATTGAGCGACTGTGATGATAAGCGGCAAGACGAGATTGATTGCGCACATTGGTTATCCGACCGAGAGCTTCAAGGCGCCGATGATCTACAACCCATGGTTCGACAAGCACGGCATCGACGCCGTCGTTGTCCCGATGGGCGTTCAGGCCGACGACTTTCCTGAGTCGTTCAAGGCAATTTTTCGCTTCACCAACACGCACGGCGCGTTGATCACGATGCCGCACAAGGTAACGACCACCGGCATGGTCGACGAACTCACGACGACGGCGAAAATCGCCGGCGCGTGCAACGCCGTTTTGAAGCGCGCCGACGGCACGCTGCTCGGCGACATGTTCGACGGCGCCGGGTTTACGCGCGGGATCGGCCGCAAGGGTTTCGTTTTCAAGGGCGCGAAATGCCTCGTGATCGGCGCCGGCGGCGTCGGCTCGGCGATCGCGGCTTCACTCGCCGCCGACGGCGTCGCTTCGATCGCGCTCGTCGATACGAACGCGGCGTCGGCCGAAAGCCTCGCGGCGCGCCTGTCGCAGCATTATCCCAGGCTCGAGGTCAGGCTCGCATCGACCGACCCGGAGGGCTACGATCTCGTCGTCAACGCGACGCCGCTCGGAATGAAGGCCGGCGATCCGCTGCCTTTCGACGTCACGCGGCTTTCGCCTTCGACCTTCGTCGGCGAAGTCGTCATGAAGCAGGAAATGACGCCGCTTTTGCTGGCCGCGCAGGCGCGCGGCTGCAAATTCCAGGTCGGCACCGACATGCTCTTCGAGATGATTCCGGCGTACATCGAATTTTTCGGTTTCGGCACCGCAACGCCCTCGGAGCTGCGTTCGGTCGCGACGCTCGCGTACTGACGGCCCAATGCGGAACCCGCTCGCCGAGCAGATCGCGCATTTTGCCGCCGTCATCCGCGGCGAAGCCGAACCGCTCGTCTCGGCCCGCGACGGCCTGCAGAATCTGCGCGTCACCGAAGCGGTCGTCCAGCGACGAGAGCCGGCGGCGTCGTACCCACGGCAGTTTTGGCTTAAACGAAAGGCATAAACGCCGACTCGTGCGGGCCTGCGCAGACGCTCGCAGCAGCGGCTCTTCGCAGATTCGACGCACGGCTTTCGCCGCTGCGCCGCAGATGCCGCCAGGTCTTCGATCAAACGTCGAAAGGAACCTAAACATTCGCCCCGAGTCACAGGACATCTGCATAGGAGATGCGCGGCCGGCGCTGCCGTTCCTCACGAAGTGCTGGCTGCCGGGCGATCCACAAGCGACGCTGAGATCATCGATATGGGGACGAGTCATGGAAGAGAACCCGGTACGAATGCGGTCGGTTGCGCGCACTTTTCACCGTGCGCTTCTCCTCGTCTATCTGGCAAGCGTGCTGGCCGTCGTGCCGATCATTTATTTTCTGACGCGAGACGAGATCTACGACCAGGCCGACAAGGAGCTCAAGCTTCTCGTCGATGTGGTGAGTTCGGCGCGGGCCATCGTCAGAGACAAGACCCGACCGTATTTTCTCGCGCGTAACGAATACCTGCCGATCGTCGTCTCATCGACGGTGATGGCCAAGGAGCTCGCGACCAATTTTCACGCCTTGCAACCGTCCTACCTGATCCGCATGATCAGCGACAACCCGCTCAACAAGGCGGACCTTCCGCAAGGACTCGAAGTTTCGATCCTCGAGACGCTGCGCGCTGGCGGCAACGACAAAGGCATTATCCGGACGGGGACGAGTCATGGGCAGAATTATCTGATCTCGGCAGTACCGACGAGGGCGTCCGAAGAGTGTCTTCTCTGCCACGGCGACCCGAGCGCCGCGCCCGCCGACATCGTCGCGCGCTATGGCAGTTCGTCGGGCTTCGGCTGGAAGCCCGGCGCCATCATTGGCGCGAGCCTCGTCGGCGTTCCCGTCGCCGATATCAACGCCGCCGTGCAAAAGCGCGCCGCGATCGTCATCGGGATCATCACGGCGCTGTTCGGCGGCGTGCTGATCGTCCTCAACCGGGTCGTGCAGAACAACATCATCCAGCCGATCCTGCAAATCACCGCAGCCGCGAAGAGGATCAGCCTGGGCCGCAGCAACGCGGCGCTCGTCTCGACGCGCGACGACGAAATCGGAGCGCTGACGCGCGCGTTCGAACTGATGCGCCGCAGCATCAATATCGCCGCCGATCATATTGCCAAGCTGACGAAGGCGCGCTAGCTCAAATGGCGAGGTCGAAATGAGCCGCCAGCTCGGTCCCGTCGGTGCCTCGCTCGACGAGCTGAGAGGCTATCTGCAACGGGGCAGCAGCGGCACTTTCTACCTCGTCGGTGTCGATGACAGCGTCGCGGCGATCGTGATCGCAAGCGGCGTCGTCGAGTCGGTCAGCTATCAGGGCCGACACGGCGATTTTGCCGTCGAACTCCTTAAGAACCTGAAATCGGCAAGCAGCACTTTTGAGAGCGCGCCGCGACGTGTCGCCAAGGAATCCGAACTCAGCAAGCGCGCCGTCCGCTGGCTGACCGGCGCCGACGCAGGCGCCGCTGCGCCGGGTCGCGGTGCGCGGAGCGCTGCGCTGCCGGCAGATCGTTATCGCGGTCTGATCGAGGCGGCGTGCTTTGCCTACTTTGGTCCGATCGCCACGATCGTATGCGACGGTGTTTTCAAGAGCGCCGCCGACGTCAATTCAGCCATCGACGCACTCGCCGCCAAGCTCGCGCCGGACGAGGCGGCCGCTTTCCGCCTGGCCATCGCCCGCCTCATCGAAGAAGCCCCGGTCGCCGCGGAGGACGGGCTTTTCCGTGACTTCAACTGGCAACGCCAGACGATAGAAGCGATCGCTTTTGCCTTCCTTGGTCCGATCGCCGGCGTCCTCTGCGCAAAGGCCTTCGCCGGCGATGCCGACCTCAGCAAGGTCATCAACGAAATCGCCGCGCATTTGCCGTCGCACGAAGCCGCCAGTTTCCGCCGCGAGGTCGCCAGGGAAACCGGCTCGAACTGGCTAGCGGGCAAATAGTCGCCCGCCTCAAGGTGTTCGATTCCTTCTTTCGCGCCGAATTCTCGCGCAACCGGGCGACCGGCTGCAGCGGGCTGGGCCTTTCGCTCGCGCGCAACATCGTGCGCGCGCATGGCGGCGAATTCCGCCTGCGCAACCGCGCCGAAGGCGGACTCGAAGCGCTCGTCGAACTGCCGCGCCGGGCTTGAATCTCTTAAAACCTTTTCACCACAGAGACACAGAGACACAGAGACACAGAGACACAGAGACACAGAGAGAGCAGTTTCTTAATGCCTTCTCAGTCCCTCCTCTGTGCCTCTGTGCCTCTGTGTCTCTGTGGTTAACGGTGTTTGTGGCGCAATGGCCTCAGAACGCCGCGAGCAGCGCGTATTCGGCTTCGCGCAGGAGCGGCATGGCGCGGGCGACGGCGCTTTCGGCGGTTTCGTTGCCCATCGGCAGGCTGACGCTGATCGAGCCGGCTAGGGCTCCGCTGCGCGTGTGAATGAGCACCGCGATGCCGCGCACGCGCTGCGTCAGTTGCTGCTCGACGAGCGCGTAACCCTGCTTGCGCGCGGCGTCGATGTGGGCGCGCACGGCGTCCTCGGTGGTCGCCGTATAAGGCGTATAGGGCGCGAACTTGCGGCCGGCGAGCCAGCGGTCGACTTCTTCGGGGGGGCGGCTCGAGAGCATCGCGATGCCGGCTGCCGAGAGATTGGCGGGAACGCGTGCGCCGAGCACGAAGCCGACGTTCTGCACGAGATTCGAACCGTCGCGCGCGACAAACACCACATCGTCTTCGTCAAGTACGGCAAAATACGTTGCGCCGCCGAGGACGACGCTGATCCGCTGCAGATAGGGCTGAACCGCGCGCGGCAATTTTGCCGAATCGAAGTAGGACCAACCGAGCCGCAGCACGCGCGGCGTCAGCCAGAACATTTTGCCGTCGCTTTCAAGGTAACCCAGGTCCTCGAGCGTGCGCAGGTAACGCCGCGTCGCGGTCCGCGTGATTCCCGTGCGCCGCGCCGCGGTTGAAGCCGAAAGGCGGGGATGCGTATCATTGAAGGCTTCGATGATGCGCAGGCCCTTGTCGAGCCCGGCAATCCAGTCTCGACGGTTAAGTTCGCTATGGCTGGTCCCCATTGAGGCTCCGTATTTGCGCGATTAGTGTTCGGACATGCGCGATTTACGCGCAATTACAGGAGGAAGTCAAGGACGCCGCAGCGCGCAGATTTTAGTATTCGAAACGTCGAGTGTCATGCAGCGACGGCACAAATTGCGCAGTCTCTGCCTACCGCGAACCGCCGCCTGGCAAGCCCTCAGGATGGGCAGGAAGCGAGAAGGAATGGGCTTTGCAAGCTTTATCGAAAAAGGTCGAGGTTTTGCTCGATGCGCGGCGCGGGTGTCAGGTTGCGTACGAAAAGGAACAACATGTTGAACATAATTCAGTTGTGGCGAGGCGCCATACCGGCAAATATACGCTTCGTCGCCGCAGCGTTTTCCGCGCTGGACCTTTCAGCCGGGCCTGAAGCTCAGCGCGCGCAACAGCTTTCCAATCAAGGAGCATGATCAGATGATCGAAACCTACGAAGCGCAACAAGCCGAGCGTGCCAGACTCGGGATCCCGCCGCTGCCGCTCACCGCCGCGCAAACGCAAGAAGTCTGCGAACTTCTCGTCGCGCCGCCAGCCGGCCGGGAAGAATGGCTGCGCACGCTGCTCGCTGATCGCGTCTCGCCGGGCGTCGATCCCGCCGCCAAGGTCAAGGCCGCCTTCCTTGCCGACCTCGCTTTCGGTCGGCGCGCTTCGCCGCTGATCACGCCGCTTGCCGCGGTTGATATGCTCGGCACCATGCTTGGCGGCTACAACGTCGCGCCCCTCGTCGCGGCGCTCGAAGTCGCTTCGCTTGCCGATGCGGCCGCGCAAGCGCTGGCGCGCACGACGCTCGTCTATGACGCTTTCAACGACGTGGCGAGGCTCGCCAAGGCGGGCTGCGCCGCTGCCGCGACGCTGATGCAGTCGTGGGCCGACGCCGAATGGTTTACTTCGCGCAAGGGCGTCGCCGCTTCCTACAAACTTAAGGTCTACAAGGTCGACGGCGAAATCAACACCGACGATTTTTCACCGGCGAGCGATGCTTTTTCGCGCTCGGACATTCCGCTGCATGCGCTCACCCTCGGCAAGACGCGCTTTCCCGACGGCCTCGCGACGATCGCGCAGTACCGCAGCGAAGGCTATCAGGTCGCTTTCGTCGGCGACGTCGTCGGCACCGGTTCTTCGCGCAAATCAGCGATCAACAGCCTGCTCTGGGCGATCGGCGAGGAAATCCCCTGCGTGCCCAACAAGAAGAACGCCGGCGTCATCATCGGCGGCGCGATCGCACCGATTTTCTACAACACCGCGCAGGATTCGGGCGCGCTGCCGATCAAGGCCGACGTCTCGAAACTGAAGACCGGCGACGTGATCACGGTCGATGTCGAGGGCAACAAGATCGTCGATGCCGCGGGCGCTACGCTCACGACTTTCACGCTGTCGCCGGCGACGCTCGCCGACGAGTTTCGCGCCGGTGGTCGCATCCCGCTCATCATCGGTCGCGCCGTCACCGAGAAGGCGCGCAAATTCTTAGGCCTTCCGCCTTCGACCGCTTTCGTCGTCGCCGAAGAGAAAGCGGCGAGCGCCAACGCGAGCTACACGCTCGCGCAGAAGATCGTCGGCCGGGCCTGCGGTGTCGCCGGCGTTGCGCCGGGACTCGCCTGCGAGCCGACGAAGACGACGGTCGGCTCGAAGGACACGAACGGCCCGATGACCGCCGACCAGCCCACCGAACTTTCCTGCCCGAAGTTCCAGGCGCCGCTGTTT
>CAZALA010000043.1:19639-24589 GCA_964485725.1 uncultured Propionivibrio sp. | reverse complement strand
AAGTCCCATCATTGGCGATGGGTCAGGGAGGGTCAAACATTGCCAGCGGGGGACGCTGAGCAACGAGGCCATCATAGGAAAAGGGAGCGGCGCTGTCTGTGGTGGATGCTGGTCGATTGCGTAAGCGAGTGTAACGGTGCCCGGCCTCTGCCGCGCTGCGTCAGTCGTTCTCGTGGTGCCGGCGCTCGTGCCACCAGCGCAGAGCGTACCAGACGAGCGTCGCAGGCCCGGCGATCAGCGCCGCCTTGACGAGCTCGAGGTGGCCTTCGCTCAAAAGATCCCAGCCGACGACGCCGACGAAAATTCCGAGGCCTTCGGCGATCGGAAAAACGGGATGCCGAGGCCGACTCGCGTCGGCGTTGAGGTGCTTCCAGAAACCGTTCCCGCTCTTGCGCACGGGGGCGGTTACGTGCGGCTCGTGGCGGGGGCTGGGCATTGGCGCGAACCATTGGCGCCATGAGGAGGCGCGGGAAAGCGATTGCGAACGGGATTGATCTCGAGCATGCCGTAACACTCGGTCGGTGTGACCACCGGAAGCACGGATCATAGGAGGGTCACCGGCCAGCGTCTTGCGTTCTTTGGTCAGCTTTCAGTGACGTTCTGTAACAGCGGCCAATCGAGCGTAAAACGCGCCCCGCCGAGCGGCGATTCGTCGGCGCTGACGCTGCCGCCGTGCTGCTCGAGGACGAGGCGCACGATGGCAAGGCCGAGCCCATGGCCGCCGGTCGAGCGGTCGCGCGAACGGTCGAGGCGGGTGAAGGCGAAGAACACTTTCTGCCGTTCGACTTCGGGGATGCCGATGCCATCGTCATCAACGTAGACCTTGATGCGATCGCCGACGACTTCGGCGCTGACGACGATCGTCGACTTCGCGTACTTGAGCGCGTTGCGCAGCAGGTTCGTCACCGCGTAGGGCATGCTCTTGACGTCGAGCTCGACGCGCTGGCCTTCGGGCAGGCGGCTCGCGTCGAGGCGCATTTCCAGCGCGCGGTTGAGGATGCGCATCGACTCGATTTCCTCTTCGAGCCAGGGCGCAAGTTCGACCGAGGTCAGGTGCAGCTCGGGCTGCTCGCGCTCGAAGCGCGCGTAAGTGAGGCTCGAGTCGATCAGGTTGTCGAGCTCGTCGAGGTCGTCGTCCATCATTTGCCGCAGCCGCTGGCGCTCGATGTCATCGTCCGACTCGGCAAGCATTTCGACGGCAAAGCGCAGGCGCGCGATCGGCGTGCGCAGCTCGTGCGAGATCGCGCTCGAGAGTTCCTTTTGCGTTGCGATCAGGCGCTGGATGCGTTCGGCCATGCCGTTGAGCGTTTCGGTCAGCAACTCGAAAGCGCGGCTGCGCGCCTGCGGCGCGCGCGACTCGAAGTGGCCTTCGCCGAGCCCGCGCGCGGTTTGCCGGAGCGCTTCGAGATCTCGCCACACCGGGCGCACCCAGAACCAGACGGCGACCGCCAGGAAAAGCCCGATCAGGCTCCAGGTGAGCAGGCGGATGCGCAGTTCGAGCGGCAGCGCGCGCGGCCGGTCGGGGTTGGCGTCGGGCGAGAGCGGGCCGACGACGAGGACCTGTGGCGTGTGCTTCAGGCGATGGTAGAGGACGTCGCCGTCGACGTCGATCGCGAGCTGGCCGTTATCGAGTTTCTCGGCCTGCTTGGGCGTCAGCTTGAGCGTCCAGCGGTCGACGATGTTGAGCTTGTAAGCGAATTTCTTGTCGAGCGCCTTGATCGTCTCGGGCCATTGCGCGTGCGGCTTGCGGAAGAGTTCCTCCTCGATCAGGACGATCGTGCCGTTCATGAAGCGGCTCGTGTAGTCGTCGGTGATGCCCTTGACCGCCGTCGAGATCAGGAAGTCGGCAAAGAAGGCGATGGCGATGAACGAGCCCATCACCAGCAGGTAGAAATTGAAGAACAGCCGCGACAGGCTGTAGCGCCCGCGCCAGGGCGCCGGCTTGTAGCGGCCGAAGATGTCCAGCAGTCGACTATTGCCAGTCATGCTTGCTGAAGAGATAGCCTTTGCCGCGGACGGTCTTGATACGGGTAGGATTTTCGGGGTCGTCGCCAAGCTTGCGGCGCAGGCGCGAAATGCGCGCGTCGATCGAGCGGTCGAGGCCGTCGAAACCGATACCGCGCAGTTGCTGCAACAGGTCGTCGCGGGAAAGAATGCTGCCGGCGTGGCGCGCCAGCAGCCAGAGGAGGTCGAACTCGGCGGTCGTGAGATCGATCGTCTCGTCGCCTAGCCGGGTGCTGCGCGTCGCCTGGCTGATGTTGAAAATGCCGAAAGAAAGCTGCGCCGTGGCGTCGGCGTCGCTCATTGTCTCGGCGCTTTTCCCCGGGCCCGGCGAGCGCCGCAGCAGGGCCTTGATGCGCGCGAGCAGGAGCCGCGGCTGCACGGGCTTGGCAAGGTAGTCGTCGGCGCCAAGTTCGAGCCCGAGGATCTGGTCGAGGTCCTCGTCGCGCGCCGTCAGCATCAGGATGACGCCCTTGTAGCGGCTGCGCACCGAGCGGCAGACCTCGAAGCCGTCCTTGCCGGGGAGCATGACGTCAAGGATCACGAGATCGGGATCGTCCTTGATGATTTGCGCTTCGGCGGTGTCGCCGCGCGCTTCGAGCGTCACTTCGAAGTCGTTCTTGCGCAGATATTCAGCGGTGAGATCGGCGAGACGCTCGTCGTCTTCTACGAGAAGGATGCGTGTTTTCATGGCCTAATGATAGCGGGTTGTCGGCGCAGTATAAACGCCGGCGCGAAATTGCCGCCTCGTGCATCTTTTTTTGCGCAAGTCGCCGACTCGTCAATTGGCCGATGCCGGTATGATGGCGGTTGGCCAATCGGGCATCCGTGCGCGCTCGCAACAGCGCGCAACGATTCGGATGAGCAGCGACAGGGCGCAGCGTGAAGACGAGCCGGCGGCATTATGCGGACCGCGGAGGGGAGACAGTGGCTTACGAAGATCGGCTGGAATACCGCTTGCCAGAGGGGATCTTGCAGCGGCCATGAGGAAATACAAACGTTTGACGATCGACGATATCGCTCGTCTCGCTTCGGTCTCGCGCACCACCGCGAGCATGGTCTTAAATGGCCGTGCCGATCAGTTCCGCATTTCGCCGGCGACGCAAAAGCTCGTTCTCGACACTGCCCGCGAACACCATTTCCAGCCTTCCCATTCGGCCCGCGCGCTGCGCTCGGGGCAGAGCAACACGCTCGGCCTGATCGTGCCGGAACTGACGAACTTCGCGCACGCGAGCCTGACGCAGGCGATGGAGCCGATCTGCCACGCCGCCGGCTACCAGCTCCTCGTCGTCACCAGCAACGACGATCCGGCGCAGGAGCTGGCCGGCATCGAGCACCTCGCGGCGCGGCAGGTCGATGGCCTGATGATCGTCGCCTGTTCGGCGAGCCCGGAAAGGTATTTGCCTTGGACGGCGCGGCTGCCGCTCTTTTTCGTCGACCGGCGTCTGGACCATCCGGCTTTGCCCTTTGTCGTCACCGACGCCGAAAGCGCCGTCACCGAAGTTCTCGCCGATGCGCTCAAGGACGGCGGCGGCGAAGCGTATTACTTCGGCGGCCAGCCGCACCTCTCGCCGAGCATCGACCGCCTGCAAGGCTATCGCGCCGCGCTCGCGTGCGCCGGCCTCACCGAAGCGCCCGGCTGGGTGCGCTCGCGCGACTATCGGCGGTGCAGCGGTTACGAGCTGATGCAGGAATGCTATCGCGACCTCGGGCGCTATCCGCAGGTCTTGTTCACCGGGGCGATCACGCTGCTCGAGGGCGCGCTCGCCTTCATTTGCGAAAACCGGCATTTCGGCATCGCGCCCAGGCGCCTCATCACTTTTGACGACCACGACCTGCTCGACTGCCTGCCGCTCAAGATCGATTCGATCCAGCAGAACAGCCACGCGCTGGCCGCGGCGAGCATCGAGCAGCTGATCGGGCTCATCCACAACAAGGCGCCGGCCTCGTCGACGCTGCCTGCGCGCCTGCACTGGCGCAGTCGCGGCGATTGATCGATAGCGGGCGCCGCAGCGGTTCGCATCGTCAGCTTCGCAACTTTGTGCAGTTCAACCTCGAACAGGAGCAGTCATGAAGCTTGTCAGATTCGGCAGTCCCGGCAAAGAGAAACCCGGCATTCTTGACAGCCAGGGCGCGCTGCGCGACCTCTCGTCGGTCTGCGCCGATTACACGCCGGCCTTTTTCGCCAACAACGGGATCGAAAAGATCCGCCATATCGACCTCTCGCGGCTGCCGGTCGTCGCCGCCGGCGAGCGGCTCGGGCCCTGCGTCGCGCAGCCCGGCAACTTCATCGCGGTCGGCCTCAACTACCGCCAGCACGCGATCGAAACCAACGCGCCGATTCCGCAGCAGCCCGTCCTCTTCAACAAGGCGCCCTCGTGCATTTCGGGGCCCTGTGATGCGATCCGGCTGCCGCGCGGCTCGAAGAAGACCGATTGGGAAGTCGAGATCGCGCTCGTCATCGGCCGCGCCGCGCATTACGTCGAAGAGGACCGCGCGCTCGACCACGTCGCCGGCTATTTCGTCTGCAACGACGTCTCCGAGCGCGAGTTCCAGCTCGAGCAGGGCGGCCAGTGGGTCAAGGGAAAGATGTTTCCGAGCTTCGGCCCGCTCGGCCCCTGGCTCGTCAGCAGCGACGAAATCGCCGACGTCCAGAAGCTTAAGCTCTGGCTCTCGGTCAATGGCAAGCGCGTCCAGGATTCGACGACCGCCGACATGATTTTCCCGATCGCCAGGCTGGTTTCCTACATCAGCAACTACGTCCTGCTGCAGCCGGGCGACGTGATCACCACCGGGACGCCGTCGGGCGTCGGCCTCGGCATGAAGCCGCCGACCTTCCTCAAGGCGGGCGACTGCGTCGAGCTCGGCGTCGAAGGGCTGGGCGTGCAGAAGCAGCGCACCGCCGAGGGGGACGCGGGTTAGCAGCCCCCTGCCAGCCCTGACCCCTCC
>CAZALA010000043.1:0-19629 GCA_964485725.1 uncultured Propionivibrio sp. | reverse complement strand
TTTACCAGGCGAAGATAAACGTCGCCTGATGTCCGAATCGGCGCGGGGCGAAGGGCTGGGCGGGCAGAGGCGGCGCGTCGTCGAGGGGGCCGCGGGTTAGCAGCCCTCTGCCAGCCCTGACCCCTCAGTAACCCAGGTCGGGATCGACGCCGGCGGGAATTTTTCCGCTGGCGCGATAGCGGCGGACGCTCTCGGCGACGATCGCCGCCGCGCTCGCGTAGCTCGTCGGCGCCGAACAGTGCGGCAGCACGGTGACGCGCGGATGCTGCCATTGCCACTCGCCCGGCGGCAAGGGCTCTTGCACGAAGACGTCGAGCACCGCGTGCTCGAGCGCGCCGCTGTCGAGCGCGGCGCGCAAGGCCGCAGCGTCGACGATGGCGCCACGCGCGAAATTGATCAGCGCTGCGCCCTTGGGCAGGCAGGCGAGCGCCGCCTCGCCGACAAGGCCTCGCGTCGAGGGCGTGAGCGGCAGCAGGCAAACGAGGATGTCGCTGCGCGCGAGCATCGTCGCGAGCTCCGCCTCGCCGGCGTAGCATTCGACTTGCGCGAGGCTTTTGCGCTGCCGGCTCCAGCCGCAGACCCTGAAACCGGCGGCGACGAGGCGCGCGGCGCTCGCCGCGCCCAGCTCGCCAAGCCCGAGCAAGCCGACTGTGCGCGCGCCGGCCGGCACATAGCGGTGCGCTCGCCAGACTTCTTCTTTCTGCTGGCGCGCATAAGCTGGCATTTCGCGATGCAGATACAGCGTCCACGCGAGCACCGCCTCGCTCATCGTCGCGGTCAGCGCGGGATCGATCAGACGAACGATCGTGATGCCGCTCGTTCCAAGGTCGGCGACGAGACGTTCGACCCCGGCCCAGACGCTGTGCACCCAGCGCAGGCGCGGAAACTGGGCGAGCTCAGCGGGGTCGGGATTGGCGACGATGGCGAGCGTGGCGCTCTGCCGTTCGCTGGCGTCAAGGGCGTCGTCGGCGACGATTCTCTCCTCGGGCATGGCCTCCTGCAAGGCGGCCACCCAGGCCGGCGCCTCCTTGGCTCGCGCCGCGAGAAAGGGGATCGCAGAGGGGGTCGCGGAGGGGGTCGCGGCCGTCTGCGGAGCGGACTTCACGTTCATCTTGTTCTTCCGTCGTGCATCGCAGGTCGGCTGACCGGCATCGCCCAGCATGTTAGCGCAAGGCCGGCACTGCCGGCATCAGTGCGCGGCGAAGCTCACACCGGTTTGCACAGGCCGAGCACTTCCTCCTGCTGCGAGCAGGGCTTTGGCGCCGTCACGGGGGGCGGCGCCGCGTTCGCGCTGGCGGCAAGGCAGCTGCGCAGCTCGCTCGTCGTCGGCGCGTAATAGACCCAGCCGCGACCGAGTTCGGGCAAGCCCGGTTCGACCTCGCTCCACTTCGGATGGCCTTTTTCCTGCAGCAACGAAAAATTCCGGCACAAGGAGCGGGCGAAACGCCGCAACGCGGTTTCGGTCGCTTTCAGAGTGAAGTCGTAGGTCACGAGGTAGGCTTTCACCGCCAGCGCGGGAATGTCCTCGTCGATGAGGTTCGGGTAGTTGCGGGCGTACACGGTGGCCGCGACGTAGGTCCTGAGCGCGGCACGGCTCGACGGATGGCTGGCGTCGAACTTGAGCAGGCGGATCACCTGGCGCGCCTCGGGCTTCATGTCGGCGAGAAGCTTCGCCGGCTGCCCGGCATTGACGACAACGACGTCGACCGATTTGTCGGTCGTGAGCTTGACGAGCCCGTCCTCGTTGGAAAGGTAAGTCGCATTCGCCTCCGGAATCGGTGCATTGAAGAGCAGGCGATAGAGCGTCGTCGCGGTCAGCGCGGTGCCGCTGCCGCGCTCGCTGACGTTGATGCGCGCATCGCGGATCTCGTGCACGAAATTGAGCGGCGAGTCGGCGCGCACGATGAAGTAGGCCTCGGAATTGAAGAGCGGCATGATCACGCGCAGCGGGCGAATGATGTCGCGCGCCTGGCTGTTGCCGCCCGCCGCCTGGTCGAGGAAGGCCTGATAGACATCCGACTGCACGAGCGCGAGCTTGACGCCCGGCTCGTAGCGCAGGCGCCGGACGTTCTCGCCGGAGCCGGCCGAGGGCAGGGCCTCGAGGTCGATGTCGGCGTCGGGCGCGATGAACTCGGCAAGATCGCGCCCGGCGCGGTAATAGGTGCCGCGCTCGAAAGCGGTGACGATCTTGTATTCGGGGGCGGCGCCGGCCTGCGCGCTGATGAAGACCAGCGCAAGCGTGAGAGCGATTGCGCGCACGCCGAAGGCGGGGCGCCGTTTTCCGGGCCGCTCAGCGACCCGGGCGCGTTGATCCTTGCATGACATTTGCCTGTCCCTCCGTCCGTGCCAGATCGCGTCTTTGATCGAGGGCGGGGCGAGGAAGTTCAATGCCCAGCCGGTGATTTTATGACGCCCGCAAGCGCCAGGAGCGCTCGCGAGAGCTCATCGACCTTGCCCTCTCGTGCGGAAAATTCGCTGCACGGGCAAATCGCTTAGAATCGGTTCTTCGCGTTTTTTCGCGTCTCTATCCGTTATGAAGCTTTCGCTCCGACAGATTTTTGCCCTGATCGCCACCGCGGCACTCGCTCTCCTTGCCGGCGGCCTGATCATCGGCGAAGTCGCTCGCCTGCATCCGTGCTACCTGTGCAATTTCCAGCGCTTCCTCTACCTCGTGATCGCTTTCTTCGCGCTCTGCGGCGTGCTCGTTCCGGCCTGGCACAGGCTATGGAGCAGCGCAGTCGCCGCCGCCGCGGTCTGGGGCGTCGTCGTCGCCGTCCAGCAAAGCTGGATGCAGTACGCGCCGCAACAGGCGACCGAATGCGGCTTCGGCGATCCGACGCTGGTCGAGCGCATCATCAACGCGCTGAGCGGGGTCTGGCCGGCGATGTTCATGGTCACCGGCGCTTGCAAGAACAAGGAATGGGTCCTGCTCGGCCTCTCGCTCGCGAACTGGTCGGCGGTGTGTTTCGTCCTGCTCTCGCTCGTCGCGCTTTGGCTCGTTTTCCGGCCGCGCCCGCGCTGAGACCTCGGCCCAGCGCGCTTTATTGAGCTTCGCGGCGCCGGTCTGGTTGCTCGGCGCACGGCGCCGGTGCACTAAATCACCCGGCTGTTCGGTGCGCCAGCGAGCAATGGCGGCCCCCTGCGGGGCGATACAATCGGCGCGAATCAACAAAAGCCGGTCTTGATCCGGCGTCTCGCAGATGCGCAACAGCGACCCCGTATTCCCCGAGCAGGGCGCGAGCCTGAGCCTCGACCGGCTGCTCACGCTTGCCGCGCAAACCCCGTCGGTCGTGCTCGGCGCCTTGCTCTTTGCGCCCGATGCGCGGGCGCAGCCGCCGCCCGTCGCCTTCCCTTGCCTGCGCGTCGCGCTGCCCCGGTTCGACGCTGGCGAGCCCGTCGCCGAGCTCTGGCGGGCGAGCGCCGGGGCCGCGCTGCGCGGCCGCCACGGCGCGATCGAGTATTGCGACGACGGCGAAACCGTTTTCGGCGTACTCAGTCTTGACGAGACGGTGTTTGCCGGCGAGGGCGAGCGCACGCCGCTGCAGCAGGCGACCGAGTCGGCGTACCGCGAGGTCTTTGCGCTGCTCGACGCGCTCGCTTGTCCGCATCTTTATCGTTTCTGGAACTACCTCGCGGCGATCAACGCAGCGAGCTTCGGCAGCGAGCGTTATCGCCAGTTTAACCGCGGCCGCTACGATGCCTTTCAGGCGCACTCGCGCAACAGCGCCGACAACGCGCCGGCGGCGTGCGCCCTCGGCACTTCTGCGGGGCCGCTTTGCGTCGCCTTTCTCGCCGGGCGGCGGCCGCCGCTGCGCATCGAGAACCCGCGGCAGACGAGCGCGTATCGCTACCCGCAGCAGTACGGGCCGCGCAGCCCGACCTTTTCGCGCGCGACGCTCGCGCATATCGGCGCCGACGAGGTGCTCCTGCTCTCGGGAACGGCAAGCGTCGTCGGTCACGCGACGCTGCACGCCGGCGACGTCGGCGCGCAGACGCGCGAGACGCTGAGCAACATCGACGCGGTCCTCGCTGCGGCCAATCGAGTCGCAAGCGGCGCCGGCTTCGCCTTGCCCGACCTTGACTATCGCGTCTATGTGCGTCACGCCGACGACGAGCCAGCGGTACGCCGCGAGTTCGAGCGCGCGCTCGGCGCGGCGGCGAGGGCCGTCTACCTCAAGGCCGACGTCTGCCGCGACGACCTGCTCGTCGAGATCGAGGCGAGTGCCGCGGTCGCGCTTGGGGCGAAGGCGCGATGATGCGGGCGCTGCGCGCCGCGCTGCTGACCGTGTACGACTACGCCGTCGTCTATCTTGGCGTCATCTGGCTCGGCGTCCTCTGTCTTGCCTGGACGCCGGTCGCCTTCCTTATTCTGCCGCTGCTCGGCGCTCGGCGCGGGCGCGCGCTCGGGCGTTACGTCGTCATGGCCGTGTTCCGGTTCTATCTTGCAAGTCTTGCCTTGTCGCGGCGTTTTTCGTTCGACCTCGAATGCCTCGACGCGCTGCGCGACGAACCCTCGCTGATCATCGCGCCCAACCACCCTTCGCTGCTCGACGCGGTGATGATCATCTCGCGCCTGCCGAACGTCGCCTGCGTGCTCAAGGCGGCGTTGATGCACAACGTCTTTCTCGGCTCCGGCGCGCGCCTGGCGCGCTACATCTGCAACACGCCGGTGCGGCGGATGGTGCGCGAGGCGATCGACGATTTTGCGAGCGGCAGCCATCTCCTGCTCTTTCCCGAAGGCTCGCGAACGACCCAGCCGGCGCCGTCGCTGAAAGGCAGCGTCGGCCTCATTGCGCTGCACGCCGGGGTGCCGGTGCAAACGGTGCAGATCGAATCGACGAACCCCGCCTACCTGGGCAAGGGCTGGGGGCTCTTCCGCAAGCCGCCGCTGCCGATCCATTACCGGCTGCGGCTCGGACAGCGCTTCGATCCGCCGCAGAACACGCAGCGCTTCATGAGCGAACTCGAACAGTATTTTTCGCGGACGCTGCTGCCCGCCGCGCAGACGCCGCCGCAGCCTTGCGCGAATGCGGCGAGCGAATTTTCACCCGAACAGCCGGTGGCGCAATGAAGCCGTCGACGACGCATCTTGTCCTGATCCCGAGTTACAACCCGGGCGAAAAAGTCTTTGAAACCGTGCGCGCGGCGCGCGCTGAGTGGAACCCGGTATGGGTCGTCGTCGACGGCAGCAGCGACGGCAGCGGCGAACGCCTGCAGGCGATGGCGGCGAGCGATCCGGGACTCACGGTCATCGTGCTGCCGCGCAACCAGGGCAAGGGCGCGGCCGTGCTGCACGGCATCGATGCCGCGGCCGCCGCGGGCTTCACTCACGTCCTGACGATGGACTCGGACGGCCAGCATCCGGCCGACCGGATTGCCGATTTCATGGAAGCGTCGGCGCGAGAGCCAGCGGCGATGATCCTCGGCGTGCCGGTGTTCGACGCCGACGCCCCCGCCTTGCGCGTCGGCGGCAGGAAGATTTCCAACTGGTGGGCCAACGTCGAAACGCTGTGGGCCGGCATCGGCGACTCGCTGTTCGGTTTTCGCGTCTATCCGATCGAAGCGCTGCGCCGCGTCATGCGCCATCAACCCTGGATGCGCCACTTTGATTTTGACCCCGAGGCCGTCGTGCGCCTGTGCTGGCGCGGCGTCAAACCGGTCAATCTGCCGGCCGCCGTGCGTTACTACCGCCGCGACGAGGGCGGCGTCTCGCATTTCAACTACCTGCGCGACAACCTGCTGCTGAGCTGGATGCACGCGCGCCTCTTCGCCGGTTTTGTCGTGCGTCTGCCGCGGCTCGTGCTGCGGCGCGTGCTGCCGCCGGGCTCGCTCAGATGATGCCGCCGTTGATCGAGATGATCTGGCCGGTGATGTAGGCGGCCTCGCCCGAGGCGAGAAAAGCGATCAGGCTGGCGACTTCGTCGGGCGTTCCCGCGCGTTTCATCGGCACGAGCCGCGCGATGTCGCCGCCGGCAAACGCCGCCTCGCTCATCGGCGAGGCGATGATGCCGGGCGCGACGGCGTTGACCGTAATACCGCGGCTGGCGACTTCGAGCGCCAGCGATTTCGTCGCCGCGTTGAGCGCGCCCTTGGCCGCCGCGTAATTGACCTGGCCGCGATTGCCGGTCAGCGCGGCGATCGACGAGACGTTGACGATGCGGCCCCAGCGGCTGGCGATCATCGGCATCATCAGCGCGTGCGTGACGTTGAAGAAACCGTTGAGCGAAACGTCGATGACGCGGTGCCACTGCTCGGCGCGCATGCCCGGAAACACCGCGTCGTCGTGGATGCCGGCGTTGTTGACGAGGATCTGGATCGGCGTCTGGTCGACGAGCGGGGCGAGCGCGGCGAGCGTCGCGGCGCCGTCGGTCGCGTCGAAGACGACGACTTCGGCGCTGCCGCCGTCGGCGCCAATCGCTTCGGCGAGCGCCTGCGCGGCGTCGCCGCCGCGGTGCGCATGGATATAGACGTGGCAGCCGTCGGCGGCGAGGCGGCGGCAGGTCGCGGCGCCGATCGCGCCGCTGCCGCCGGTAACGAGGGCTTTTTTCATGCGGACTTTCCCATGAACGGCGCGAGCGCTGCGGCGTCGAGGATCACCGCGGCGCGGCCGTCGGCGAGCAGGCGACCGGCGGCGCTGACGCTGAATTGATAGAGGATGTTGTTTTCGCTGCGCGTGAGGCAGTGCGCGGCGACGGAGAGCTCGCCGGCGATATCGTCGAGCCTGGCGACATGAATGCGCGTGTCGCGGACGCTGACGAGGTAGCCGACGCGCGCGCTTGCCGCGCCGGCCGGCGCGAGCAGCGCGCCGTGCACGGCCATCGCCTGCGCCGCGTATTCGATCGCGCAGGCGCCGGCCAGCCGCCCGTCGGCGCGCAGCGGATGGTCCGCGGCGCGGTGGCTGATCGCGGCGCATTCGATGCGTTCGGCGTCCCAGGCGAGGACGCGATCGAGCAGGCACATCGCGCCCTGGTGCGGAATGTGGCGCGCGATCCAGCTGTGATCGAGCGTGACGTCGGTGTCGTTCAGCACGGCGTAAGGGCGACGGCGAGGCGAGTCCCGTCGAGATAGTCGAGGACGACCTTTCGCGCAGCGCCGACGGCGATCGCGCTGAGCAGCGGCAAGCCGCGCGCCGCCGGGATCGATCGGCGCAGGGTCTCGAGCGCGGGATCGGCGAGGCGGTCAAGGCTTTCGTCGCCTTCTTCGCTTGCCTCGCTCAGCGTCACGTCGATGCGCGCCAACGCGCGCGCACTGCGCTGCGGCGAGAGAACGAGCGCGATGCCGAACGCATCGGGCAGCGGCCGCGCGCTGTTGAGCGGTTCCGGGTAGGCCGTGTCGCAGGCGAGCAGGAGGCAGGGCGTCGCGTCGACGAGCGTCTGCGTCAGCGCTTCGAGGAGACCTGCGCCGAAGCTCGCGTCGAAGGCGCTCAGGACCGAGGCCGGCGTCATCGAGCCGGTGGCAATGCCCCAGTAGCCGGCGGCGGTGTTATGCACCGAATTGTGAAAGCGCGTCGGCGAGATCTGCCGATCCAGGGGGTCGTCGGAGGCGAGCGCGGCGCAGATCGCGTGGCAGTTCTCGCCGTCGCCGCCCGATGACGAGAAGACGCTCGGCAAGCTGGCGGCGGAAAGTCCGGCCGCGGCGAGGGCTTCGAGGCCGGTCGCGAGCGTCAGCCTGACGATCGCGCCGCTGCGGCGACGCTCGGCCGCCGGCAGGAGCGAGGGCGAGGGCAGGACCGTCGCCGCCGCTTGGTAGGGCTGCTCGCCCGCGAGAATCGCACGCAGGTCGGTCCAGTCGGCAAAGCCCGGGCCGAGGGCGCCGATGCCGTCGATGTAGGCCGTCAAGGTCGTCGCAGTCATCGCTTTCATCGCTCTCATCGCAAGCCGTCCGCGCGTCCGAAGATCAGGCTGCAGTTGGTGCCGCCGAAGCCGAATGAATTGCTGAGCGCCGCGCGCATCGGGGTCGTTTCGCGCTCGCCGTTTCGCAGCCGATAATTGACGCCGAGCGCGGGGTCGATCTCGCGCGTATTGACGCCGGCCGGCAAGAGGCCGTTCTGCAGCGCCAGCGCGCAGATTACCGCTTCGACGCTGCCGGCGGCGCCGAGCGTATGGCCGGTGGCGCCCTTGGTCGAGCTGCACGGCGTGGGGCTCGCGCCGTCGGCGCCGAACACCGCGCAGACGGCTTTGGCCTCGGCGGCGTCGTTGTTCGGCGTCGCCGTTCCGTGCAGATTGATGTAGTCGATCGCCGCCGGGTCGAGGCCGGCCATTTTCAGCGCCGCGAGCATCGCCAGGCGCGCGCCGAGGCCCTCCGGGTGCGGCGACGACATGTGGTAGGCGTCGCTCGATTCGCCGACGCCGAGCAGCAGCACCGCATCGTCTGCGAGCCCCGGCGGCGCGCGTTCAAGCAGGGCAAACGCCGCCGCCTCGCCGATCGAGATGCCGTCGCGAGCCGCGTCGAACGGGCGGCAGGGCTGGCTCGAAACGAGACCGAGCGAACTGAAGCCGTAGAGCGTCGTCAGGCAGAGCGAATCGACGCCGCCGACGAGCGCCGCGTCGATCAGCCCGACTTCCAGCATGCGCCGCGCCGAGGCGAAGACCTTGGCGCTCGACGAGCAGGCCGACGAAGCCACCGCCGCCGGCCCGCTCAGGCCGAAATAGCGGCGCGTGAATTCGCCGACGGCGAACGGATTATGCGTCGCCGGGTAAATGAAGTCGGCGGGCAGGGCGCCGGAAACCGGGTCGCGGCGGCGGTAAGCGCGTTCGGTTTCGAGGATGCCCGAGGTGCTGGTGCCAAGAAAGAGACCGACGCGCCGCGCGCCGTATTTGAGCGTCGCCGCGCGCACGGCGTCGGCAAAGCCGTCCTGATTGAGGGCGAGGAAGGCGAGCCGGTTGTTGCGGCAGTTGAAGTCGGCGAGCGTTTCGGGCAGCTGCACGGCGTCGAGGCCGTCGACCTTGCCGATGCAGGTGGCAAGGTCGACCGCGTCGAAGTCGCAGGGCGTAAGCCCCGAGCGCTGCTCGCGCAGCGCCGCGAGCGTCGGCGCGAGGCCGCAGCCGAGGCTGCTCGTTACGGTGAAGTGGGAAAGCCAGAGCGGGTTCACGGCGACGGTTCCTTGGTCAAGCGAAACTTTTAACATGAATCGGACGCCTTGGCAGCCCAGTCTGCGCAAGCCGCGTCGTGCCCGCGCAGCGACAGCCACGCGGCCAGCGTACCGAGGGCAAGGCCGCCGAGCACGTCGAGGACGACGTGCTGGCGCGTGGCGAGCGTCGAATAGACGATGCCGGCGCACCACAGCGCGTTCGCGACGCGTATCGCGCGCGGCGCGTCGATGCCGCGCAAGGCGCGCGCCAACCAGGCGCCCGAGAACACCGCCGTCGCGACGTGCAAAGAAGGACAGGCGTTGCCGGCGGCGTCGATGCTCTTGAGAAAGTCGGCGGGCATCGCCCAGCCGCTCGCGGCGACCGGGATCGTCGTCGGCCAGAAATAGAAGACGACGAGGCCGGCAAGACACATCGCGGTCATCGCGCGCGCGTGCGCGAACAGTTCGCGCGGCGTGGCGAGCAGCGCCGGCGCCAGTGAAACGTAGAGCCACAGCGAAAGATAAAGCGGCAGCGCGAGCGGCTGCAGGCCGATCTGGCGGTCGAGCCAGAGGACGGGCATCGTCGTCGGCGGATAGGCCGGGTTGCTGAGCAGGTAGAAGTAGGCGGCAAAGAAGAGCGCGATGAAGAGCGTCGTTCCGGCGAACTTGACCGGCCAGTGCGCGTACACGAGCGTCGCCGCCTGGGCGTACCAGGGCCGGCCGCTCCGGCTTAGCGCGGGGCCGTTCATGAAAGCGCCTCGTGCAAGGTCACGAAGCGCAGGCCGGCGCCGCTCGCCGCAGCGAGCAGGGTCGGCAAGACCTCGAGAATCACCGGTACGCCGGCGGCCGTGCGCGCCGCGTTGCCGTCGTGCACGAGCAGAATGGCGCCGGCCCGCAGGCCGCGCAGCAGCGCCTTGCTGACGCGCGCGGCGTCGCCGACGCGGGTGTCGAAGGCGCGCGTCGACCAGCTCGCCAGACGCAGGTCTAGGCGCGTCAGGACCGGGTCGAGAAAGGCGTTGCGCAGACCCGCCGGGGCGCGAAAAAAGCGCGGTGGCGCGCCGGTGATCGCCGTCAGCGAGCGCTGCCCGGCTTCGATCTCGCGGCGCAGGCCGGCCGGGCCGAGCAGGGAAAAATGATGCGGGTGGCCTTCGCTGTGGTTTTCGACCGCGTGGCCGCGGCGAACGATTTCGCGGCAGAGTTCCGGATACGCGCGCGCGCGCTCGCCGGGGCAGAAAAAGGTCGCCCGCGCCGCGTGCGCGTCGAGCAGGTCCAGCACCTGCGGCGTCACCGCCGGGTCGGGACCGTCGTCGATCGTCAGCGCGACTTCCTGGCGTGCGCTCGCCGCGGCCGGCAGCCGCGACAGGTTCGGCCCGAGCCAGTGGCTGCGCGGCCACAACCCGACGAGCGTCAGCAGCAGATGATTGGCGGCGAGCGCAGCGAGCGCCCAGCGCCAGTGCACCGGCGCGCCGACGAGAAGGCCGAGGGCGAGCAGGTGCAGGACGAGGCTCGCCCGGATCAGCGGCGGCATTTTCCAGCGCCGCTCAGGCATCGCCGGCTTCCGGCGGGCGCGCAAAAATCGCCGCATAGACGAGCGCGAGGACGACGCCCGGGGCGACCGTCGCCCCGAGCGCCTGCAACAGCGCGACGCTCGAAAAGGCGAGCAGGCCGAAACCGGCGACCGTCGTCACGCCGGCGAACAGCATCGAAGCGAGCGTGCGCGGCGAGAGCGCGGTCGCGCCCGGCGTCGCGGCACTGTGGCGGTCGAAAAAGAGCGCGTAGTTCGAACCGACGGCGACGACGAGGAGCAGGCCGACGAGGTGCAGGATGATCAGTTGCTGGCCGCCCAGCACGAGGCCGGCGGTGACGGTGACGACCGCGGCGGCGAGCGGCCCGACGATGCGCAGCACGCGCAGCGGCGAGCGGAGAACGACGAGGAGTAGGGCGACGATGGTTGCCAGCCCGCCAAGCGAAAGCCAGATCGCTTCGTCGAGGTAAGCCGAATAAAGATCGTTCGACTCGCGCTTCATGTCGACGAGCAGCGCGTCGGGAATCGCCGCCGCGGCGAGCGCCGCCCGGATCTCGCCCGCGTCGATGTCGCCGCCGGCCGGCGCCGTCAGCGGCAGCAGCGCGCTCCAGTGGCGCTCCTGGCGGATCAGCAGCGCGTCGATGGCCATCGCCATCGACGTCTTTTCGAGCGCGGCGCCTTGCAGCAGCGGCTGATTGCGCGCCCGCGCCACGTCCTCGAGAAAAGGGGCGAGGCGATCGGCCTTGAGCGGCAGGCCGGCAAGCGCCTGCGCCAGGCGTTCTTGAAGTTCGTCGGCGGGCGGCAGGCTCGCCTGGCGCGCGCGCTGCGTCGCCTCGCTCGGCAGGTAGCGGCTGGCGCTGTCGAAGGCGGCGAGGCGGCCGTCCTCGACGGCGCGCTGCAGCACCGTCGACACCCGTTCCGAGGCGCCGAGGACGGCTTCGCGGCTCGGCCCCGCGACGACGACGAGATAGCGCAGGTCGGGCGCGCCGAGGTCGGCGCGCAGGGCGGTATCGAGCGCCACGTCGGCGGGCGAGACCGGGCTCAGGGACGAAAGCCGGGTATCCCAGAGGTCCGCGTGGTGCACGCCGAGGACCGCCGCGGACACGACCACCAGGGTGGCGGCGGCCAGGCGCAGGCGGCTGGCGCGGGCGAGCAGGCGGGCGAGGACGCGGCCGATCGGCGCGACGTCGTGGATACGGAAACCGGCCGGCAGCAACTGCGGCAGGACGAAGCGCGTCACCATCGCGGCGACGATCAGCCCGGCGACCGCATAGAGCCCGAGCTGGGCGAGGCCGGGAAAGCCCGAGAAGAGCAGCGCGGCGAAGCCGGCGATCGAGGTCAGCACGCCCAGCCGGATCGTCGGCCAGAAGCGCTTGATCCAGTCGCTCCGGTCGGCGCCGCGTTCGGACTGGACGAAGAGGTAGATCGAATAATCGACGGCTTCGCCGATCAGCGCCGTGCCAAAGCCGAGCGTGATGCCATGGACCTGGCCAAAGCCGAGGCTGACCGCGGTAACGCCGGCGAGGGCGCCGCTCAGGACCGGCACAAAGCCGAGCGCGAGCGCTGCGGGCGAGCGATAGACGGCGAGCAGCAGGGCGGCGATCAAGGCCATGCTGAGCAGCGACAACTGCGTCACCTGCGCCTTGATCGTGTCGCGCGCGCGCACCGAGAAAACGCCGGGCCCCGTCATCAAGAGGCGCGCGTTGGAAGCGGAAGACCCCGTTGCAGCCGGCGCGACGGCCGCGCTCGCCTGCGCGAATGCCTGTTCGATCGCCGCCATCGCCTGCTGCTGCGCGTCGGTGTCGGCGCCCGAGGCGCGCGTCTGCGCGAGCAGGAGCGCGCGCGTGCCGTCGCGCGAGGCCCAGGCGCCGTCGATCGTCCGCGGCGCCGGCGCGGCGCCGAGCTGATCGAGGAGCACCAGCATTTCGCCGGTCGGATCGCGCGGCAGCAGCGACTTGACGAGCAGGCCGGCCGGCGAAGCGAGCAGGTCGATGCTCTCGGCGAGCGAGGCGTGCAGACCGGCGACGCTGAAGCGCTCGGGCGTCACCGCCGGGCTCAGCAGATAGCGGTTGCTGAAGAGAAAAGCGCGGTCGCGTTCGGCGTTGACCGGCTCGCCGTTATTGACGCTGACAAAAGCCGCTTGCTCGCGCAGGCGGCCGGCGAGGTCTTTGGCAACGCGCGCGCGCGTCGGCGCGTCGGCGCCTTCGACGGCGATCAGGATCAGGCGCGAGGGCAGGCCGTCGCGGATCTGGTCGATCAAGAGCTGCTGCGCGGGCGTCGGCTGGCTGGGCAGGAAGGCCGAGAGGTCGGTGGTGAACGCGCTGCGGCCGATGACGAGCGCGCAGGCGAGCAGGAAAGCGAGCCAGCCGGCGATGGCCAGACGGCGGTAAAGGGCCGGCCTCGCGGTCACGGCGGCGTCGCCAGTTTTTCGATCAGCATCAGCGAGCTGTCGCCGTCGGCCTGGACGACTTCGATGCTGCGCACCGCGCCTTGCGCGCCGGCGATGCGAATGCGCTTGACCACGGCCTGCATTTTCTCGTCGAGCGGGACGAGCTGCAGGCGCCAGCGCTCGGCGTTGCCTTCAAGGTCGATGCGGTAGTTGCGTTCGAGCCCCTTGCGGTCGCCGGCGAGCGTGCTGCGGATGCTGTCGATGAAGGCGGCGAGTTCGGGATAGTCGGCCAGTTTCAACTGGTGTTTTTGTCGGCCGCGCTCGATGACAAGGCTGCCGCCCTCGACGATCATCGTCTCGGGCTTGGGTTTCAGCGTGCGTTTCTCGAGATGGTCGGGCGCGCGGAAAGACAGTTCGCCCGACGATTCGACGGGCTTGTCGAGCAGCGCGATCGACTTCTTCTCGATGAAGCTCGCCCGCCCCGAACGCGTTTGCGCAAGTTCGTGCATCAGCTGCTCGAGGTCCCAGTCGGCGGCGCTGCCCGGCAGCGGGAAGACGGCCCAGGCCAGCACCGCTGCGCGCGCAAGGAAGGAGAGCAGGGAAGGCAGCTTCATCGTCGTCTCGGCGCTTGGCTGGGCGGTGGCGCCGTCCAGAAATCGAAGAAATTGAACCAGTTGTACGGTGCTCGGCGGCAATAGTGGTCGAGCAGCGCCGCGTAGCGGGGGAGCGCCGCGTCAACGGCGGCAGCACGCTCGCCGCGCGCCAGACCGGAAAAGTCGGCGAGTCGTTCGAAATGGATCGCGTAGCGGTTGCCGCCCAGATAAAGGCCGGTCATGAACAGCACCGGACGGCCGAGCATCGCCGCCATGCGCAGCGGGCCGTTCGGCAGGAAGGCCTGACCGCCGAGGATCTGCACCGGCGAGCGCGCTTCGTCGCCGGGCGTGCGGTCGGCGAGCATGCCGACGACACCGCCGCCGTCGAGGCGCTCGCGCACCTTGAGCATCGAGTCGAGGTGGCCCATGGCGATGATGTCGTGCCCGGCGTCGGGGTTGACCGCCGCCAGCATCGCATTGAGTTTTTGCGCGTTCTCCTGATGCATTACCATCGCGATGCGCAGGTCGCTCTCTTTCCAGCCGAGCGCGCGGATCACTTCGAAACTGCCCAGGTGCGCGCCCATCAGGAAGAGGCCGCGGCCGTCGGCGATCAATTGGCGCAGCAGTTCGTGGCCGTGCACTTCGAGGTCGAACAGGTCGAAACGGCGGTTGACGAGATAGATGCGGTCGTGAATCGTCGCTGCGAAGGTGAAGAAATGGCGGTAGAGGTCGCGCCAGTGCGGCGGCCGCGCCAGGGCGCGCGCGAGATAGGTGCGCGAGGCGCGCCGTGCGGCCGGGGCGAACAAAAGGAAGTAGGCGGCGACACCGTGCAGGACGGCGCGGCCGGCGCTCCGGCCGAGGCGCAGCGAGATCCACGCCATGATGCGCAGCAGCAGCGTGTTGCTGCGCTCGGGCGTTTTCGCCCAGTTCGCCGGGCTGGCCACCGGTGCGTTCATCGCGCGTTGATCTCGTGCGTTCATCGCGAGCCGGCGGCGGGGCCGGGAACGACGCTGCCGCTCGCGATTCGCCGCGCGGGCTCGTCGCCCGCAACAATTTCAAAGCGCAGCGTTCCGCTCGCGCTCAGCGTGTGCGTGATCAGCACTTCGTCCCCCGGGCGCGCCGGGCCCAGGAACTTGACCGAGGCGATCGTGCACACATCGAGCGAGAATCCGGTGGCGGCCGCGATTCGCTGCAGCGCCCGGTCGAGCAGCAGCACCCCGGGAAAGATCGGCGTGCCGGGGAAATGGCCGGCGAAGGCCGGATGCTCACGCGGAATCGACAGGCGCAGGGCGTCCGTCATTGCGGCTTTGGCAGGCAAGCGCGCGAACAGCGCCTGCAAGTCGGCGCGCGGCAGTTTGCCGGTGCTGTTGCGCGGCAGCGCGGCGACAAAAAGCAGCGGCCGCGGCAGGAAGACCGGATCGATATGCTGACGCAGCGCCGCGCGCAGACGCCTGGCGTCGAGCGTCGGCGCGACGACGCAGGCGGCCAGGCGGGTGATGCGCTCGTCGCTCGCCTCGTCGGGCATGAAGAAGGCGCCGTCGTTGACGCCCGGAATGCTCGTCAGGAGATGATTCAGGGCGGCGAGCGAATGCCGCTTGCCGGCGATGTTGACGAGGTCGGAAAGTCGGCCGCCGAGCAGGAAGTGCTTATCGTCGATGACTTCGATGAGGTCGTTGAGCGCGCTCGTCGTCTCGACGTGCTCGCCCCGAGCGCGCACGCGGTCGCCGTCGGCGATGAGCTTGACGCCGGGGAAAAGGCGCCAGGCGTCGCCTTGCGTCGAGCGGCGGCTGGCGATCTGGCCGGTTTCGGTGCTGCCGTAGATTTCCATCAGCGGCGCCTGGCAGCGCGCCTCGATGGCGGCGGCGAGGCGGGCCGAGAGCGGTGCCGTCGCTGAAACGACACCGGCCAGGCCGGGGATCGCCGTCGCCGCTTCGAGCCAGGCGCGCAGATGCGCCGGGCTCGAGACGAGCAGGCGCGGCGCCGGCACCGCCGCGAGCGCGCGACCGATGTCGTCCGGGAAGAAGGGCTGGCAGTGGGCGAGCGCGTTGGCGCTCTGCCAGGGCAGCAGCACCGTCGACTCGAATCCGTACATGTGCTGCGCCGGAACGGTGCCGACGATCGTGCAGCCGCTCGCGGGCGCCACAGCGAGCCGCCCGGCTTCGGCGACGACGCTGGCAACGAGCGCTCCCCAGCTTTTCGCGTGCGCTTGCGGCGCGCCGGTCGAGCCCGAGGTGAACAGGACCGCGACGCGCTGGTCCCTGGCGATCAGGGGCGTTGCGATCGGCTGCGCCGGCGCCGGCCGCAGCGGCGGATAGCGCAGCTGCGGAAGATCGACCGCGCAGTCGTCGCGATCGGTCAGGCAGAAGACGTCGGGGGCAAAATCGCGCAGCTGGCGGACGACCGCCGGCGTATGCGTCGGCGGCAGCAGGCTGACCCTGCCGCTGACGATGGCGGCGGCAAGACCGACGCTGAAGCGGTAGCGGTCGGCGCACAGGTTGATCAAATGACGACCCGACGGCAGCAGGGCGGCGAGCTGCAGCACTTCGGCGAGGAACTGCTGACGCGTCACCGCGCCGTCCTCGCGCCAGGCGACAATGGCGTCGGCCGAGGCGTGGGCGACGAGCGGGAGGGCAGGCATGGTCATCCTCAGGCTAGCGCGAACGCGCCGCGTCGTTCCTGAACGCGCGCACGGCGTCGAGGATGCGCATGTGCTGCATGTCGGGAAGAACGCGCCGGCGTACGGCGAACTCGCCGATGAACATCAGGGCGACGAGCGGCAGCGTCAGGAAATTGGCAAAAATCGACCAGCTCGAAAGCGGCGCGAGAAAAAACAGCAGCGTCGACACGGTGAGCATCGCGGCGAAAAAAATCGTCCAGGCGATCGTCACTTGGCGGGTATATACCGCGTGGGCGACCGACACCGGACCGTACAGGGCTTCGGCAAAACGCGTGCATAAGGGTTGCCTGCCGGCCAGCAGCGTGCGGCCGAAGCTCATCAGCAGGACGGTCTCGAAGCCAACGTTATCGAGCCAATAGACGAGAGCGAAGTGGCGCGCGAACAGGGGCCACGCCGCCGCGACGAGCGCGCAGGCGAGCGCCAGCGCAGCGAGCAGCACGGTGCGCCGCGGCGAATGCCAGGCGAACAGGAAAGCGACCAGAACAACCGGCGCCAGCGCCACCAGCGCGCCGAGTTCGCTGGCTGCGGGCGAGCGCGCCGCGGTGTGGTGCGCCAGGAAAGGATAGCCGACCAGCAGCGCAGCGATGGCCAGCCAGCGCAGGCGCTCGATCATCAGCGCGTGCGCTGGGCCGCGATGTAGTCGGCAAGATTGCGCAGCGAACCGAAGATGTGCTGGTTGTTGTCGCTGTCGGCCTTGAGCTGGACGCCGTAACGCTTGGACGCGGCGAGTGCGACCTCGAGTACGTCGATCGAATCCATGCCGAGGCCGTCGCCGTAAAGCGGCGCGTCGGGTGCGATTTCGTCGGCGCCGACTTCGAGGTTCAGGCAATCGATGAGCAGTTCGGCGATCTCGCGCTGCAGTTCCGGGGTCGAGACGACTGCGTTGGGGCTGTTTTCCATGATGTCGATTCTGAAGAAGGGAAGAAGGGGCCAAGCAATTCTTCAGTAGTAGCACGGTTGCGACCCGCGCTACTGTGCACCACCGCACCCATGGTGGCCCGGGCGATGCGCGCCCGGTCAGGTCCGCTCGTCGCGGCGCTCGCCGACTTGCCCGGCTCAAGCGCCTTTCAGGCGCTCAAGTTGCGGCACGAGCTTCGCGAGCGTGGCGACGAAATCGGCGAGCCGCTTCTTCTCCTGCTCGACGACTTGCGCCGGCGCGCGCGCGACAAAGCTCTCGTTGCCGAGCTTGGCGTGCGCCTTGACGATTTCGCCCTCGATGCGGGCGATCTCCTTGGCGAGGCGCTCGCTCTCGGCGGCGACGTCGATCTCGATCCTGAACATCAGCCGCGTCTCGCCGACGACCGCGGTCGGCGCGTTCGCCGCGTCGGGCAGCGCGGCGACGATGTCGACCTCGGCGAGCTTGGCAAGCGCTTTCAGGTAGGGCGCAAATTCGCCGAGCTCGGCCGCATCGCCGCTCGCGACCAGCGGCACTTTCTGCGCCGGCGAGAGGTTCATTTCGCCGCGCAGGTTGCGCAGCGCGTAGGCGAGGTCCTTGAGCTTCTGCACTTTCGCTTCGCTCGCCGCGTCGATCTTGTCGATCTGCGCTTGCGGGTAGGCGGCGAGCATGATCGAGTCGTGGCTCTTCTTGCCGGCGATGGGCGCCACGGTCTGCCACAGCTCTTCGGTGATGAAGGGAACCAGCGGGTGGGCGAGGCGCAGGACGACTTCGAGGACGCGCGCGAGCGTTCGCCGCGTCGCGCGCGCCTGTGCCTCCGAATTTGTCAACTGAGCGTTCTGGATCTGTACCTTGGCAAGTTCCAGGTACCAATCGCAAAACTCGTCCCAGACAAATTCGTAGAGAGCGCGCGCGAGCAGGTCGAAGCGGTAGTCGGCAAAGTGCTGCGCGATCTCGGCTTCGACCCGCTGCAGGCGGCTGACGATCCAGCGGTCGGCGAACGAGAACGCGAGGGCGGCCGAACACTCGCCCGGCGTGCAGGCCTCGAGCCCGAGGTCGTGGCCCTCGGTGTTCATCAGCACGAAGCGCGTCGCGTTCCACAGCTTGTTGCAGAAGTTGCGGTAGCCCTCGCAGCGGCTCAGGTCGAACTTGATGTCGCGGCCGGGGCTCGCCAGCGAAAGGAAGGTGAAGCGCAGCGCGTCGGTGCCGAAGGCCTGGATGCCGGTCGGGAATTCGGCGCGCGTCTTCTTCTCGATCGCCTGCGCCTGCTTCGGATTCATCAGGCCGCTCGTGCGCTTCTTGACGAGGTCCTCGATGCCGATACCGTCGATGAGGTCGATCGGGTCGAGGACGTTGCCCTTCGACTTGCTCATCTTCTGGCCTTCCGCGTCGCGGATCAGGCCGTGCACATAGACGTGCCTGAACGGGATCTTGCCGGTGAGGTGCTTGGTCATCATGACCATGCGCGCGACCCAGAAGAAGATGATGTCAAAACCGGTGACGAGCACCGTCGAGGGCAGGTAGAGGTCGAGCGCCGCGTTTGACTTGGCGGGCCACTCAGGCGTCCAGTCGAGCGTCGAGAACGGCCACAGCGCAGACGAGTACCAGGTATCGAGCACATCGGGATCGCGCGTCAGTTCGCCGGTAAAACCGTTCGCCGCGGCCTGCGCACGGGCTTCCGCCTCGTCGTGCGCGACATAGACCTTGCCGGCCTCGTCGTACCACGCCGGGATCTGGTGGCCCCACCAGAGCTGGCGGGAGATGCACCAGTCCTGGATGTTGTTGAGCCACTGGTTGTAGGTGTTGACCCAGTTCTCGGGGACGAACTTGATCTCGCCCGAGGCCACGCATTCGATGGCCTTGCTGACGATGCTGCTGCCGTCGGCACCGGGCTTGGACATGGCGACAAACCACTGGTCGGTGAGCATCGGCTCAATGACGACACCGGTACGGTCGCCGCGTGGGACTTTCAGCTTGTGCTTGTCGGTCTTTTCCAGGATGCCGAGCGCTTCGAGGTCGGCGACGACGGCCTTGCGCGCGTCGAAGCGATCCATGCCGCGGTATTTCTCCGGCGCGTTTTCGTTGATCTTGGCGTCGAGCGTCAGGATGGAAAGGATCGGCAAGTTGTGCCGTTGGCCGACCGCGTAGTCGTTGAAGTCGTGCGCCGGCGTGATCTTGACGCAGCCGGTGCCGAATTCGAGGTCGACGTAGGCGTCGGCGATGATCGGGATTTCGCGTTCGGTGAGCGGCAGTTTCACTTTTTTGCCGATCATGTGCTGGTAACGCGGGTCATCGGGGTGCACCATCACGGCGGTATCGCCGAGCATGGTTTCCGGACGCGTGGTAGCCACCGTCAGGCTTCCGCTGCCATCGGCCAGTGGGTAACGGATGTGCCACATGAAGCCGTCTTCTTCCTCGCTCACCACTTCGAGGTCTGAAACGGCGGTGTGCAGCACCGGGTCCCAGTTGACCAGACGCTT
>CAZALA010000042.1:0-24888 GCA_964485725.1 uncultured Propionivibrio sp. | reverse complement strand
AGTATCCGCGCATCGCCCGCGACCTCGCGCGCCAGCTCGGCAAGGACGTCGAACTCGCGCTCATCGGCGAAGAAACCGAAGTCGACAAGACGATGATCGAGGACCTCGCCGACCCGCTCGTGCACCTCGTGCGCAACGCCGTCGATCACGGCGTCGAGTCGCTCGAAGAGCGCCTTGCCGCCGGCAAGCCGGCAAAGAGCATCGTGCGCCTCGAAGCGCGCCAGGAAGGCGATCACATCGTCCTCATCATCGCCGACGACGGCCGCGGCATGAGCCCCGAGCGCATCCGCTCGAAAGCCGTCGAAAAAGGCATCATCCGTGAGGAGGAAGCCAATACGCTCGACGACCGGCAGAGCTTGAATCTCATCTTCCTGCCCGGCTTCTCGACGATGACGCAGGCATCGGCGGTGTCGGGCCGCGGCGTCGGCATGGACGTCGTCAAGACCAACATCCAGAAGCTCAACGGCTCGGTCGAGATCCGCTCCGCGCTCGGCAAGGGCTCGGTCTTCGTCATCTCGCTGCCGCTCACGCTCGCGATTCTGCCGGTGCTGCTCGTCCTGCTCGGCGACCAGCCGTTCGCGCTGCCGCTCTCGATGGTGCGCGAGATCCTGCCGATCGACAAGAACAAGATGCAGGAAGTCGGCGGCAAGGAGACGCTCGTCGTTCGCGGTGAAGTGCTGCCCGTGGTCGCGCTTTCGCGCCTGCTCGGCTGGCCGCAATTGCAGACGCCGGAATACGGCGTGCTCATGCAGACCTCCGAGCGCAGCTTCATCCTCTCGGTCGACAGCTTTGCCGGACGCGACGACGCCGTCATCAAGTCGCTTGAGGACTTCAGGCCGCGCGGCGTCGCCGGCGTGACGACGCTCTCCAACGGGCAGATCGTGCTCATCCTCGACATGAAGGAATTGCTCGCTGATCTCAACGCGCACGTGGACGGCGCCGCCGGGGTCAGGCACGCAAAACCGCTCGAGCTTTCTATGTAAAACGTTTTATAAACAAAGGCATAGGCAGCGGGCTTGGGTCCGCTGCCTTTTTTTTGCCTGCGCGGCCCTGTTGCAGCAGCGCTACTATTCGAGAATCAATCTAAATAAAGTGTCATACCCCTTTCTTTTTTATAGTTTTTTCTTATAATGGGCCCTAACTCACCGGAAGCCGACGATGGCCGAAGAAAGCGATCTCGAAAAAACAGAACCTGCATCAAGTCGACGTCTTGAGCAGGCCCGCGAGGAGGGGCAAGTTCCCCGCTCGCGCGAGATCGGCGCCTTCCTTGTTCTCTTCGTTTCGGCCGGCGCTTTCTGGTCGATCGGCCCCTGGATGATGCAGCGCATGACGGCGATCATGAAGCGCGGCCTCGTCCTCGACCCGATCTCGGCGCGCGAGCCGCACGCCATGGTCGCCCGCCTTGCCGACCTCTCGCTCGACGCGCTTCTTGCCTTTTCGCCCTTCATGCTCGCGCTCGTCGTCGCCGCGCTGGTTTCGCCTTTCTTTCTCGGCAGCTGGAATTTCTCGCTCAAGGCGCTCAACGCGGATCTTTCCCGCCTCGACCCGATCAAGGGGCTCTCGCGCCTGATCTCGTGGAACGGCCTGCTCGAGCTCGTCAAGGCGATCGCCAAGGCGCTCCTGATCGGCGGCGTCGCGATCTGGGTGCTGATGAAGCATCGCGACGACATTTTCGGACTCTTTGGGCAATCGGTCGAAAGCGGCCTCGCCAGCGCCGGCAGCCTCGTCAACCAGAGCTTTCTGACGATCGTCATGGCGATGATTCTGATCGTCGCGATCGACGTTCCCTTCCAGCTCTGGCAGTACCACGACAAGCTCAAGATGAGCAAGCAGGAAGTGCGGCAGGAAGGCAAGGAGCTCGAGGGCAATCCCGAGATCAAGGGCCGCATCCGCCAGCTGCAGCGCGAGGCCGCGCGCCGGCGCATGATGAGCGCCGTGCCGCAGGCCGACGTCATCGTCACCAACCCGACGCATTTCTCGGTCGCGCTCGGCTACAAGAGCGGCATGGCGGCGCCCAAGGTGCTCGCCAAGGGGCGCGGCGACATCGCGCTCAGGATTCGTGAAATCGGCGCGCAGAACGGCGTGCCGACGCTCGAAGCGCCACCGCTCGCGCGCGCGCTTTACCGCCACGCCGAGATCGATCAGGAAATTCCTTCGCTGCTTTACGCAGCCGTTGCCGAAGTCCTCGCCTACGTCTATCAGCTCGCGAGCTGGCGTCAGGCCGGCGGGCAGTACCCGCAGCCGCCGCGCGAGATAGCGGTGCCGGCCGAGCTCGATGCGGGCCTGGCGGAGGCCGCCAATGGCTAGCGGCGCCGGCGGCACCCTCAGCCTGCAGTCGATGTTCGGCCGTTCCGGCATGCAGCAGCTTGCCGGCCCGGTGCTGATCCTGCTCATCCTCTCGATGATGGTGCTGCCGCTGCCGCCCTTCCTGCTCGACCTCTTCTTTACCTTCAACATCGCGATCTCGATCATCGTCATGCTGGTCGCGATCAATGTCCTGAAACCGCTCGACTTCTCGGTCTTCCCGACGGTGCTCCTGGTCACGACGCTGTTGCGCCTTTCGCTCAACGTCGCCTCGACGCGCATCGTGCTGCTCGAAGGCCATACCGGCCCGGGCGCGGCTGGCCAGGTGATCGAGGCCTTCGGGCATTTCCTGGTCGGCGGCAACTATGCGGTCGGCATCGTCGTCTTCGCGATCCTCGTCATCATCAACTTCGTCGTCATCACCAAGGGCGCCGGCCGCGTTGCCGAGGTCGCCGCCCGCTTTACGCTCGACGCGATGCCGGGCAAGCAGATGGCGATCGACGCCGACCTCAACGCCGGCCTGATCGGCGAAGACGAGGCGCGCCGGCGCCGCGGCACGATCGCCGAGGAAGCCGACTTCTTCGGCTCGATGGACGGCGCCTCGAAATTCGTTCGCGGCGACGCGGTCGCCGGCATCCTGATCATGTTCATCAACATCGTCGGCGGGCTCTTCGTCGGCGTGCTGCAGCACAACCTCGACATCGGCACGGCGGCGAAAACCTATACGCTGCTCACCGTCGGCGACGGCCTCGTCGCGCAGATCCCGGCGCTGATCGTCTCGATCGCCGCCGGCATGGTGGTGACGCGCGTCGGCGACACGCAGAACCTCTCGCAGCAATTCGTTTCGCAGATTTTCAACAATCCGCGCGTCATCGCGCTGGCGGCGGCGATCATCGGCTTGCTCGGCCTCATTCCGGGCATGCCGAACCTGGTTTTCCTGCTGCTTGCCGCCGCCCTCGGCGCGCTCGCCTGGGACATGGACCGGCGCCTGAAGACCGCTGCGCCGCTGCCGGTGATGGCAGCTCCCCCGGTGCTGCCGGAGAGCCAGGAAGCCAGCTGGTCCGACGTCGCGCCGCTCGACGTGCTCGGCCTCGAAGTCGGCTATCGCCTGATCCCGCTCGTCGACAAGGCGCAGGACGGCGAGCTCTTGCGCCGCATCCGCGGCATCCGCAAGAAGTTTGCGCAGGAAGTCGGCTTCCTCGTTTCGCCCGTGCATATTCGCGATAATCTCGAGCTCAAGCCGAACGCCTACCGCATCCTCCTGAAGGGCGTCGAGATCGGCGCCGGCGAAGCTTTCCCCGGCAGCCTGCTGGCGATCAACCCGGGCCGCGTCGCCGGCCAGCTCGCCGGCAGCGTCACCAAGGATCCGGCCTTCGGCCTGCCGGCGGTGTGGATCGACAACGCGGTGCGCGAGCAGGCGCAGGCTTTCGGCTACACCGTCGTCGACGCGAGCACGGTCGTCGCCACGCACCTGAATCACCTCATCCTCTCGCACGCCGCCGAACTGCTCGGCCGCCAGGAGACGCAGGCGCTGCTCGACCACCTTGCCAAGGACATGCCCAAGCTCGTCGAGGATCTCGTTCCCAAGGTGCTGCCGCTCGGCGTCCTGCAGAAAGTCGTGCAGAACCTGCTCGAGGAAGGCATCCCGATCCGCGACATGCGCACCGTCATCGAAACGCTCGCGGAAAGCGCGCCGCGCACGCAGGAATCGGAAGCGCTGACGGCGCAGGTGCGCATCGCGCTCGGCCGCGCGATCATCCAGCAGCTTTATCCTGCCGGCGCCGAAATGCAGGTGATGTCGCTCGACCCGCAACTCGAACGCATTCTGCTGCAGGCGATCGCCGGCGGCGGCGAGAACGCCAGCATCGAGCCGAGCCTTGCCGATACGCTGATTCGCGAGACCGCGGCGGCCTCGCAGCGCCAGGAAGACCTTGGGCTGCCGGCGGTCCTCCTCGTCCCCGGCAATCTGCGCACGCTGCTCTCGCGCTTCCTGCGCCGCAGCATTCCGCAGCTCAAGGTCCTCTCGCACGGCGAAGTTCCTGAAAGCAAGATCATCAAAGTCACCTCGATCATCGGAGGCAGGGTATGAACGTCCGAAAATTCATCGCCGCATCGGCGCGCGAAGCCTTGCACAAGGTCAAGGAGCTGCTCGGACCCGACGCGATCATCCTCTCCAACCGGGCGATTCCGGGCGGCGTCGAGATCATGGCCGTCTCGGCGGGCGACATGGAGATGATCATCCCGAGCGCGACCTCGGCGGTTTTCGCCTCATCGGCGCCGGCGCCGGCGCTCGCGCGCGACGAAGACTACAGCGTCCGCCTCTCCTCCTCGCCGCAGGGGGCAACGGTGGCAAGGGCCAGCCAGCCCGCCGCGGCCAATGTCGCGCCGCCGCTCTCGCCGCGGCCGCCGCCCGTCATTGAACGGCCCGCGCAGCCCGCCGAGGCGAGCGTGCAACAGGTCGCCGAAATCGTTCCGGCCGAAGTCATGGACGAGATCCGCTCGCTGCGCAAGATGGTCGAGCAGCACCTGGCCGGGCTCGCCTGGGGCGAGGGCGCCCGTTCGGAACCCGTGAAGACCGAGATCCTGCGCCAGATGCTCGACGCCGGTTTTTCGCCGCGCTTCGCGCGCGAGCTGCTCACCGATCTGCCGCGCCACCTCAACGCCGCGCAGGCGCTCTCGTGGGCCGCCAACGGCGCCGACCGCTCGCTGGTGACGATCAACGCCGACAACGACATCGTCGACCGCGGCGGCGTCTATGCGCTCGTCGGCCCGACCGGCGTCGGCAAAACGACGACGACCGCCAAGCTTGCCGCGCGCTGCGTCCTGCGGCACGGCGCCGGCAAGGTCGCGCTGATCACCACCGACGGCTACCGCATCGGCGCTTACGAGCAGCTGCGCATTTATGGCCGCATCCTCGGCGTCTCGGTGCACCTCGTCAAGGATGGCGACGAACTGAAGCAGACCCTGATCGACCTCTCGCACAAGCACATGGTCCTCATCGACACGATGGGGATGAGCCAGCGCGACAAGATGGTCGCCGACCAGGTCGCCATGTTCGGCAACAGCAACGTCAAGCGCCTGCTGCTGCTGTCGGCGACCGGCCGCGGCGATACGCTCGACGACGTCGTTCGCGCCTACAGCGGGCTCGACCTCGCCGGCTGCATCCTCTCCAAGATCGACGAAGCGACGGGCCTTGCCGCGGCGCTCGACGTCATCATCCGCCACGGCCTGCGCCTGCATTACGTTTCGAATGGCCAGCGCGTCCCCGAAGACCTCCACCTGCCCAACCGCGCCTATCTGCTGCACCGCGCTTTCAAGCAGCTTCCCGAGGCCTCGCCGCACCGCCTCGACGGTCTCGAGCCGGCGCTCAAGATGGCTGGCGCGAGCGCCGTGCTGGCCGCGGGTTCGGCGAGTCTGACCAGTTCGGCGCTGCTCGCTGCGGGCGGCAGGCGTGGCTGAGTATCACGGCGAGTCCGATCAGGCGGCGGGTCTGCGCCGCCTCTTCGGTCGGCCCGAGCCGCGCATCGTGAGCTTCGCCGCGGCGGGCCCCGGCGTCGGAAAAAGCACGCTCGTCGCCAACCTTGCCGCTGCGCTTGCGCGCGCCGGCAAGGAGGTTCTCGTCCTCGACGAGAACGCGAAGAACAGCGTCGCGGCTTACTACGGTGCGCACACGCGCCATGATCTGCAACAGGTCGTCAATCGCGAGAAGACGCTTGCCGAAGTCATGCTCACGGTCGCGCCCGGCATTCGCGTGCTGCCCGCGGCGCGCGCGGTGGCGCGGCTCGCCAAGCTGACGCAGCGGCAGCAGCAGGCGCTCGTCGAGACGCTGACGACGCTGGCGCCCGCCGCCGACATCATCCTCGTCGATGCCTCGCTCGACCATCCGCTCGCCTTCTCGCCGCTCGCGCTCGCCGCCGACGAAACGGTGATTGTCGTCTCGCCGTCGGGCGCCGTGATGACCGAAGCCTACGCGCTGATCAAGAAAGTGAGCCTCGCTTACGAGCGCAGGCATTTTCGCATCCTCGTCAGCAAGGTCAGCGCTCTGCAGGAGGGCAGGGCGGTCTACCGCAATTTCGCCGAGCTCACGAAGAGCCGGGGCATCGCCCTGCTCGATTTCGCCGGCTGCGTGCCGAACGACCCGCAGGTCGCGCAATCACGACGCCTGAGCCAACCGGTTATCGGCCTTTTCCCCGACACGCCGGCGGCGAAGGCGTATCGCGCCATCGCGCGCGAGCTGCCCAACTGGAAAAGCGCCGCGGCGCAGGCGAGCGCCGGCGGCGTCGAAAAATTCGTGGAACAGCTGTTACACTTCACGCAATTCCCGCAAGCCGACCCGGTCGCCCTTTACGCCTGATCAAACCGACGGACGGGATGGGACGCAAATCCTGACAATGAAAACCGTGGCCCCGTCCGTTGCCCTCATCCCCGACTCCTCTCCCCGATGGAGAGGGGAGATTCGAGCGTCGCTCGCGCGACCTTTATTCTGAATGTATAACGCCGCCGGTCAGATCAACAAGGATCAGCTGGTGCAGCGCTTCGCGCCGCTCGTCAAGCGCATCGCCTATCATCTGATGGCCCGTCTGCCTTCGAGCGTCCAGGCCGACGATCTCGTGCAGAACGGCATGATCGGCCTGCTCGATGCGATCAACCGTTTTGAAGCCGGCATGGGCGCGCAGTTCGAGACCTACGCGGCGCAGCGCGTGCGCGGCGCGATGCTCGACGGCCTGCGCGAAAACGACTGGCTGCCGCGCAGCCTGCGCCGCGATTTCCGGCGCATCGAAACGGCGATCGCCGAGCTCGAACAACAGAAGGGCCGCACGCCGAGCGAGAGCGAGCTGGCCGCCGCGCTCTCGATGTCGCTTGCCGATTATCAGAAGCTGTTGCAGGACGCGCGCGGCCACCAGCTGATCTCGTTTGAGGATATGCTTGACGATGACGACGGCGATTTTCTCGAGCGCCACCTCGCCGACGCGTCGAACGAGCCGTCAAAGCTCCTTGAAGACGAGAACCTGCGGCAGCGCCTCGCGCAGGGAATCGAAGCGCTGCCCGAACGAGAAAAAATGATGATGGCGCTTTACTACGAACAGGACCTCAACCTACGCGAAATCGGCGAAGTGATGGGCGTCACCGAATCGCGCGTCTGCCAGCTGCACAGCCAGGCGGTCGCGCGTTTGCGCGCGCGCATCTTCGATCGTGCCGCGCCGAAAGCCCGCGTCCATGGATAAGATCAGCGTCATCGGGCTCTTGCTCGGCGTCGCCGCGATCGTCGGCGGCCAGGTGCTCGAGGGCGGGCACGTCGCTTCGCTGACGCAACCGACGGCGCTCGTCATCGTCATCGGCGGGACGCTCGCCGCGGTGATGCTGCAAAGCCCCGCGGCGGTCTTCCTTCGCGGCATGCGGATGGCGCGCTGGGTCTGGTATCCGCCGCTCGAGAACCCACGGCAGCTGATCGAGCAGGTGACGGCGTGGAGCCACATCTCGCGCCGCGAAGGCCTGCTCGCCCTGGAAAACGTCATCGGCGAGCTGGGCGACGATTTCACGCGCAAGGGCCTGCAGCTGCTCGTCGATGGTGCCGAGCCCGAAAGGCTGCGCGAAGTGCTCGAGGTCGAAATCAACACCTTCGAGACCGAGCTCAAGCTCTCGGCGCGGATCTGGGAAGCGGCGGGCGGCTATTCGCCGACGATCGGCATTCTCGGCGCGGTGCTGGGCCTGATCCAGGTCATGGAAAACCTCTCCGATCCAGCCAAGCTCGGCGCCGGCATCGCCGTGGCTTTCGTCGCGACGATCTACGGCGTCGGCCTCGCCAACCTGGTTTTCCTGCCGATGGCCAACAAGCTCAAGGCGCACATCAACCGCCAGATCGTGCAGCGCGAAATGATCGTCGACGGCCTCGTCGGCATCGCCAACGGCGACAACCCGCGCATCATCGCAAGCCGCCTCGAGGGCTACATCTTCTGATGCGGCGCACTTACCACCTGCGCCGGCACCGCGAGGAGCACGACAACCACGAGCGCTGGCTCGTCTCCTACGCCGATTTCATCACGCTGCTTTTCGCCTTCTTCGTCGTGATGTACGCGCTCTCGACCGTCAACGAAGGCAAATACCGCGTCCTCAGCGATTCGATGGTCACCGCTTTTCGCAACGTGCCCATCAACACCTCGTCTTCTCTTCCGCAGACGCTGCCCTTGCCGATTCCGCTCGCGCAAAAACCCCAGGCGGCGAACAAGACGCCCGCTGACGCCGTCGCGCGCCAGAAGCAGCGCGACACCATGCGCAACGTCGCCAGCGACATTCTCAAGGTGATGGCGCCGCTCGTCGCCGAAGGCAAGGTGCGCGTCGTCGAGACGAGCCGCGGCGTCACCATCGAGATCAACGACAGCGTTCTCTTCTCGCCCGGCCAGGCGCTCTTGCAGCCGCCGCTTGCCAAGGCGATGGCGGCGATCGCGGAAGTCCTCGCAGCGACCGAATTTCCGATCACGATCGAGGGGCATACCGACAATGTCCCGATCAAGACGCCGCAGTTCCCGTCGAACTGGGAACTCTCGGCGGTGCGCGCGACGACGGTGCTGCGGCTCTTCGCCGAGAACGGCGTCGCGCCCGAACGGCTGACCGCGATCGGCTACGCCGACACGCGCCCGGTCGAGCCAAATTTCCTCGCCGAAGGCCGTGCGCGCAATCGCCGCGTCTCGATCCTGATCGATTCGCTGGTCCCCGAAAAAGGCAGGGAAGTGAGCTTGCAGCCTGCGCCAGGCGAAACGGGCAAAACGCCTTGAGCTGGCAGCGACGCTTCTGGCCGCAGCAAGATCAGGCGCGCTGGCGCCAATGTCGGGATAACTGACACCGGCCGGCCAAGCGGGCGACACCTGGCTCGATAAGCGGCTGATTCGACGCCGGATCGGGGCCTCGGCGCGAATATTGCATTGTCCCTGCCATTCCAGTACGGCGAACTGGCACGGGGGCGCAATGAGCAAAAGAAAATCTCAGGCATCGCGGCAAGCTGTGCGCGCATCGGGCAGTCGACGCAGCGAGGGTTTTCAGCCGTGCAAGCGGCATCTTGCGCTGGCGATCCAGCTCCTCTTCGCAATCGGTGCCGGCGAGACCTGGGCGGCGAGCTGCATCCTCGATGGCCGGACGCTGAACTCGCCGACGACCAACTCGGTCTTCTGCCGCAACGGCGGAACGCTCACCGTCGGCCCGGGCGGCTCGCTGACCAATACCGCTGCCGGCACCCTCGCCAACCTGGGCGCGCTGATCAGCAACAGCACGCTGACGAACAACGGCCTGATCACGAACAGCGGCTCGTTCACCAATACGGGCAGCTTCAACGGCAGCGGGACGCTGACCAATACCGGCACCGTCGCGGTGAGCTCGGGATCGGTGAGGATCGCAAAATCAGGCAATCTTGCCGGCGGCACGCTCACCGGCGGCACCTGGCTCGTCGGCGGCGGTGGCAGCAAGAGCAAGGCCGCGCTGACGATCGACAGCGGCGCCATCACGACCAACGATGCGACGATCGGCCTGATCGGCGCCGGCGCCAGCTTCGCCCAGCTTTCGGGGCTTGCCAACAACCAGGGTTCGCTGACGATCAGCGGCGGCGCCCGTTTTACCAGCGCGGCGCTCTACAACACCGGTACGCTGACGGTCGCCTCCGGCGGGGTCGCCAGCATTGCGAAGTCGAAGAACCTTTCGGGCGATACGCTCAGCGGCGGCCGCTGGGTCGTCGACAACAGCGCCGGCGGCGCAGCTTCGCTGACGATCGGCAGCGGCGCGATTCGCACCAACAATGCCGACATCGAGCTCATCGGCGCCGGCGCGTACACGAGCTTTGCGCAATTGAGCGGCCTTGCCAAGAATACGGGCTCGCTGACCGTCGGCGCGGGCGCGAGTCTCGGCAGCAAGGCCTCGCTTTACAACACCGGGACGCTCACGGTCACTTCCGGCGGCAGCGTCCAGCTCGCGAAATCGGCGAACCTTTCGAGCGGCACGCTCAGCGGCGGCAAGTGGGTCGTCGATGGCAGCGGCGGCAGCGCGGCGACGCTCGCCATAGGCACAGGCAATATCACGACCAACAAGGCGCAGGTCGAGCTCATCGGCGCCAACGCGAGCTTCGCTCAGCTTGCCGCGCTCGCCAATAACCAGGGCCAGCTCACGATCGGATCGGGCGCGAGCTTTACCACCCTGGCAGCGCTCAACAATACCGGAACGATCGTCACCGGCGTCGGCGGCACACTGAACCTCACGAGCAGCAAGCTACCGCCGCTGACCAATAACGGCACGATCACGAACAGCGGCAGCCTCGTCGTCGCCAGCAAGCTTGGCGGCAACGGCACCCTCGAAAATGCCGGCAGCCTGCTCGTCCTCTCGGGCGGCGACGTGCGCATCGCCAAGTCGAGCAACTTCGCCAATGGAACGCTCACCGGCGGCAGCTGGGTCGTCGATGGCAGCGGCCCGCGCAGCGCCGCCCTGACGATCGGCAGCGGCAACATCACGACGAACGACGCCAACATCGAGCTGATCGGTGCAAACGCGAGTTTCGGCCAGCTCGCCGCTCTCGCCAGCAATAAAGGCTCGCTGACGATCGGCGGCGGCAGGAATTTCACGAGCGCATCGTTAAACAATACCGGCACGATCGCGGTGACCTCGGGCAGCGTGAACATCGCAAAATCAGGCAATTTTTCCAAGGGCACGCTCAGCGGCGGCACCTGGCTCGTCGGCGGCGGCGACAGCAAGAGCAAGGCTTCGCTCGCGATCGGCAGCGGCGCCATCACGACCAACGACGCCAACATCGGCCTGATCGGCCTCGGCGCGAGCTTCGCCCAGCTTTCGGGCCTTGCCAGCAACAAGGGTTCGCTGACGATCAGCGAAGGCGCCCGCTTTACCAGCGCGGCGCTCAACAACACCGGCACGCTGACGGTCGCCTCGGGCGGGACCGCCAACCTCGCGAGCTCGAAGAACCTTTCGGGCACCACGCTCAGCGGCGGCCGCTGGGTCGTCGACAACAGCGCCGGCGGCGCAGCTTCGCTCGTCGTCGGCAGCGGCGCGATCCGCACCAACAACGCGAACATCGAACTCCTCGGTGCCGGCGCGTACACGAGCTTTGCGCAGTTGCAAGGTCTTGCCAACAATACGGGCTCGCTGACCGTCGGCGCGGGCGCCAGCCTCGGCAGCAAGGCTTCGCTCTACAACACCGGAACGCTGACGGTCGGCTCGGGTAGCAGCGTCCAGCTCCTGAGCTCGAAGAACCTCGCGAGCGGCAAGCTGAGCGGCGGCAACTGGATCGTCGATGGCAGCGGCGGCAGCGCAGCGACGCTCGCCATGGGCTCGGGCAATATCACGACGAATAATGCGAATGTCGAGCTGATCGGACCCGACGCGCATTTTGCGCAGCTCTCGGGGCTTGCCAACAACCAGGGCAGCCTGACGGTCACCTCGGGGGCGAGCCTCACCACCTCGGTGGCGCTCAACAACACCGGCACGATCGTTACCGGCCTTGACGGCAGCTTGAGCCTCTCGAGCAGCAAACAGAAGCTGTCGGTGACCAACAACGGCAGCATCACGAACGCGGGCAGGCTGACCGGCACGGGCAATTTCAACAACGCCGGCAGCCTCGTCGTCGAATCGACCGGCGAAGTCTCGGGCTTCATCAATTTCATCCAGACTTCCGGGACGACCACGCTCAAGGACGGCGGCCTGCTCTCGGCCCGCAGTGTGCAGTTTCTCGGCGGCATGCTCGCGGGTTCGGGCACCGTCGACCCGCCGAGCCCGATCGTCATCGGTGCCGGCGCCATCGTCGCGCCGACAACCGTTCTGACGCTGGAAGGCAACACGCAGTTTGGCGGCGAGCTCGATATCGGCATTCGCGGCGCGAGCGACTACAGCATCCTGAACGTGCTCGGATCGATCGATTTCGGCGCGGGCGCGAAGATCGATTTCGGCTTCGATCCGGATTTCGACCTCACCGACTCGTCGTATCTTTTCAAATTCCTCTTCGCCAAGGACGGCATTCACGGGCTGGAGAACCTCGCCTTCGACTACACCGGCCTCGACCCGCTCTACAGCTCCCGCCTCGAAGCCTCGTGCCAGAGTGCCGGATGCGACTATTCGCTGCTGCTGACGCGGATCGAGCGTCCCGGCGCAGTGCCGGAGCCTGGCACGCTGCTGCTCGCGACTTTCGGGCTGCTCGGTTTCGCGCTCGGCCGCCGCAAGCCGCTTGCCGGGCCTTCCTGAATCGAGGCATGCAGGGGGCGGAGGAAAGCTTCGCAGCAAAGCGTGGCGGCGGCGCGGCATTGCTTGCTAGACTCTCGTGCGTGAGAACCCAGCCGATGACCGCCACCGAAAGCTGACATGCCTCTTGCCCAAGCCGCAGGCGGGACGACTTACGATGTCGTTCCCTACGAAAGCTTTCCCTTCCCCGATACGCATCCCGATCGCCTCGCCAGCCTCGCCCATCTGTTCGGCTTGAGTCCGCCCGGCCTCGCGAACTGTCGCGTTCTCGAACTCGGTTGCGCGAGCGGCGGCAACCTGATCCCGATGGCGCTCACCATGCCGGGCGCGGAGTTCGTCGGCGTCGACCTTTCCTCGGTGCAGGTCGCGCAAGGCGTGCAGGCGATCGAAGCGCTCGGGCTCGGCAATATCCGGCTCCTTGCCAGGAGCATCACCGAGGTCGACGAATCCTTCGGCCAGTTCGATTACATCCTGACGCATGGCGTGTATTCGTGGGTCGCCAACGATGTGCAGGAAAAAATCCTCGACATCTGTGCGCGGCAACTTGCCGACAACGGGATCGCCTTCGTCAGCTACAACACCTTGCCGGGCTGGCGCATGCGCGGCGTCGTCCGCGACGCCATGCGCTTTCATGCGATGCAGTTCGACGACCCGGCGCTGCGCGTAGCGCAGGCGCGCGGGATCGTCGACTTCCTGGCGCAGTGGGTGAGCGCCGACAATGCCTACGGCATGCTGCTCAAGTCTGAACTCGACGGCCTGCGCCACGCCGCCGACTATTACATTCTTCACGAACATCTCGAGGACATCAACGAGCCGATCTATTTTCACGAGTTCGTCGAACGAGCCGGACGGCACGGGCTGCAATACCTCGCCGAGGCGGATGTCTCGACGATGCTGGCGTCGAACTTTCCCCAGGGCGTCTTCGAGACGCTCGTGAGGATCGCGCCGGACGTCATCCGGCAAGAACAGTTCATGGATTTTCTGCGCAACCGGACTTTCCGCCAGACCTTGCTCGTGCGCCAGGAACAGTCGGTCGTTCGTACGCTCACCCCCGAACGCGTGCGCGCCTTGTGGGTGAGCGCCAACCTGCAGCCGCTTGCCGCCGACGCCGAAATTCGGGCGCAGGACGAGGCGGTATTCCAGGGGCCCAATGGCGGCATGGTCTCCTCGTCAAATGCCGTGACCAAATCGGCGATCGCCATCCTCGCGCAATGCTGGCCGGGACGGCTCGCATTCGCCGACCTGCTGCGCCGCGCCGCTGCCGGGCCGGCCGGCAGCGGCCCGGCAGCGGGCGTCGAAGCGATCCTCGCCTCCGACCTCCTGCAATGCCACCTGAGCGGGATCGTCGAACTGCATGCCGCGCCGGCTGCCTTTGTCAGCGCAGCCGGCGAGCGTCCGCTCGCCAGCCCGCTCGCGCGCGCGCAGGCCGCGAAAGGTTCTCGCCAGGTGACGAACTTGCGCCATGAGATGGTGGCGCTGGAAGATTCGCTGGCCGGCTTCCTGCAGTTGCTCGACGGGACGCGCGACAGGCAGGCGTTGTGCCTTGCGGCGCAAGGGCTCAAGCTCGTCGCCTCAGGCTCGCCGGCGGCAGAGAGAAGCGAGCTCGCCATCGCCGCAGCGGTCGATCAGGCGCTCGCCGCGACGGCGCGTTCGGCGCTGCTGCTGGCGTAGAATTCGATCTGAACAATGGCGACTTGCCTCGACGCAGGCCGCCAAATTTTTTCCAACAGGGAGTGCACATGCTGAGCGTCGACGAAAAGAAGGAACGCATCGAAGCAAACTGGCGTCTTGAGGCCGTCCCGGAAGTCCCCTTCCTGATCGAGGTCGGCGGTTTCCACGGTGGTTTCAAAAGCTTCTTCGAAAGCGATCAGGCCGAGATCGACTGGAACGTCGACTACGAGAAGGCGCGCGCAGGCGTCGACGATTACGGCATGGCCAACATCAAGCCCAACCTTGGCATCGGCATCATCGCCGCGGCTTTCGGCTGCGGTGAGACGCCGAACGACGATGCCGACCCGTGGATCAAGGCGCTGATCAGGGAAGAGAACCTCGACGACGTGCATCGCCTCGAGCTCCCCGATCCTGCGACAAACCCGGTCTATCAGCGCGCCTGGCAGCGCGTCGAGTTCATGCAGAAGACTTCACCGCTGCCGCTGCGCATGATCAACGTGCCCTCTCCGCTCGTCACCGCGTCGCTGATCTGGGAATACACTTCCTTCGTCGAAGCCTTGATGCTCTATCCGGACGAAGTGCATGTGCTGATGGAGAAGATCACGCAGGCGACGATCGCCTACGTGCAGGAGCAGTTCCGGCGCATCGCCAACCTGCACTCGGTGTCGCACGAAATGTGGTACGTGCCGCGCGCAGCGGGCGTGCGCGTTTCGGACGATACCGCGGCCCTGCTCTCGCCGAATCTCTACCGTGAATTCGGCGTCAAGTACAACAGCCAAATTTCCCGCGCCTGCGGCGGCATCCTCGTCCATTCCTGCGGCGACGTGCAGAACGTCGTCGCGCCGATGATGGAGATCGAAGGCCTCACCGGACTTGATTTCACGATCCCGCAGAACCCGAACTGGGACGTCATCAGGGACGCGGTGGCCGGCAAGACGGCCTTGTATCTGCGGCACTACTGGTGGGACCACGCCGGCAACGATGGCGAGCAGGTGGACCAGGCCGCGTACGCGCGAAAGCTCGTCGACTTCTTTGGCCGCAAGGGGCTTTTCATCCAGACCTCGGCGCCGACCGCCGAAGCGGCGCGGCAACTTTCTCCCGAGCTGCATCGGGTGCTCTCCTAGCACTCGTTGAACTGGCAAGCTGCGACTGCCGCCGCCGGCGGCAGTCGGCCTTAATCGAAATCGAGCGATCCTTGCACCGCGCCGGCCGCGCCGGCAAGCGCGGCGCGCGCGTCGAGCCAACGCAGGATGGCGGCGACCACGTGTTCCTGCTCTTCGTGAGTGAGCGTGCGTCCCGCCGGGATCTGATGCCATTTGGCGAGGCAGCCCCGGCAGCAGGTCGCCGTCGCATGCTGTGCGATGAAGACCGGGTGCCCGCAGAGCGGCGTCTGCCGGCCGTCATTGCGGGGCGCGGCAGGCGCGAGCCGCTGCGCGACGAAGTCTCGCGCATGCTCGATGATCGTCTGGCGGCCTTTCGCAGCGAAATACGCACGCTCTTTCGGGCCGAGCGCAAAGCGCGTCCGGAAGCGTGATCGGGCCAGGGAGGCGAAGAGAAGGTCGAGTTCGCGCATGGTTTGCCTGCAGCGTCGATCTTACCTCGCCGCTCTCCGGGGCGAACCGCGCGCCGGCAAAGTTGGCCCGCGACTTTGCCGGCGGGCTCGGACCCCGCGCCGCGATCGTCGCCGATTTTCGTGCGGGCGAAACTGTTAATATCGCTCAGCGCTTTACCCGGAGAGCTTCGCCGCCCTGACGATCCCGCCCCGCCGCCCACTTTTTCAGAAGAACAATGAATCCAGATCATTCGCGCGCGATCAGGCTGCTCTCGATGGCCGCTTTTGCGAGCGCCGCGTCGGCGCGCATCTGCGACCCGATGTTGCCCGAACTGGCGGTTTCGTTTGCGACGAGCGCCAGCGAGGCAGCGCACGTTGTCTCCGGATTTGCCGTCGCCTACGGCCTTCTCCAGGCTTTCTTCGGACCTTTGGGCGACCGCGTCGGCAAATACCGGCTGATTGCGCTCGCGACGCTGCTCTCGGCGCTCGGCGCGCTCGCCGCGACGCTCGCCTGGTCACTCAATTCCCTCGTTGCCGCGCGCATTCTTACCGGCGCAACGGCGGCCGGAATCATTCCGCTCTCGATGGCGTGGATCGGCGATACGGTCGCCTATGAAGACCGCCAGGCGACGCTCGCCCGCTTCCTCGGCGGGCAGATTCTCGGCGTCGTCGGCGGGCAGTTCATCGGCGGCCTCTTCGCCGACACGCTCGGCTGGCGCTTCGCCTTTGCCTTCCTCGCGCTGATCTATCTTGTCATCGGCGCCGCCGTCTGGCGCGAGTCGCGCGTCAATGCCATCGTCAGGCAAACCGTCGTCGTGAACAAAGCGAGCGCCGGCGTCGTGCCGCAGATCATCCTCGTGCTCAAAATGCCCTGGGCGCGCGTCGTCCTTGCCGTGGTCTTTCTCGAAGGCATGCTGGTTTTCGGCCCGCTCGCCTTCGTGCCGTCTTTCCTGCACGGCAGCTTCGGCGTCTCGCTGACGCTCGCCGGTCTCCTGATGACGGCTTTCGGCCTCGGCGGCCTCACCTACATCGCGTTCGCACGGCGTCTCGTGCGCCGCCTCGGTGAAGTCGGGCTGGCCGCGATGGGCGGCGTCCTGCTCGCCGCCGCATGGTCGCTGCTCGCACTCGAAAAGGGATGGGAATGGACGCCGCTTGCGACCTATCTCATCGGGCTTGGCTACTACTCGCTGCACAATACGCTGCAGACGAACGCGACGCAGATGGCGCCGCTCGTCAGGGGAACTGCGGTTTCGCTTTTCGCGTCGGCGCTCTTCATCGGGCAGTCGCTCGGGGTGTGGACCGCGGCGCAGGTGCTGACGGCCGCCGACGGCCGCGCGCTCTTTGCCGGCGCCGCCCTGCTCACGCCCGTCGTCGCCGCGGTTTTCGCGGCATTGCTCTCGCGCCATCATCGCGCCAACGCGGCCCGGCCGGCCTGAGCGAGGCCCGACGCGCGAGCGGCGCGGCGCCGCTTTAGCAGGCCACGCCGGCGTCAAACTGACATAGAATGTGCCGGCATCCATCGCTTGATTCTTGAACGCACAAATAAGGGAGATGATCGACATGAATACACCCGCATCGGCGTCCGCGACCGACGCTGGCAGTGAGGGGAAATCCGGCGCTGTCAGCAGCTATGGCTGGAAGGCCCTGGCCGGCTCAACGGTAGGCTACGCCATGGATGGTTTTGACCTCCTGATCCTCGGCTTCATGCTGCCCGCGATTATCGCGGACATGCATTTCACGCCGACGCAGGCAGGCTCGCTCGTCACCTGGACGCTCGTTGGCGCAGTCGCCGGCGGGCTGATTTTTGGCGCGCTCAGCGATCATTACGGCCGCATCCGCGTGCTCACCTGGACGATCGTGCTCTTCGCCGTGTTCACCGGCCTGTGCGCTTTCGCGACCGGCTACTGGGATTTGCTCATCTACCGCACGATCGCCGGCATCGGCCTCGGCGGCGAATTTGGCATCGGCATGGCGCTCGCCTCCGAAGCCTGGCCGGCAAAGCACCGCGCCAGGGCGACTTCCTACGTCGCGCTCGGTTGGCAGATCGGCGTTCTCGGCGCGGCGCTGCTGACGCCGCTGCTGCTGCCCATGATCGGCTGGCGCGGGATGTTCCTGGTCGGCGTGATTCCGGCCTTTGTCGCCTGGTTCATCCGCAGCAAGCTGCACGAACCCGAACTTTTCGTGAAAAGCGCGGCGAAGCGCAAGTCGATCGTCGATGCCTTCAAGTTGCTGTTCAAGGACAAGCCGACCGCCAAGGTCAGTGCCGGCATCGTCATCCTGACCTCGGTGCAGAACTTCGGTTACTACGGCCTGATGATCTGGATGCCGAACTTCCTCGCCAAGCAGCTCGGTTTCAACCTGACCAAGTCGTCGATGTGGACCGCGGTGACGATCCTCGGGATGATGTCCGGCATCTGGGTTTTCGGACAGCTTGCCGACCGCATCGGGCGCAAGCCGAGCTTCCTGCTCTTCCAGGCGGGCGCCGTGATCATGGTGCTGACCTACTCCCAGCTCACCGATCCCACTACCCTGCTGTGGGCCGGCGCGGTCCTCGGCATGTTCGTCAACGGCATGCTCGGCGGCTACGGCGCGCTGATGTCCGAAGCGTATCCGACCGAGGCGCGGGCGACCGCGCAGAACGTGCTCTTCAACCTCGGTCGCGGCGTCGGCGGCTTTGGCCCGGTCGTCGTCGGCGCGCTGACGACGATGTATTCGTTCCAGATCGCGATTGGGCTGCTCGCCGCAATCTACGTCATCGACATGGTCGCGACGACTTTCCTGATCCCGGAACTGAAGGGCACCGAACTCAAGTGAGTTCACCGTGCGCCTGATGCAAGGCCCGGGCGAACGCCCGGGTCGCGGGCGACGGTCGGAATAACCTGCTGGAAGACCTTCATGGACATTCTGGAGCTGCGTCCAGTCGCCGAGATGCTTTTTTCGAAAATCCGCGAGCTTTCGTTCGACGGAGTGGGGGTGACGCGCGAGAGTTACGGCAAGGGCGAGTCGATTGCCGCCGATTTCCTGCGCGACTTCGCCCGCCAGCAAGGCCTCGAGGTGAGCGACGACCGGGCCGCCAACCTCAGGTTTCGCCTGCCCAGTGAGGCGATCGACGAGCCGTCGATCTGGTGCGGTTCGCACCTCGATTCGGTTCCCCAGGGCGGCAACTACGATGGCCTCGCCGGCGTCGTCGCCGGCTTGCTCTGCCTGCTCGCGCAGCAAGGCTCGGGCAAGAGATCTCCCATCCCGCTGCAGGTGATCGGCTTTCGCGGCGAAGAAAGCGCCTGGTTCGGCAAAGCCTATACGGGATCGAGCGCCCTGTTCGGCCAGCTCGACGCCGACGACCTCGCGCTTTGCCAGCGCAATACCGGCGAGACGCTGGCAAGCTGCATGCAGCGCGTCGGCGCCGACATCGAGGCGATTGCCAGGCAGGAAGTGCTTTTCGACAAGTCGCGCGTGCGCGCCTTTCTCGAACTGCACATCGAGCAAGGGCCGGTGATGGTTGCGCGCAAGCTGCCGCTCGCCGTCGTTTCCGGCATTCGCGGCAACGTCCGCCATAACGCGATTCAGTGCATCGGCGCCGCCGGACATTCCGGCGCCGTTCCGCGCTGGCTGCGCCGCGACGCGATGTTTGCGGTCGCCGACCTGATCATGCGCCTCGACGAGCACTGGAGCGACCTGCTCGAGCGCGGCACCGACCTTGTCCTCACCACCGGCATGGTCTCGACCAACCCGGCCGAACACGCGGTCACGCGTATCCCGAGCCACGTGCGCTTCAGCTTCGAAGTGCGCAGCCGCAGCATCGACACGCTGGAAGCCTTCTACCAGCTGATGCGCGCCGAATGCACGGCGATCAGCCGCGAACGCCAGGTGCGCTTCGAATTCGACCGTCGGCTGCTGACGAATCCGGCGACGATGGACGGCGATCTCTGCAAATTGCTCTCGCAGGCCTGTACGCGCCAGGGGACGGTTTTCGAAGTGACGCCGAGCGGCGCCGGGCACGACGCCTCGCTGTTTGCCAACGCCGGCATTCCGAGCGGGATGCTCTTCATCCGCAACCAGAACGGTTCGCACAATCCCGAGGAAGCGATGGAACTCGACGATTTCATGCTCGGCGTTCAGGCGCTTTCGCGGACAATCATGGAATTGTCATGAATTGCGCCTGTCGACCGCTGGCACGAAAACTCGGGCGAGCGAACGCGGTAAAATCGAGCCCTAGCACTTACGGAGATTTCAGGTGAGCCCATCCGCTTTAGGTCACGATCCGGATCATGCCAACCAGGCGCGGGACGTTTCGCATGCGCTGCTCACGACCGGTTGCATCGAGGTCCATACCGACGAACCCTTCCGCCTGCCTTCAGGCTGGGCGAGTCCGGTCTACATGGAATGCCGGCGCCTGATTTCCTTCCCAGAAATCCGGCGCAAGCTCGTCAGGTACGCGCTCTCGCTGCTGCGCGAACGCCATTGCCTCGATGGGATTTCCGCGGTCGCCGGCGCCGAGGCGAGCGGCATCGCGCTTGCCGCCTGGATGGCCGATGCCCTCGACCTGCCGCTGCAATACGTGCGCAAGCAACGCAAGGGCTTGGGTCCGGGGCGCCAGGTCGTCGGCGTCATCCACCCCGGCGAATCGGTCCTGCTCGTCGACGACCTGATGTCGGGCGGCCGTTCGATCGTCAATTGCTGCCTGGCGATCGCCGAAGCCGGATTGCAGGTCAAGGACGTTTTCGTCATCTTCGATTACGGGACTTTCCCGACCAAAAGCGTGCTCGATACGATGGGCGTGACCGTGCATTCGCTCGCCACCTGGCAGGACATCCTCGGCGTCGCGCGCGAGGGCTCGACCTTCAAGCCGCACGAGCTCGCCGAACTCGAAACCTTCCTCGCCGACCCCGTGCACTGGTCGTACGTCCATGGAGGAAAGTCCTCCGTCAAAACCGAAACGAAAGGGCTGTCATGAATTTCCAGGAAACCGCGGCACGGTTCGAGAACTCGGCCGGCGGCAGCGACGATTTCAAGCTGCTCTACAAGGACGTTTTTCAGCTGATGGGCAGCGACAGCGAAAACGCCGCGCTCTACTTTGTCGTCGGCATCGCCGCGCAGTCCTACGTCACCCGCTACGAGGATCAGGGCGTGACCTCGGAATTTGCCGACAGCGCCAAGGCGATCCTCGTCGGCTTCAACCGCAAAATCGGCGAGGCGCTTTCGGCCGATGCCAAGACGCGCCTGCGCCTCCTCGGCGAAGTCGCCAGCGAATACCAGTTTGAAGTCCATGCCTTCTAGCAGGCAAGGATAAAGCGTTCAGGAGAACGGCATGCAGATCACCTCAATGGTCCTCGCGAACGTCGAGATTTCGCCCGGCTACTGGCGCATGCGCCTGACCGCGCCGCAGCAGTTTGCCGCGGCGACCCCCGGCCAGTTCGTCATGGTCGGCATCAACCAGACGATCGACCCGCTGCTGCGCCGTCCGCTCGCCATCTTCGACATCGGCACGCACGCCCCGGCGCAAAGCGGCGCCGTGCCGCAAGTCTATTTCGAGATGCTCTACAAGGTCGTCGGCAAAGGCACGGCGCTGCTCTCGGCGCTGCACGAGACCGACATGCTCGACATCCTGGGGCCGCTCGGCACCGGTTTTGACCAGGGCGATGACGACGAGGAGAAGCTCATCGTCGGCGGCGGCATTGGCCTCGCGCCGCTTTATCTCCTCGCCCGCGAGCTCGTCAAGAAGAAATCGCCGGTGCGCCTCTTCGCCGGCGGCCGCACCCGCGACGACATCCTGTGCATCACCGAATTCAAGCGGCTCGGCGTTGAATGCTATACGGCGACCGAGGACGGCTCGCTCGGCGAGCAAGGCTACGTCACGATCGCGCTCAACAAGCACCTCGACCGGCTGAAGGGCCGGGCGGCGATCTACGCCTGCGGCCCGGACCCGATGCTGCACGCCGTCGCCAAGATCGCGCGCGAGCGCAAGATCCGCTGCCAGGTTTCGCTCGAAGGCTACATGGCCTGCGGGGTCGGTGCCTGCCTCGGCTGCGTCGCCCCGGGCAAGGACCATTCGGAAAAGACCCCCGATTTCCGCTGCGTGTGCACCGAAGGCCCGGTCTTCGATTCGAGCGAACTCAAGTGGGAGGCCTGAACATGAGCGAATTGACTACGCTGACTCCGCTGACTCCCAAGACCGCCATGGTTCCCAACATGAGCATCGATCTTGCCGGCATCGCGCTGCGCAACCCGGTGATCACCGCTTCCGGCACTTTCGGTTACGGCGAGGAATTCAAGGACTACGTCGATCTCACCAAGATCGGCGCTTATATCACCAAGGGGCTGTGCGTCAAGCCGCGCCCCGGCAACCCGACGCCGCGCATCGTCGAGACCCCCGGCGGCATGCTCAACGCGATCGGCTTGCAGAACGTCGGCATCGAAGCCTTCATCACCAAGAAGCTGCCCTTCATCCGCACGGTCGATACGCCGTGCATCGTGAACTTCTTCGGCGAGACCGCCGGCGAATACGCCGAGATGGCGGCGCGGCTCGACAGCCTGCCCGAAGTCGCCGGGCTCGAAATGAACATTTCCTGCCCGAACGTGCGCCAGGGCGGCATCATTTTCGGCACCGACCCGGCCTGCGCCGCCGGCATCGTCAAGGCCTGCCGCGCGGTGACGAAAAAACCGCTCTTCGTCAAGCTCTCGCCCAACGTCACCGACATCGTCGGCATGGCGCACGCCTGCGCCGACGAGGGCGCCGACGCGCTGTCGCTGATCAACACCCTGCTCGGCATGGCGATCGACCTCGAGCAGCGCCGTCCGATCCTCGCCAACATCACGGGCGGGCTCTCCGGCCCGGCGGTGAAACCGATCGCCCTGCGCATGGTCTGGCTCGTCGCCAAGGCGGTGAAGATCCCGGTGATCGGCATCGGCGTCATCATGAACGCAAAAGACGCGCTCGAATTCATCCTCGCCGGCGCCACCGCGGTGCAGGTCGGCACGGCGAGCTTCATTAACCCCGGCGCAGCGCAGACGATCGCCGAGGAGATGGAAGCCTGGCTCGTCGCGCACGGCGTTGCCGACGTCAGGAGCCTGATCGGCGCGCTCGCGATCTGAGCGATCTTTTTCTCGGCTTTCGGCAAGCCGGCCGCCTTGCCTGCGCCTGGCTCCGCTTCAGGACCGTCAGCGCGATCGAGCTTCTGGTATCGCGTCAGCGACGAGCCTGTTCAACTGCTCAAAGCCAAAACTGGGCAGTGGCCTGCCATTCACGAAGTATTGCGGCGTCATGGTGACGTTTAGCGTCCTGGCGTCGGCGAGGTCCTGCGCAATCAGCTTGGCAATTTCCGGCGAGCTCAGGTCGAAGGCGAGCCGTTCCATGTCAAGACCGGCGGTTTCAAGGACTCTCCACGCCCTGTCCACGTTGGCCGCGTGGTTGCGCACCCAGTCGCTCTGCTTGGCCAGCAGGGTTTCCAGTGCATCCCAGAACTTCCCCTGCTGACGCGCGGCCACGAGCAAGGCAACGACCTTGTCCGAACCGGCGTGGAAAGGCGCCATGCGCAGCACCAGGCGAATTTTGTCGGGATGCGTTGCCATCAATTGTTTGACGAGCGGATAGAACTCCCGGCAGGTCTCGCAGGCCGGATCAATGAATTCGACGATGACGACCGGCGCGTCCGCCTTGCCGAAGCTCGGTGAGTGCATGCGCACGAGGACGGCGCGGTTGGCTTCAGCGCGTTCATTGGCCGCCTTTTCCTGCGCGCTCCAATACAAAAGCGTGGCGGCGACAAAGACCGCGAGCAGGACGATTGCGGAGCCGGCGACGACAGTCTTCTGTTTCATTTTAGGCCCTTGATATGGATCGTCAGCAGCAGCCCGGCGATCAGCGAAAACGACGTCAGCGAGAGGAGCGGAATGGTGACAAAACCGAACCAGAGCGCCTGCACGTCCGAGCACGGCACCCCCGCTTGGCAAGGTCTGATCTTCTCTGGGAGCCAGCCGGCGATGAGCGCCAGATGCCAGAGCGAGAGTCCCCAGCCGGCCAGCGCCAGCGGCAGGGCGTAGCGCACGACACGCGGATCGAAGGGAAACAGTCCGGCGGCGAGCACGAAGACAAGCGGGAACATGGCGATGCGCTGATACCAGCAAATCACGCAAGGCGTGTAGCGCATGACTTCGCCCAGGAACAGCGACCCAAGCGTAGCAACGCAAGCGAGCAGCCAGCACATGAAGAGCATGTTCCAATCCGCAGATCTGGAAAAGTTTCTCGTCACGATTATTCCATTTTCTCGAGCCTGGCCAATTCAGACATGGCGCTTCGCACCAACGCTCCCATGAGACGTTGGGTCGCAGGGGCGGGAGGCAATCCCGCGCCGTCTTCGCTCACCGTGCTACTTGCGCAGCAAACGCAAGCCGTTGAAGACCACGAGCAGACTGCCGCCCATGTCGGCAAAGACGGCCATCCACAGCGTGGCCTGGCCGCCCAGGGCGAGCGCCAGGAAGACGAGCTTGATGCCGAGGGCGAGGGCGATGTTCTGCCTGAGGATTGCCGCAGTATCCCGGCTGAGCCGAATGAATCGCGCAATCTTGCGCGGGTCGTCATCCATGATCGCCACGTCGGCGGTTTCAAGAGCGGTCGCCGTTCCGGCCGCGCCCATGGCGAAACCGATGTCGGCGCGCGCCAGCGCCGGCGCGTCATTGACACCGTCGCCGACCATGCCGACCGCGCCATAGCGCGCTTTCAGTTCGGCAACGGCCGCCTGCTTGTCTGCCGGCATCAGGTTGCCGCGGGCGTCCGCCAGCCCCAACGCATCGGCAATCGCCAGCGCCGTCGCCGGGTTGTCGCCGCTGAGCATGACGGTTTTGACCTGCAGGGAATCAAGCTCGGAGATGGCTTGCTGGCTCTCGGAGCGAAGCGTGTCGGCGACGGCAAAAATGGCGACCGGGTTGTTCGCCGCGACGAGGACGACGGCGGTCTTGCCGGCATTTTCGAGCTTGGCCAGCTGCGCTGCCAATGCCGGAGAAGAGACACCGAGTTCTTCGACGAGGCGGTGATTGCCGAGGTGCCAGTCCTCGCCGTCAATGCTGCCCTTGACGCCGCGACCGTTGAGCACGGCGAAATTTTCGACGGGCAGGAGCGATGCGCCCGGTTGCTGCTTTTGCCA
>CAZALA010000041.1:0-24930 GCA_964485725.1 uncultured Propionivibrio sp. | reverse complement strand
AGCACTGCCTTCACACGGCAGGGGTCACTGGTTCGATCCCAGTACCGCCCACCAGTAGAGTCAAGGACTTAGGCCACCCAATGTGTGGCCTTTTTCTTTTACGGCATCTATAAGGAAAACGCGCTTTCGCGTTTGGTGGATTGCGTAAAGAGCTGCCGTTTGCTTTCGCTACTCGCCAAAAGATGGCTTGTTGCGGACGCGACCGTATCCCGAGGTCGACTAAAGTATTTGCGGCTTCGCTTAAGCAGGGAGCTCTGCCACTGTGCTTCCTGATTCACGATTTGCGCAAGCCTGGACCATGTCATTACATCCGCACCAATTTTTCTCCAACCACAAAGTGGTCTTTCTGCTCGCGTCGTTGTGCTGTCTGCTGTGGGGGAGTTCGTATCCGGCGATTAAGAGCGGCTTTGCCCTCTTTGCCATCGGGCCGAGCGACATCGCGGCGCGGATGATTTTCGCCGGCTATCGTTTCTTCTTCGCCGGCTTGCTGCTGCTCGTCTTCGCCGCCGTCGGAAAGCGGGCGCTTCTCGACGAAGGTCGCCGCCACTGGCGCGAAATCATTGCCCTCGCGCTCGCGCAAACGTCGATCCATTACGTATTCTTTTACATCGGGCTGGCGCATACGACCGGCGTCAAGGGCTCGATCATGAACGCGACCGGAACTTTCTTCAGCGTCGGGCTCGCGCATTTTATTTACCGGAACGATCGATTGAACCCGGCGAAAACCATCGGTTGCCTGATCGGTTTCGCCGGCGTGATGGTCGTCAATTTCAACCGCGACCTTCTTCATTTCAACTTCACGCTGCTCGGCGAGGGCTTCGTGGTCATCGCGGCTTTCATCCTCGCGGCGGCGATGATCTACGGCAAGAAGATTTCGCAAAAAATGGACTCGACGGTGCTCACCGGCTATCAGCTTGCCATCGGTGGCGCCGTCCTTGTCGCCGGAGGTTACGGAACGGGCGGCACGCTGAGCGGGTTTACGCTCGCCTCGTCGACGCTTCTCGTCTATCTCGTGCTTCTCTCGTCGGTTTCGCTGGCGCTGTGGGCGGTCCTCTTGAAATACAACCGCGTGGGCCTCGTCGCCGTTTTCAATTTTCAGGTGCCGATCTTCGGCGCGATGCTCTCTGCGATCTTCCTCGGCGAGAGCATCCTCGAGTGGAAAAACCTCGTCGCCCTGGCCTTGGTTTGTTCCGGAATCTGGCTCGTCAACAGGGATTATTCGGCCACCGGTGCGGCCGCTGAGACATCGGCCTGCCGACGATAGAACCCTTGGCCACTGTCGGTGTCTCTCATCGCGCCGATGGTCGGTTGCCCTTCCAAGGCACGGACGGCTTAACGGTCGCTAATCTTCCGTGCGATTCGCTGCAAGCCTTCGCTGATCGTCGCGAAGACGTCCATCGGGAATCCGGCCGGAAGCTGTCGGCGTGCTGCGGCTATGGCGAGCGGTACTTGCTGCACCAACTCTTGCAATTCAATCTCGATGCGCTCGCCGTAGCCGCATCGCCTCGCTGTTTCGATAAGGTGCCGCCTCTGCACATCGCGAAGGCGATAGTGCCGATTGGCATCCCCGTGCCAAGCCATGGCCATGCGCAATTTCTGGTAATCGAGCTTGTTGGCTGCAGTGCCGACAATGGGCCAGGCTGACAGCACATCGTAGACGGGCGTGAGCTTAAAACTGCCACCGGCGTGAAGATAGATGCTGAAATTCTTCGCGTGCCCATCGGTTGCCGCAAGCATCCAGAACAGAATTTGGGCGCGCAGAAAAAGGGCCACGTCGCGTTCCGGGGTCTCTGATACCCGCAGCACCCGCGCAATCTCCAGTATGCCTGGACCATGGTCTTTCTCGTACTTGGCCGAGCTCGGCTTGCCCAAGGCCTGACAGAAGTCCTCTTGCGGCAGACGGACCCAGTAGTTCTGCTCGGCGATGTGGCGCCGGTCGAAGCGCTCGACAACCAAGACCTTCTGATTGCCGAATACCTTGATTTCACTGCGGGGAACTGGAACGCCAAACTGCTCGAGAAGGCGTGCGCACAGCCACTCGTTTTCCGCGGACGTGCGCATGTCGGCCTGGCGGGCGCCGACTCGGCCAAGCGGAAGCTTGAATATATGCGTCGTTGGCGTGGCCCCGCGGGGGCGGCACCACCGTCCCTCATGGAGAGTGAACGCAGTCTTCTCCTGTGCGCCGGCGATGGAAATTCTGAAGTCATCGTCATCGTCATCATCACGACGTCCAAGCCGAGGGGGTGTCACTGCATTAACGAGGCTTTGCTCAATTTCACGATCGCTCAGTGGCTGCGCATGGGTTTCGGTGATCCCTGTCGGGACGACGTCTCTCGGCAACAACTGCAAGGCCCCCACGCAGTCACGTCCGATGGCGGTCAACAAATCGAAGGCCCCCTGGCTTTCGGTATGAAATCGGGACTGCAGCCGACGACGAATCGGGTCGCTGTCCGGAAGCAGGTTGTCGAAGTAGTATTCGACTGCCGGCCCGCGCAAAGGCGCGTTTTCGACGGGCAGGGGCAGGGACAGCGAAAGTGGTCGCCGTAGCTCACGGTTGTCGAGCCAGCTTTGGTCGTACTGGAATTCCATCGCGTTGTTGCGCAGGATGCGCCATTCGCCGACCAGAAGCCCGTTCATCCAGGCGTTCAGGACGCGGGTGTGCGAGCGGCGGCCCATTACCAGATGGCACCAGGATGCGTTGGCGGCTTTAAGTCGCCCTTGAGCCCGAACTTCAGCTCCAACTCCAGGATGGACATCAGTACGAGCAGCCGGTCGAGCGTGATGAGTTCAATGGAGGACTCGAGCTCCGAGTACCGGTTCTGGCTGATGCCGAGCCGGGATGCCACATTTGCCTGCGAGAGCTTGAGCTTTTTCCGGCGGGCAACGATGGCCTGCTGCAACTGCGTGGGAACGCTGAGGGTTTGCATGGCTATTATCGGAAATAACGATAAATCTACAATATCGATTTTTTCGATAAATTTCAAGTATCTGCTTTAGCGATAAAACGATTTATCGACTCGGGTCGATTGCGGTGCATTTACGTGAAGAATCAGAAGCAGGGCTTGAAGCGCTGACTTGAACCTTGGGCCAGCGAAGATAAAGCGTTCAGTTACGGCATGCGCCCGGCCGCGACTTCGCGAAGTGCGGCTGCGCTGACTACTTCATCGACTTGATCGCCTGGAACAGCGACTTCTGCTGCGCGGTGGAAATGAACTTGTCATAAACCGGCCGCATGGCGTTCTGGAACGAGGACTTGTCCACGTCCTTGACGAAGGTCGTTCCGGCGTTGATGCAAGCCTTGCGCGCGCCCTCTTCGCTTTCCTTCCACAAGCGGCGCATCAGCGAGGTCGATTCGCGCGCCGCGTCGGCGATGAGCTTCTGGTCTTCGGGCGAGAGCGTGTCCCATTTCTTCTTCGAGAAGACGAGGAGTTCGGGCAGGATCGTGTGTTCGGTATGCGAGAAGTACTTGAAGGCGTCGTAGTGCTTGTAGGTTTCGAAGATCAGGATGTTGTTCTCGGCGGCGTCGATCAGGCCGGTGCGCACGCCCGGAAGGACCTCGTCCTGCTGCATCGGCACCGGTCGCGCGCCCATCGCGCTGATCACCGCGTTCCACAGGTCGGATTGCATGATGCGGACCTTAAGATCGCGCATGTCGGCGAGCGAGCGGATCGGCTTGTTGGCATAGACGCAGCGCACGCCGCCTTCGTAGAAAGTCAGCCCGACGAAGCCGCCGGCAGCGCAGGCGTCGAGGATTTCGCGCCCTGGCGCGCCGTCCATCGCACGATGCATGTGCTCGACCGAGTTGAAGACGAAGGGCAAGGTCTGGACGACGGTCGCCGGAACGTCCTTAATCAGGAAGCCCGGGGAGACGCGCATCATGTCGATGCCGCCGTCCTTGACCTGCTGTATGACTTCGGTGTCGGTGCCGAGCGCGCCGTCGGACATCACCTTGAGCGTAATCCTGCCCTTGCTGCGCTGCGCGATCGCATCGGCCATGCTCTGCACCGCGCGAACGGCCGGATGGCTCGCCGGGTGGATGTCCGCCGAACGCAGGACAATCTTCCGCTCGCCGGTTTGCACCCGATACACTGACAGACTCTTCGCAATTTCGGCACCCACCTGCGTGACGCGGCCGACGCCGGTCGCCGAGGCGCGGGCGGCCGACGAATTCTGCTCGTTCATCTGGGCGATCTGATCGATGTTGCGGGATATCGTCGAACTCGCCGCTTCCTGCTCACGCATCGCGGTGGAAATTTCGGCGACGACGACGGCGGCTGCGTCCGCACCGGACTTGATCTTCTCGATCGATTCGCCGGCGAGGCGGGCATTCACCACGCCGTCGCCGACGGCCTTTTCAGTGCGCTCCATGCTATCGACCGCCTGCCGCGAACTTTCCTGCATGCGTTTGAGCAGGTCGCCGATTTCCTGCGTCGACTGGGTCGTGCGTTCGGCAAGCTTGCGCACTTCGTCGGCGACGACCGCGAAACCGCGCCCTTGTTCGCCCGCGCGTGCCGCCTCGATGGCCGCGTTGAGCGCCAAAAGATTGGTCTGGTCGGCGATTTCCCGAATGATTTTGGCCATCGCCGAGATGCTGTCGCAATCGACGCGCAAGGCATTGATGCGCGTCGCCGCTTCACTCACCGTGCTCGAGATGAGCTCAATGCAGTTGACGGTGCTCACGATGACGCCGGCGCTATGCTCGGCAATCTCGCGAGATTCCTGCGTGTGTCGGCTGGCGTCGGCCGATTGTTCGGCAACCATCGAGATGCTCACGGTCATCTCTTCGACCGCCGACGCCATATTGGCCGACGCATCGCTCTGGAGTTGCGAATTACGCGCGATCTTGCGTGACGATCGGTCAACCTCGTCGGAAACTTCGCGCAGGTTCGCGATCGCTTCTTGAATTTCGATGAAGCTCTTGCCCATACGGGTGATGAGCCGGTTATAGGCTTGCAGCGCGCGGCCGATTTCATCGTCCGAATCGACCTTGGCCAGGGTCGTGAAGTCGAGATCGTCGGCAGCCTTGGCGATCGACGTTTCCATTCCCTTGATTGGTTTGACGATCGAGCGCATCGCGAAGTAGCCGAGCACAGCGATGACCAAAAGGCACAACAACACGACCGCGATCATGGCGCTCTGGGCCGATTGCAGCGCCGTTCGGATCACTTCAGCCCCACTGCCGGCATTGGCCGCCGCGGAATCCGACGCAAGACGGCCGACTTCAGCGTGGATCGACGAAAGCTTGAAGACAGCGACAGAAAAAATGAGCAGGCATGCGAGCAAGGCTGCGCCGACGAGTACAAGGATCTTGCGAGAGACCGTCATTTCATCACCCCATTGTTATCTGATTGCTCGTGACTGGCGCGCAATGTTCGAATCCGACCGAACAAGCTCTGCAAACAGGGGAGTTCTTCGTTTGACGGTTACCGGCATCCGCTCCCGGCCTTTTTGCGGAATTCATTTTATTGAAATCCGGCGTGAAAGCCAGCGCCGCGATTGTTCGAATATTGTGGACAATCGGCGGCGCGGCCTTCTGCTCGCCTTAAGGTGTTTGAGATTGTTCTTGCCTGAACTTCGCCATTGCCTGCGCGATGGTCGGGGGAGCGGTTGGCCGGTGGTACATCCTCTTCAAGAATGTCCTCAGGCTCGGTGCGTCCTCGAGCAGCTCGAGTTCGTTTGCCCAGTCCATTGTATAGGCGGCGTTGAAGTCGGCGACGCTGAGCCGGTCGCCCACGATGAAGTCGCGGCCCACCATATGCGCCTCAAGCACCGCCACCATCTCTTTGCAATCCTGACGCGCAAGCTCGATCTCCTGCGGCAAGCGTTTGTCTTCCGGATAAATGAAGCTGTGATGCGCAATCCGCCACAGCGGTTGCTCGATTTCAGTCACGAGAAAGAAGATCCAGCGATACATCTCTGCTCTCCGCTCGATTGATTCCGGGATGAATCCGGCTTTCGGATTCTTCTCGGCAAGGTAAAGCCGGATCGCAGACGACTCGGTCAGCACGAAGTCTCCGTCCACCAGCACCGGCACCTTGCCGGCGGGGTTCAGTGCGCGAAAGGCAGCGCTTTTGTGCTCGCGTTTCAACATCTCGAGCGGAATCATCTCGTACTTCAGGCCCAGTTCGTTCAGCAGCCAGAGAACGCGCAAGGCACGGGTCGGGGGTGCGCCGTAGAGTTTCAACATTTAGACCTCCGTTGATCAGCACTTAAGGGGTCTGCAGCGTTAACGGGATCAGTGTGGCATCCCGGATTTCGCGGAGCCCGGTATCAGGGGCATCCGGCTCGCCCGGAGTCGACTCGCTCCGGCGTTCGATAGTCAGGTGACTGAAGAATTCGCCGTCACCGGTAGAGATCTGGTTGAATGCGGCGTTATTGAGGTATAAAACGAGCTGCAATATTTTTGAACGAGGATGCCAAAGCAAAACCGCAGCCTGACGGCTTCAGGTGGACAAGATCATGGAGGGATTGCCAATGGTTACCAAAAACGCGAGCGCACCAGCCCTGGAACGCAAAGCCAAGAACAAGCGGTGCAGGGCTTTGATGCGCGCGATCAAGTCCGGAAAAGCCACCGATGCCGAAATCAAGGAGTTCTCGGCGATGCCACGGGATATCGGGCCATCGCGCGGCAAAGTCTTCGACGTGTTGCTGGCAGCGAAAGGCAAGTAATAAGAGACGCCGCGCCCGGTCTGATCACCGAAGGCCGGACCAGCTTACGCGCTGGTGCGGCTGCGCTTCATCGGCAATTGCAAGGCCAGACCCGCCGATCGTCGCCGTGAGTCGGTCGCGCTTGCGAACCCCATCAGCGCGGATAGCCGCCCCGCGCTTTTCTCGTGCACTTGCCACTTCGCCAGTGGCAGTGCTTTCTGGAATTACCGACCTTCTGCGGGGTCGTCGTGCGGGTGTGGAAGCTTCCGGAGATGCGTTGCGTGATGCTGTTGCCGCCCGTCTTGCGCGCTCGCCAAGTCAGCCCAGGTCTTGGCCTGCAGATCTCGCAGTGCTTTCGCGATTGCCGCCTGCAGACGTTGCGCGGTTAGCCTCTGCCAAAGGTCCCGCGCCTGGCCTTGCTGCTCTGCTTCCATGGGCGTGCGCATATCTCCAAAAAGACGCGGCAGGGGAAAACCATGCCGCTTTGATTTTCTAGGCCGGGTGAATATTGCTTGCTTGCGGGCCTTTCTGGCCACTCGTCACATCGAAGCTCACCTGCTGGCCTTCCTTCAGGGTCTTGAAGCCATTTCCCTGAATCGCCGAAAAATGCGCGAAAAGGTCTTCACCACCTTGGCTCGGCGTAATAAAGCCAAAACCCTTCGCATCGTTAAACCACTTGACGGTACCTGTTGCCATTTCCTGAATCTCCGATAAAACGGGGTCTAGCCCCTGGGTGGGGCGATATTCAAGACGGCGCGGTAGAAATTTGGGGGAATTGATCCGCAGGGCTGCGGAAGAAGAACTTGCCAACAACAACACGATGCTCGAAATCGCTGGAATCAATGTGCGCTTAATGCAGAGCAATAGCAAATTTCTTTCTTCCGGCGCGGGAGACGCGGCACAGCGGTGGAGCGCGAGCCGGCTGCCGGACGGAAGACAACGCTAATCAGCGCCCCGGCGCTCGCCGCCCACGCCGCTCGGCCGTGGCGAGCTCCTTGTCGCCGAGCACGAAGGCCTAGGCGCCGCCCGGACTTGGCCGTCACGGCTGCCAGGGTCGGCGTTTTTTTGCCAACTCCCATTCCGAAATATGCACGAGGCATTATCAGGCTTGCAAAGCCCAAGCCTGTGGTTATAATGCGAAGGTCATATACCAGGATGCGAGGGCCGTCGTGACGAGCCGTCCCTGACCGGACGCCGCGGCTTGTCACTGCCCGGAGATTCTCTCCGGGACAGACCCTGAAGCCGAAGGGGAGACCATGGCCAGCAAGGATACGACCCGCGGGACCGCAGTCGATGGCGCGCGCGGCGCCCGCCGTGCCCGGCGCTCCGCCGGCTTCACGTTGCTCGAGCTTCTCGTCGTCGTCGTCATCATCGGACTCCTGGCCGGCTATGTGGCGCCAAAGTATTTCCAGCAACTCGGCAAATCCGAAGTCACCGTCGCCAAGGCGCAGGTTCAGGCGCTCGCGCGCGCGCTGCAGGCTTATCGCCTCGATACCGGGCATTACCCGAGCAACGAGCAGGGCCTCGCCGTCTTGATGCGGCGCCCCGACGGCGAGCCGAAGTGGAATGGCCCCTATCTCGAAAGCAGTGTGCCGCTCGACCCCTGGAACAATCCCTATACCTACCGCTTCCTGCCGGCCAGGAGCGATTTCGAGGTCATTTCCTGGGGCAGGGACGGCAAGCCGGGCGGTGAGGGCGAAGCTGCCGATCTTTCTTCTGCGCATTGAGGCTTTGCATGCGCTTACGCCTCAAAATCGCTGGCGCAGGGAAGGGGCAGTGGCTGGAAATGGATGCCGCGAGTGCCGATGAAGCGCGCCGCCAGGCGGCTCGCCAGGGGCTGCGCGTGCTCGCAGTCGCCGGCGACAGCGCGCCGGCTGCAAGACTGCGCCCGGGCCGGCGGCAAGGCTTCCATCTGCTCTTGTTCACGCAGGAGCTGATGGCTCTGCTCGATGCGGGCCTCAACGTGGTCGAAGCAATCGAAACGCTGAGCCGCAAGGAAACGGTCTCGGCGAACCGCGCCGTTCTCGATCGCATCCTCGTCGACTTGCGCGAGGGCAAGCGGCTTTCCGATGCCTTCGCCGTGCATCCGGCGATCTTCCCCAAAGTCTTCGTCGCCGGCGTCCTTGCCGCCGAGCTCAACGGTACGCTGCCGCAGGCGCTCGGGCGCTTCTCCGCCTACGAGCTGCAGATGCAGCTGATCCGCAAGAAGGTCATTTCAGCCTCGCTCTATCCAGCGATCCTGCTTGGCTTCGGCGTCATGGTGACGCTCTTCCTGCTCGGCTACGTCGTCCCCAAATTCAGCACCGTGCTCAGCACTTCGGGCCGCGAACCGGCGCTGGCTTCACGCCTGATGATGGAAGCGGGCCGTTTTCTGCACGACTGGCCGGGGCTCGTGATCGGCGTGGCTGCGGCGCTGATCGGTGGCGCGCTGCTGGTCGTGATCAACCCGCGCCTGCGTGCCACGGCGCTCAGTCGTCTTGCGCGTCTGCCCTTGCTCGCCGGCGTTGCTCGTCTGTTCGCCTTGGCGCGATTCTATCGAACCGTTTCGCTTTTGCTCGAGAGCGGCATCGCCTTGCCGAGAGCGCTCGAGATGTCGCGCGCACTGCTGCCGCCCGAACTTGCGGCAGCGCTCGACCGCGGCATCGTCAGCCTGCGCGCCGGCTTGCCGCTGTCAAAGGCGCTGCAGGGCAGCGCCTTGCTGACGCCGATCGCAGAGAGCCTGATGCGCGTCGGCGAACGCAGCGGCAAACTCGCCGAGATGCTCGAACGCAGCGCGCGTTTTCTCGATGAAGAGCTGAGCCGCGGCATCGACACTTTCGCGCGCGTCTTCGAGCCGCTCCTGATGGGCATCATCGGCATCATCATCGGCGTCGTTGTCGTGCTCATGTACATGCCGATCTTCGACCTCGTCGGGAGTTTCCAATGAACGAGGCCAAGGGCAGCGAAGCCGTCGGCATCGCGGCCGCGACCATCGACGCCGCGGCCATTGCCAGCGCCCGACGCGTCGCGCTGCAGTCGGGGCGCTCGTGGCTCGGCGTGCTGGAAGATTCTCTCGGGATCGAGCCGCCGGCTTTTGTCGCCGCGCTGGCTCAGGCGACCCGGCATACCATGCTGAGCGCTGCCGACCTGATGGTGATGCGCGCCAAGTTCGGCTTGCTGCCCTACAGCGATGCCGTACACCGTGAATGCGCGGTGGTGCGCGACCGCGCCGGTCGCCTCTATTTCGTCTTCGCCGATCCGCTCAACAAGGACAATCAGCGCTGGGCGCAGGCGGCGCTGCCGTCTGCGACGCTGCCGCGGCTCGCGCACCGCGACGATATCGCTGCCTACCTCGCGCGCCAGGAAGAAACTCTGCGCGCCATCGATCCTGCGCTCGCCGGCGGCGAACTGCCGGACGCCGACGAGGATGGCATCGAAGTCATTTCGCTCGAAAGCATAGGCGAGGACGAAAGTCCCGTCGTGCGCCTCGTCAATTCCTTTCTCTACGATGCGCTCAAATTGCGCGCTTCGGACATTCATTTGCGCGGCGAGCCCGGCGGCATGGCGATCAAGCTGCGCCTCGACGGCGTGCTCGTCCGGGTGAGCACGATCGCCGGGCGCGAAATGGGCGAGCAGGTGGTCTCGCGCATCAAGGTCTTGTCCGACCTTGACATCGCCGAGCGGCGCGTGCCGCAGGATGGACGCTTCCGGGTGCGCACGCGGGATGCGAGCATCGATTTCCGGGTGTCGATCATGCCGAGCATTCATGGCGAGGATGCCGTCTTGCGTTTGCTCGACCGGCGCTCGCTGACCGAGGGCAAGGAAAGCCTGCGCCTCACCGACCTCGGCCTCGACGCCGCGTCGATCAGCGTCTTCCGCCGGCTCGTCAGCCATCCCTATGGGATGATCCTCGTCACCGGCCCGACCGGGTCGGGAAAAACGACGACGCTCTATGCCGAGATCAGCGAGATCAACACCGGGCACAACAGCATCATCACGATCGAAGACCCGGTCGAATACCAGCTCCCGGGTGTCCTGCAGATTCCGGTCAATGAAAAGAAGGGCCTGACTTTCGCGCGCGGCCTGCGCTCGATCCTGCGGCACGATCCGGACCGCATCATGGTCGGCGAGATCCGCGACGCCGAGACGGCGCAGATCGCCGTGCAGGCCGCGCTCACCGGCCACCTCGTCTTTACCACGGTGCACGCCAACAACGTCTTCGACGTGCTCGGCCGCTTCCTGCACATGGGCGTCGACCCCTACAGCTTCTCGTCGGCCCTGATCGGCATCTGGGCGCAGCGCCTGGTGCGCGTCAATTGCCCCGATTGCACGCGGCCGATCCAGCCGGACAAGCGCCTGCTCGCCGAGTCGGCGCTCTCGGTCGAGGAAGCTGCGCGCTACCGCTTTCGCGCCGGGCAGGGCTGCGGGCAATGCCGCGGCACCGGATATCGCGGCCGCGTCGCCATTTCCGAGTTTCTGATCATCAACGATCGCCTGCGCGAATGCATCGCCAACAAGGAATCGGTTGCGGTGTTCAAGGAGGAGGCGCAGCGCCAAGGCGCGCGAACGCTGCGGCTGTCGGCGCTCGCGCTCGTTCGCGAAGGACGCACGACGCTCGAGGAAATCAATCGCGTGAGCTTTGCGAGCTGATGCCCGATGGACTGACAAGGGTCTCTGGCCAGCGCGTTGACGCAAGGGAGCAAGTCTGGAAAATGACAAAGGCATACAGGGAGCGCGCGACCGCAGCATTGGAGGATGGCTATTCGTGAGCAGGACAGGTTCCGCACACGGACAGCGACAGGTCGTCGGCGCGTGAACTGAAAGAGAGCAACAATGAAGACCTCAGCCTTGCACGCCTCACCGCGCGAGTCGGCGTATCTGCACGCTGGCCTGGCGGTCGTGCGCAGCAACAAGGAAGGCGTGAGCTTTGAATCGACCCGGTTTGCCCTCGATGCCTCGGTTGTGGAGCTGCCCGTCGCGAAATTCCGCCAGGCGACGGGCTTTCTCATCAGCAGCCGTTTCTGCCGCTTCGTCTCGGTCCCGTGGAGCGATTTTCTGCTCGATTCGGAAGTCTCCTGCTATCACAACGCCTTTGCCGAGGCCTATGGCGAGGTCGCCCCCGGGACGCGCTTCGCCGCGGCCGATGAAGCTTACGGACAGGCGCGGGTGGTCTGCGCCCTCGACGGAGCGCTGCTTGCCGACCTCGAAGGATGGGCCGCTCGGCACGAGCGGCGCACGGCCTACGTGCGTCCGGCCGTGCAGGTCGCTTTCGAATTCTTTCGCCGACAGATGTCGGGAACCGCGGGCGTTTTCGCGCTGCGCGAAGCCTCGGTGCTCTCGCTCGTGTATTGGGAGAGCGGCCGGGTCACTGAAGTCGATACCTTTGCCCTGGCAGGCGGCGACTGGAAGAGCCGGCTGGTTCACGAGGTCAGGCGGGCACGCTTGCACTCTGGCAACAGCGGGCGACTTTACGTCGCCGACGCCTGGAAAGACGCGGCGCGAGCGCGCATCAAGGATGCAGTCGTCCTGCGCTGGACCTCGGCTTGCGCGAAAGCTGCGCCGGATCCGGTCTTTCGCCTTGCGAGTTGCGGCTTATGAGCCAGCATCCCGGCCATTTCGAAATCAATTTTGCGCCGCCGCTCGCGAGCCCCTGGCGCGGCCTTGTGCTCGCCCTCCTGCTTGGCCTCTCGGCCCTGACCGCGGCGACCTGGGGGTGGTGGCATGTCCACGCACAGCTTGAAGCCGAGCGGGCCACACGCCTGCAGGCCGAGGTCCTGGCACCGAAAGCGGAAGCCGTGCCGGCGCTCTCGCAGAGAGACGAGGAGGCGCTGAGGCGCGAGATCGCCGCGGTCAATCGGCCGGTCCGCCAGCTCAACGAATCCTGGGATGCCTTGTTGTCGGATATGCGCGCGAAAGCGGACGCGGGGGTGCGGATTCTTTCGATCGCCGCGGATGGCCGCAGCAATGCCATCCGCATCGTCGCGGTGGCGGTCAGCGTCGAGGCCATGGCGGACTATGCGGATCTGCTCGCCACGCGGCGATCGTTTGCAAACGTCGTTCTCATCCGTCACGAGAGGCCGCGTGACGGCAGCGGTTTCAAATTCACGATTGAGGCGCAATGGACAGCAGCCTCCTGAAACCTCTCGTCTGGCAGCTGCGGCGATGGCATCGCCGCCAGGGCTGGCCATTATGGGTCGGCGCGGCGCTCCTTTGCACGACGTTCGGCGTGCTGACGGCGACGATGCAAATGCGCACGCAAGTGCGTCTCCTGCGGGCCGAGGCGCCGGCGCAGGTTCAAACCGTGTTGCCGCCACGGCCGATCGAGACCGGTTCGGCCGACAGCCTCGCGAAGTTCTATGCCAGCCTGCCGCCAGAGGCCGAGCGCTTCGTCCTGGTGAAACGCCTGCTGCTGCTGGCAGATGACAATGACGTCTTGCCGCCGGCCGCCGATTACCGGCTGGTCGCCGAGCCAATGACGCGGCTGGTGCGCTACCAGATCGGCTTGCCGGTGGCCGGCGACTGGCGCAGCGTCCAGGCCTACGTCATGCAGGCATTGAACCAGATGCGCTTTCTGACGCTCGACTCGCTGCTGCTGCAGCGCGAAGGCGCCGATTCCCCGATCGTCGAAGGCAAGCTGCAATTCAGCGTCCTGATGCTGCGCTCGGCAGCGCGCGATGAAACGCCCAGGAATTTGGAAAGCGAGGGCCGGCAAGATGGCGAGCGCAACTAAACGCTGGTCCCTGATTCTGACGCTGCTCGCGATCACCCTGATCGCCGTCGCCCGGGTTTCCGGCGATGCCGCGGTGGTCAGGGAAAGCCCCGCCACAGCGCGGCTGCTTGCCGTCGACCGAGCCTCGTCGCCGGCCAATGGCGCGAGGAACGCCGTCGCCCCCGCTGATCTGCGCGTCGCGAATGTCGCCGCCCGTGCGATGAGCGGCGACCTTGATGAACTTTTCGTCGTCCCGCCAAAGCCCGCGCCTGCGCTGCCCAAGGCCCTTCGCGCCGAGCCGCCGAAGGCGCCGCCGCTGCCTTTGCGCCTGCTCGGACGCATGAGCGAGGACGGCGCAAAGGTCTTGTTCCTGACCTGGAACGACCAGCATTGGGTCGTTCGTGTCGGCGACGTCATCGACGGCACTTATCGACTGGAATCAATCGCCCGCGGAGAGGCGAAGTTCGTCTATCTGCCGCTCAACATCAAACAGAGCCTGCCGGTCGGTGAAGATGACTGATCGCCGCTCACAGAGGGTTTTCTGCACCAGGGAGTCGTGTGCATCCATGAAGCCAGCCAACGATATCCGCCGCCGAAGCGGCGCTTCCGGTCTTGCGCTCTCGCTCGCGCTTTGCCTGTTGCTGCTGCTCGGCGCCTGCGCCTCGCAATCGGTCTTTCGCGAGGGCCGCGACCTCGTCAATGCCGGCAGAGTCGTCGAAGGCCTGGCAAAGGTCGAGGAGGCCATTCGCCTCGACCCGGGAAACGCCGAATACCTGCTCTTTCTGACGACGCGGCGCGAGGCCTATATCACGCAAAACCTGGCGACGGCCGATTTCATGCGCGAGCAGGGCAGACTCGTCGAAGCCGAGAAGACTTACCGCCTCGTCGAGTCGCTCGCGCCGACCCATCCGAATGTCAGGCTCGGCCTTGAGCGTCTGGCACTGGAACGGCGACACCGCGAGCAGGCGCAGGAAGCCGACCAGGCCCTGAAGGCGAACGATCTGCGCCGCGCGTCGGAAATCGTCAGGACGATTCTGATCGAGAATCCGCGGCAGCGCGAAGCAAGAAACGTCGAGGCGCGCCTCATCGAGAAAGAGCAGAGCCTGGCGAAGAGCGAGCTCAAGCTTGCCGAAACCTTCCGCAAACCCGTCGCGCTCGAGTTTCGCGATGCGCCCATCCGCTCGGTCTTCGAGGTGCTCTCGAAAGCGTCCGGGATCAATTTCGTCTATGACCGCGATATTCGTCCCGACCTGAAGACGACGATCTTCTTCAAGAACACGCCGCTCGATGAAGCGATCCGGCTGATTTGCGTGACGAGCCAGCTCGAAACCCGCGTCCTCAACGAAACGTCGATCCTCGTCTATCCGAGCAGCCCGCAGAAAATCAAGGACTATCAGCCGCTCTCGGTGCGCGGCTTCTATCTCACCAACGCCGACGCCAAGAACGTCGCGAACACGCTGAAGACCATCCTCAAGACGCGCGATCTCGTGGTCAACGAAAAGCTCAACCTCGTGATCATGCGTGACACCCCGGAAGCGATTCGTCTGGCCGAAAAGCTGGTCGCGCTCGACGACATCGGCGAACCCGAAGTCATGCTTGAAATGGAAATTCTCGAAGTCAAGCGAACGCGCCTTTTGAATCTGGGGATCCAGTGGCCCAACCAGTTAACGCTCTCGCCGCTCGCGCCCGGCGTCACCGGAATTACCCTGCGCCAACTGCTCGACCTGACCTCCGAGACGATAGGCGCGTCGATGCCCAATATGGTGATCAACGCGCAGAAGGACGATACCGACGCAAACCTGCTCGCCAATCCGCGCATCCGCGTCAAGAATCGCGAGAAAGCCAAGGTCCTGATCGGCGAGCGCGTGCCGGTGATCACCACCACGGCGACATCGACGGGCTTTGTTACGGAGAGCGTGAACTACGTCGATGTCGGCCTCAAGCTTGAAGTCGAGCCGAATATCTTCCTCGACGACGAGCTCTCGATCAAGATCGCGCTCGAAGTGAGCAACCTCGTGCGCGAAGTGACCACCAAGTCCGGAACGCTGGCGTATCAGATCGGCACGCGTAACGTCACTACCGTGCTGCGCCTGAAGGATGGCGAGAACCAGGTGCTGGCGGGCCTGATCGACGATGAAGACCGGCGCACCGCGAACCGCGTTCCGGGCCTCGGCGATATCCCCATGCTTGAACATTTGTTCGGCTCGAAGAAGGACGATCGCCAGAAAACCGAGATCCTGCTTTCGATCACCCCGCACCTCGTGCACAACGTGCGCCGGCCCGACATGAAGATGGCTGAATTTGCGACCGGAACCGAATCGAGTCTCGGCGGTGTGCCGCTGATGCTCAGTGCAGCAAGTCCGGCGGCGACGGCCGCAGCCGCCGCGCCGACCATTGCCGGCGTGGCGGTGCCGGCGGCGGCTGCGGAGCGGCCTTCTGCAGCCAATGCCGCTGCTGACGGCAGCATCAGCTTCGCGTGGGAGGGGCCGGCGAGAGTCATGTCCGGCGACCAGTTCTCCGCGACCTTGCGCCTGACGAGTCAGCGGGCGATTTCAGGGCAGACGCTGACCTTGGGCTACGACCCGCAGGCCATGCAACTGATCGAGGTCGTCGAGGGCGACTTCATGAAGCAGGCGGGCGGGCAGACGAGTTTCTCGAGTCGCATTGATCCGGCCTCAGGCAAGGCCTTCCTTGCCATCGTGCGCGAAGGCGATGGTATCAACGGGACGGGCTCGGCGGCCGTGGCGACCTTCAGGGCGGTGAAGTCGGGAGCGACGCGCCTGCAACTGCTGTCGGCGAAGGCCGAGCCCTCGTCCGCGGGGCTCGTCAATAGCGGCGCCGAATTGTCGGTCAGCGTTGAATAGCGCGCGGCTTCGGCGATGCGACAGCGCGACCTTGGATTCAGCTTCATCGAATTGATGGTCACGCTCGCCATCATGGCCGTGCTCGGCCTGATCGCCTTGCCCGTCGGCGAAATCGCGGCACAGCGCAAGAAGGAAGCCGAACTGCGCGCGGCGCTCAGCGAAATCCGCTCGGCGCTCGATGCCTACAAGAAAGCGAGCGAGCAGGGCAGAACGCTCGTCAAAGCCGGCGAATCGGGCTATCCGAAATCGCTCGAGCTCCTCGTCGAAGGCCTGCCTGACCTGCGCAGTCCGGAGCGCAAGAAGATGTTTTTTCTGCGCCGCGTGCCGCGCGATCCGATGTTCGCCAATGCCTCGGTCGCGGCAGCGGATACCTGGGGAAAGCGCAGTTATGCGTCGCCGCCCGACGATCCGCGCGAAGGCGACGATATCTTCGACGTCTACTCGCTCGCAAATGCCAGGGGCCTGAACGGCGTGCCCTACCGGCAATGGTGAAAGGGCTGGCGATGACGCTCTGCAAGCGGCTGCGCAAAGGCTTTACGCTGATCGAACTGCTCGTGGTCATGGCCGTCGTTGCGCTGCTGCTGACGCTCGCCGTCCCGCGCTATTTCGGCAGCCTTGAGCGCTCGAAGGAGCTCGTGCTGAAAGAAAACCTGAAGGTCTTCCGCGAGGTGCTCGACAAGTTCAATGCCGACCAGGGGCGTTTCCCCGACCAGCTCGAAGAACTCGTCGATAAGCGCTACATCAAGGCGCTCCCGGTCGATCCGATTACCGAAACCGAGCGGACCTGGGTGCCGGTGGTGTCGACGGACACCGAGCGCAAGGGAATCGTCGATGTGAAGAGCGGCGCCGAGGGCAAGAACGCCCAGGGCGTGCCGTATTCGAGTCTGTAGCGGCGAGCGGCCAATTGAATACCTGCCAGAGATCGAGCGACATCGCTCATGCGAGCCGCGGCTTCAGCTACCTGTGGATGCTGTTTGCCGTCGCGATACTCGGGGTCGGGCTGTCGGCATCCTGCGAGTTTTTCCAGACCGGCATCAAGCGTCAGCGCGAAGCCGAGCTGATCGCCATCGGCCACGAATTCAGAACGGCGATTCAGCGCTATTACGAAGCGCCGGGGGGCGGCAACCAGTATCCGTCCTCGCTCCAGGAGCTCGTGCTCGATCCGAGATTTCCCGGCGTTCGCCGCCATCTGCGCAAAATCCACGTCGACCCGGTCACGGGCAAAGCCGAGTGGGGGCTTGTCCGCGTCGCAGGTCGCGTCGTAGGCGTGCATTCGCTGTCGGACGCCGAGCCCCTGAAGATCGCCAACTTCGAATTCGTCGATGCCGCGTTTGCCGGGCGCAGGAGATACTCGGAATGGGTCTTCGCGTATCCCGAGTCGGGCGTCCCGATCGCCGCCTCGGGGACGATGGGCCATGCTGCGGCGGCCGCTCCGGCCGCCCCCGCCTTCCCTGCGTCAGCATCGCCCACGACCGGCAATGAGGCGGGGCAAGCGAATCCGTTCCGTCCGGTCCAGTAGTTTCCGCTAATATGTTTGCCGGAAATCCGCGGCAGGCAGGCTTCCGCTTGCATGTTTTCATAGACGAAGGAAACCGGCATGAATTTGTTCAAGGCAAGCCAGGCCAAAGAACTCGATCCGCGCTTGGCGTGGATCAATGAGCCGCAATCGTGGCGCTTTAACGATGGCATCCTGCACGTCGACGTTCCCGAAGCCGCCGACTTCTTCGAGGATCCGGCGGGCGTCAATGTGCGGGCCTCGGCGCCCTTCCTTTATTGCGAGGCAGAAGGCGATTTCTCGCTCACCGCGCGCGTCGATGTCGACATGCAGGGCGCCTACGACTCGGCCTGCGTCATGGTCATGGCGGACGCGAAGCACTGGGCGAAACTGTGTTTCGAACTCGTCAAGGGCATCCCGACGATCGTCAGCGTCGTCACGAAGGAGGTTTCCGACAACTGCATCTCGGAAAAAGTCGCCGGGGCGAGGCCGTATCTGAAGATCCTGCGCGCTGGCAACTGCTTCGGCTTTCATTACTCGCTCGACGCCGTCGACTGGACTCTCATCCGCTTTTTCCGCATCGACGCGCACTCGAAGCTCAAGGTCGGCGTCGTCGCCCAGTGTCCGGCGGGAAGCGGCACCCGCGTGCGCATCGAAAGCTTCGATTTCGACGCCCGCAAAATCGCGAGCGCGAAAATCGTTGCCTAGGCGCTGACGCGTTTGGCAAGCGGCAGGTAATCGCGAACTTCGGCGCCGGTGTAGATCTGCCGCGGACGCGAAATCTTCTGCTCGGAATCGGTCAGGAGTTCGAGCCAGTGCGCGACCCAGCCGCAGGTACGCGGCACGGCGAACATCACGGTGAACATCGACGCCGGCAGCTTCATCGCCCGGTAGATCAGCCCCGAGTAGAAATCGACGTTCGGGTAGAGCTTGCGCGAGATGAAATAGTCGTCCTTGAGCGCGATGCGCTCGAGTTCGAGCGCGACGTCGAGCAGCTGGTTGTGCCCGGTGACCTTGAAGACTTCCTCGGCGATCGCCTTGATGATGCGGCAGCGCGGGTCGTAATTCTTGTAGACGCGGTGGCCGAAGCCCATCAGGCGTTCGCCTTCGCCGCTCTTCACGCGCTCGATGAAAGCCGGCACTTTTTCAGGCGAGCCGATCTCTTCGAGCATGCGCAGCACCGCCTCGTTGGCCGCGCCGTGCAGCGGGCCATAGAGCGCCGCCGCGGCGCCGGCAAGCGCCGAGTAGGGGTCGGCCTGCGACGAGCCGATGACGCGCATGGCGTTGGTGCCGCAGTTCTGCTCGTGGTCGGCGTGCAGGATGAAGAGCACGTTCAAGGCGCGTTCGAGGACCGGGTCGGGCTCGTACTTGACCTCGGTCATGCGGAACATCATCTTCAGGAAGTTGCCGATGTAGCTCAGGCTGTCGTCGGGGAAGTCGAAGGGCCAGCCCTGGTTGTGCCGGTAGGTGAAAGCGGCAATCGTCGCGACCTTGGCGATCATGCGTTCGACCTGCAAGCGCCGGTTGGCCGGGTCGGTCACCTTGCGCGCGTCGGGGTAGAGCGTCGACAGCGAAGCGATCGCGCTAATGAAGACGCTCATCGGGTGCGCGTTGTAGCGAAAGGTCGCGATCAGGTTCTGGATGTTGGTGTGGAGCAGGGTGTGGCGGCTGATGTCGCGCTCCCATTTGGCGAGCTGCTCGGCGTTCGGCAGTTCGCCGAAGACGACGAGGTAGGCCGTTTCGAGGTAGCTGCTCTGCGCCGCGAGCTGCTCGATCGGATAGCCGCGATAACGCAGGATGCCCTGGTCGCCGTCGATATAAGCGACGGCGCTCTTCGTCGAGGCGGTATTGGTGAGGCCCGGGTCGTAGCTCATCAGGCCGAAGTCGTCGGGGCCGCTTCTGATCTGGCGCAGGTCCATGGCGCGGACGGCGCCTTCGACGATCGGGATTTCGTAATGCTCGCCGGTACGGTTATCGACGACGGAAAGGGTATTTTTTTGCATGGCGGTCGGACAAGGAAGAAAAAACCATTAGCGCAGCAGGGCTGTCGGCTCAAGCCCGCGATTATTGCAGAAAGCCGTGCGCTTGTGCGGCGCCTGCAGCATCTTGTGCGAAAACAGCACCAAGAAACGAGCCGGATGCGGCAAAATCACGCGCCTCGGTGCGCGATTCCCCAAGCGCGCGAAACGAGCAAGAATACCCATCTGGAGGAAAGAGAATGTCAGCACTTTTTGATTTGTCGGGTCGCACCGCCCTGATCACCGGATCGGCGCGCGGGATCGGCTATGCGCTTGCGGCGGGACTCGCTGCGGCGGGCGCGCGCATCATCATCAACAGCCGCCAGGCTGAGGCCGTTGCGGGCGCCGTCGAGCAATTGCGCGCTCACGGTCTGGAGGCCCGCGGCATGGCTTTTGACGTCACCGACGAGGCCGCGGTTGCGGCCGCCTTCGCCAAGCTCGATGAGGACGGCGTCGCGGTCGATATCCTGATCAACAACGCCGGCATCCAGTTCCGCAAGCCGATCGTCGAACTCGCACTGAGCGATTGGCAGCGCGTCATCGATACCAATCTCACGAGCGCCTTCATCGTCGGACGCGAAGCCGCGGAGCGGATGATTGCGCGCGGCTGCGGCGGCAAGATCATCAACATCGGCTCGCTGACGAGCGAGGCCGGCCGCGCCACCGTCGCTCCCTATACCGCGGCCAAGGGCGGCATCAAAATGCTGACGCGCGCGATGGCCGCCGAGTGGGCGCAGTTCAACATCCAGGCCAACTCGATCGGCCCGGGCTACATCCTCACCGAGATGAATACGGCGCTCATTGAAAACCTCGCCTTCGACGCCTGGGTGAAGCAAAGCAACCCGGCAGGGCGCTGGGGCAAGCCCGAGCAACTCGTCGGTACGGCGGTCTATCTTGCTTCGGCAGCGTCGAGCTACGTCAATGGCCAGATCATTTACGTCGACGGCGGCTGGCTGTCGGTTCTATAGCAGAAGCGAGAAGGAGTGCGGCATTGGCAACACTGATCACCGATGTGAAAGTCATCCTGACGGCGCCCGAAGGCATCAACCTCATCGTCGTCAAGGTCGAGACGAATCAGCCGGGGCTTTGCGGACTCGGTTGCGCGACCTTTGCCTACCGGCACCTCGCGGTCAAATGCCTGATCGAGGAGTACCTGAAGCCGCTCCTCGTCGGGCGCGACGCCGAGGCGATCGAGGAACTCTGGCAGCTCATGCACCAGAATGCTTACTGGCGCAACGGCGGCATCGAGAACAACGCGATCTCGGGCATCGACATGGCGCTCTGGGACATCAAGGGCAAGCAGGCGAAGATGCCGCTCTACCAGCTTTTCGGCGGCAAGCTGCGCGCCGGCGTGCCGATCTATCGCCACGCCGAGGGCCGCGACCTTGCAGAGCTCTGCGCCAAAATCAGCGAATACCGCGACCAGGGGATCACCCACATCCGCTGCCAGAGCGGCGGCTACGGCGGCAGCGCCTACGGCAAGGCGCCGCCGGGCGCGCCGCAGGGCGCTCTTGACGGCATCTATCTCGACAGCCGCAAATACATGCGCGAGACGCTCAAGCTCTTTGACGGCATTCGCAGCACGATCGGCTTTGACGTCGAGCTTTGCCACGACGTGCATGAGAGGCTCAAGCCCGTCGAGGCGATCCGCTTTGCCTGCGCGCTTGAACCGTATGAACTCTTTTTTCTCGAGGACGCGATCGCGCTCGAGGACGGGCAGTGGCTGCGCGAGCTGCGTGCGAAAACGACGACGCCGATCGCGCAGGGCGAACTCTTCAACAACCCGGCCGAGTGGAAATTCCTGATCAGCGAGCGCCTCGTCGATTTCATCCGCGTGCATCTCTCGCAGATCTGCGGCATCACGCCGGCGCGCAAGCTGCAGATCTTCGCCGGCGAGTTCGGCGTGCGCACGGCGTGGCACGGCCCCGGCGACATGTCGCCGCTGGCGCACGCGGCGAATATCCACATCGACCTCGCGGCGAGCAATTTCGGCGTCCAGGAGTGGTCGGGGACCGAGCCGCCGAACTTCGTGATCCAGGAACTGCAGGGGCCGCGCGCTGCGCTGCTCGACGTTTTCCCGGGCTTGCCGGAATTCCGGGAAGGTTATGTCTATGCCAACGACAAGCCCGGGCTTGGCGTCGACATCGATGAAGCCGAGGCGGCCAAATACCCGTGCACGAACAGCGTCACGACCTGGACGCAGACGCGGCTTGCCGATGGGGGCCTGCAGACGCCCTGAGAGCGGTTCTAGCTTGCGGGCAGGACTTCGATCCGGTTGATCACCTGCTCGACGCCGTCGAGGTACCAGGCGTCGGCCTCGGCGCGCATTTTTTCAGCGGCGCTGACGACGTTGCCGGTGAGCGTGATGGCGCGCTCGCTGCACGAAATCCCGATCTGCTCGGCGTGCAGATTGGGGTCCGTTTCGAAGACGAGGCTTAAGGCCTCGACAATTTCCTCGTCGCTGTCGCGTTCGGGCGGAACGATCTCGAGCGCGTTGACGACGTCGCGGCAACCGCGTGACCACCACGCGAGGACGCCGGCCAGCCGTTTGTGCGAGAGGCTGATGACCTGCCCGGTGAGCGTCACGACGCCGTCCGCGACCATGATCTCGATGCTTCCCGCCGAATCCGGGCCGGCTGCGCGCAAGACCTGCGGCTCGCCGCGCACGGCGATCCGGCAGTTCTGAAAATCGATGTCGCGCAGGAGCCATTTGCAGACCGCATCGCGGGTCGCGCCATCGCCCGGCGACGCATCGTCGCCGGCGAGGCGCAGGTCGTCGACGACAGCGCTGACGCCGGGCACCTTCGCAGCAGCCCGCAGCGCCTGCTTCTTCACGGCGAGCTGGGCAAGAACCCCGCTCAGGGTGACGACGCCCTCACGGTCGCCGGCGCTGACCCTGATTCCGCCCGTCTGCATATCGACGCGCGCGTCCTGCTCGATCGCGGCCTCCACCTGCCTTAGCAGCGCCTCCTTGCCGTTCCTGTCCTGCTTCTCGTGCATCAGTGTTCTCCCTTCGTTGCGCGCTGGCATGGCACCGCGTGGGCTCGCTGCAAACAAGCGCTGCTGCGGCTTGCAGCCGAAAACCGGTAAAGCGCGCGCAGAAATTTTAGAGGGGGCCGCCAACGCTAAGTTCAGAGGGCACGAGCGAGCCGGCGATTCTGCAAGGGCGGCGGCGATCGTCGATCATAAGAGGTATAATCGCTGCATCTTTTGGATTTCCTTCCGGACGGCAAGCTTGCGGCCCGCCCGGTCATCGTTCAGGCGCGTGCATGAAATTTTCCGAACAGCCGGTCTGGCTGGTGGGCTTTCGCCCCTTCTTCATCCTTGCCTGCGTCTCGGGAATGCTTTTTCCCGTCCTCTGGGTCCTCATCCTGTCCGGGCGGCTGCTGCCGCCTGCCATGCCTTTTACGACGCTGCAGTGGCACGCGCATGAAATGCTCTACGGCTTCGGCTGGGCGGTGCTCGCGGGTTTTCTCCTCACCGCGACGAAGAACTGGGTCAAGATCCGCGGCTACCACGGGCGCGTGCTGATCGTGCTGACGCTCCTGTGGACGCTCGAGCGTTTCGCGATGTGGCAGGCCGGCGCCTTGCCGCCGCTCCTCTTCGCGCTCGCCAACAACGCCTTCCTCGCGGCGATGATCGTTCTCCTCGTCGGCACGCTCGTCCGCCATCGCGGCGAGGACAGCTACCGCGCCGAAAACTGGGCCTTCATCGTCATCCTGCCGGCCTTCCTCGTCGCCAAGCACCTCGTGCTCAGCGAAAGCTTCTTCGCCGCCGGCGCCAGCATCGCGCTTGCGCTCTTCCGCGTCGCTTTCCTCGTCATGCTTGCCCGCACGCTGACGCAGTTCATGAAGAACAGCTTCGCGGTCGACATTCTGCGCAACACGCTGCTCGATCGTTCGATCGTCGTCCTCGCGCTCGTCCTCGTCGCCGAGGCCTTTCTTCCGGCGCCGCTCAAGGCGGGCCTGGCGCTCGCGCTCGCCGTGCTGCTCAGCGTTCGCGTCGCCTTCTGGCATCCCTGGCTGGCGCTGCGCCGCCTCGAGATCGGCATCATGTACCTGGGCTACGGCGCCATCGTCGCGCAACTTATCATCGAGGCGCTCGCCTATTTCCGGCCGATCGCCTGGGTCGGCAGCGTCGCGGTCCATGTCTTCGCCTTCGGCGCCATGGGACTGGTCATTCCGGCGATGCTGACGCGCATCTCAAACGGCCACACCGGCCGCAAGGTGCATTTCGCCTGGCCGGACAAAGCGGCGCTCTGGATCATGATGCTCGCCTTCGTCGCGCGCATCGTCCTTCCCCAGGTGGCCCCGGCGGCTTATCTGCGCTGGATCGACGTCGCGGCAGCCGGCTGGCTCGCTGCCTTCGCCCTGCTCGCCTGGCGCTACCTGCCTTTTTTGCTCGCGCCCCGGGTCGATGGCCGCGAGCACTGAGCCGACTTTCCAAGGACCGCGATGAAGCCGATGGCCTTTCCCGAATTCTTTGCCGCGGCGCCGACGATCCGCGTCTGCGACCCGCTTGCCGACTTCCTCGGCGCCGCCCGCGACGGCGTCATCGACTATTCTTACGAGGGCGCCGTCGCTCTCGCCGGACACTCGTGCCCGACGGTCGCCGGCGCTTTCCTGGCGACGCGCCGCGCGCTGCGCTCGCTCTATGGCGAGGCCTTGCCGCGCCGCGGCGAGATCGCCGTCGATCTGCGTGAAGGGCAGGGCGATGGCGTCGCCGGCGTGGTCGGCGCAGTCGCCGGCTGGGTCACCGGCGCGGCGGGCGAGGGTGGTTTTCGCGGCATCGGGGGGCACTTCAGCCGGCGCGGCACGCTGCGCTTCGCAGCCAGGCTCGTCGCCGGCGAAATCCGTTTTACCCGCCTCGATAGCGGCGCGGCGGTCGAACTGTCGGTGCGCGTCGGCCGCGTCCCGGGCGACCCGCGCAGCGGCGAAATGATGGCACGCTGCTTGTCTTCCGAGGCGAGCGCTCTCGACCGGCAAAGTTTTCGCGAGCTTTGGCAGGAACGCGTGCGCAGCATCCTTCTGCACCATGCCGACGACCCCGAGGTGTTTGTCGTTCACGAATGAACGGTCGCGCGGTGGCGAGCACCCCGCATCGGTGCAATACGCTTCGCGATGCACGGATCGGTGCAATACGGTAGACGGTGCAATACGCTTGGTGGTCTCAATGGATCAACGAAACACCTCAGGTAATCTTAGCCTAGGAGGTGTT
>CAZALA010000040.1:0-25358 GCA_964485725.1 uncultured Propionivibrio sp. | reverse complement strand
ACCAACCACACCAACCACACCAACCACACCAACCACACCAACCACACCAACCACACCAACCACACCAACCACACCAACCACAATCGCTGGTTAAGCCAATTTGGCTGACAAGATAACGGCATCCAGCCACAGTGATTACAGCCAGCTTCCGCCCCGGGCCAAGTAGAACGACTTGCATTCAGTCCTGTTCACGTTGCCATCACCTTCTGCGGAAAAAGACACAGTACAGATAAGCTGTCGCTGAGCGTCTCAGAAGCAACATCGGCGCGCAGGCTCGCAAGAACGACCAGCATGAATCGTTACTGGAACGGGGCGTGACCGACGTTCTCAGGCAGGCATGGGCCGGAAGGCACCGTGTAACATATTGAATACATGAATGAAAAAGGCAGCACTGCGGCTGCCTTCTGCACTTTCGTGATTCTGGACTTAGCACTGGAACAATGCCACCAACCGGGCCATCTGTTCATCATGCTGCCGCTCCAGACGGCGCGCCACTTTTCGCTGATAGTCAAGGTCAGTCTTCCTCTGCTCCCGCTTTTCCTCATCGGCCAAGGCATTCGCCGCATCTTCCACGCTGATTTCCCGCGCCCGCGCTTCATTCTCCAGTAGGCGGGGCATCACATCGGTTCCGGGAGCGCTCGGATGATTCCTCAGGTAAGCTAGGTATTCCATGCCGGCGTACAGTTGCCGAACGTCGGTCACGCCCCGTTCCAGTAACGATTCATGCTGGTCGTTCTTGCGAGCCTGCGCGCCGATGTTGTTGGATACCCCGCAACGCTTCCTGCACCGGACATCGGCGGGGCGTCCGCCAGGCACCCGAATCAGTGACGCAGCCTGGACACTTGGCTCGGTGCCTACTGCCGACGCCACTTCCTCGCCGCAGCCTATCCCTTTGCAGAGGTACTGAAAGTAGCGCCATTGCCTACCAATCCTATCGCTGGGTGGTGCTGTAATTCCGTAGGCTTCCTTAGGGGCGGAACCCGTCCGCGACAGCTTGGCCATGCGATTCGCCATCCACTCCCGGAACTCTTGGCGTAGTTCGTTAGGAATGGCAGTTAGCAGGTGCGTGTGGAAGCCATGCCGCCGCCCGACCTCATGGACGTAGATCCATACGAAGCGATGCCCGGCCGGCATTCTGTATTCGCACCATTCCTGCAAATGCTTGAAGAATTCGTAGCGAAGGGCTTTTGCCGCTTCCTGGTGACTGTGGATGCCGAGCAACTTCCAAGTAATGCTGACATGCACGTTCATCACGATGCCGAGATGGTTTGCGTAGGCCACCGCACTATAAAGCTCAACAAACTGCTTGCCGGTCAGGAATTGCCGCTCAGAGCTGTATGTGGCAGCAGGCCGCTTGTTGTATAGCCGAGGAGATTCCTCGTTGCACTGCACTCCCTCACAAATACGCGATTCATCGGAGCCCCATATTGCCGCGAGCATCTTAGAGTGTGAGCCCTTGCCTGCGCTTTGGCGGCAATAACGGGCGCCCTTTCGTGGGTTATCAGAATAACCGGACTCGATGGCATTTCTCGCCCGCTCCTCCCTCTCCCAGGAAAATATGGAGTCGGATTGATCTGATCCATGCTGGCTGCTGGCGATCGGTTCGTAACACGGGACTGAGTACATGACGGCTCCTTGGAAAATGTGTTGAAATCAAACCAAGCCGTTGGTCAGTTCATCAGTGCATCAAGTCGGCATGGTTAGAGCCAAAGGGCATGACCACGTGTCTAACACTTCGCACCAACAATTCCTTCTTCAGGCAGCTGGTTGTCTGTAATGCATTGATTTAATTGATCTGGCGCCCAGTCGGCTGAACTTTCAACAAAAACGCCTCTTGCTGCGGAACAGTCGGCTGTCAATTTCAGCCAGGTTGGCACGAATCCATCTCGTCAAGTTCAGAGAGATGGCCTGCAATGACCCTGCGAAGCGAAGGCGACCTGTACCAAGGAGTGACGCAAGCGATAGTTGCCGCGATTGAGGCCGGCGCAGGCGAATTCCGAATGCCGTGGAATGTCCGCCTCTGCGCCGGCTCAGCTTCCGGCCTTCCTTGCAATCCTGTCGGCAACTACGGCTACAAGGGAATCAATACCTTGAGTTTGTGGTGCGGCCAGCAGGCAAACCGCTACCCCACGGCCGAATGGGCAACGTTCCGGCAATGGCAATCTGTCGGCGCCCAGGTCCGAAAAGGAGCAAAAGGGACGCTATCGGTTTTCTACAAGCCGACTGACGCAGGTCGCCGAGAGGGCGGTGTAGAAGAAGATGGGTCGCAAGAAGCCCCATCCCGTTTTGTCGCTCGGGCTGCTTACGTATTCAATGCCGCGCAAGTCGATGGATACACGCCGCCGCCGCCACCCTTGATACCTGAGATTGAGCGGCATGAGAAAGCCGACGCTCTCATCATCGGCAGCGGCGCCACTATTCATCATGGCGGTCCGAATGCCTGCTATCTACCGGGTAGGGACGAGATACATTTGCCGCCGCCAGGCGCCTTTCGCAGTTCCGACGCGTATTACGGTGTGGCGCTTCATGAACTGACCCACTGGACAGGACACGTGAGCCGGTGCTCCCGCGAACTGCAAAACCGCTTTGGCAGTGAAGCCTATGCGATGGAAGAGCTGATCGCAGAACTTGGCGCCGCCTTCCTATCAGCCGAAATCAGGTTGGCAGTCGAGCCCCGCATTGACCATGCCCGATACATCGAGAGCTGGCTCAAAGTATTGAAGGGCGACAAGAGAGCAATATTCTCCGCAGCAAGCAAGGCAAGTCAGGCAGCGACTTTTCTTCGCCACAAGACTGAAGATCGTTTATGACAAAAGCATATTGGTTCACTTTGCTTGGGGCAATTCATGGCTGAGTTCGTAGTCAGCCAGATCAAAGCCCTGTGCGATTACGTTCAGCACAAATCGGTTCGTCGACCCTAAACGCTGAAGGCCAAGGGTAAATTTACCGCCCTCAGCATCGAAGCTCCCGAAGGAGGCCCTTTCGGACCTCCCTTTCGAGGAGCTAAACATGCCGCAAAACCGCCTGCCCGTCATTCCCTCTTCCGTCCTGAAAGCTCACAAGGTCAATGAAGTTACCGACAGCCGCTTCAAGGCGTCGGCACGACTTCTGCAATCTCTGTGGCGCGAGGACCGGGGGCTGCCCATTGGCACCCATCGCACCCCCACGGGCAAGCGCCGCAAGCTGGGTAGCCGCCTACACGTGGAAAGCGTTAAGCGTGGCGACAACTTCCTATCGCCGGACATCGCCAAACTGGTTCTTCGTGAATCCGTCTATAGGGAGCCCGGCGCGATGATTGACGAAGATCGCTTGTGGTCAAACCTGCTTTCAAGTCAGCCGCTGTGCTTCAACTTATTTGGCGGATTGAAGCTGGACGCGGAGAGGGGTGACCAGTTCTTCCGACGCCTGTTTCCCGATCTGGTGGAGTCGGTGATTGGCATTTCCTTCGAGCATTCACCGGGGCGCGGCAATCCGGAATTCACTGAGGACCACACGGCGTTCGACGTTTTCGTTACCTGCAAGACGCCGGACGGGAAAAAAGGATTCATCGCAATCGAGATGAAGTACACGGAGACGATGACCGAACCCCCGGCCACGCTGCGTCCTCGCTATGATGACCTGTCGCAAGCTGTTGGCGTATTCAAGGCGCATGATGCTGAAACCTTGAGGGCAAACCCGCTGCAACAGCTCTGGCGCGAGCACCTGTTGAGTCAGGCGATGATTAAGAGCGGGCTGTATGACCAAGGCCGATTCGTGGTCATCTACCCGGCTCAGAACAACAACTGCGATGTGGCGGTGAATTCCTACCTGAAGCATCTGGCCGATCCAACGGCCTCCGGCTTTGAGTCGCTAACTTTGGAGCGGTGCTTAGCAACCCTCCGGGAAGTTGGGGACGGGGAATCTGCCGAAGCGTTGCATCAACGTTACTTGGACTTTGAGCGAGTAGAGCGGGCGATCTTTGGGTAATATGCACGGGTATAGGGCGATAGCCCTATACCCTGCTTATTACCTAAATTTCGTCCATCTGTTCGCCAACGTTCGCCGTTGTTCGACAGCACCCAACTTAATTGGGGGCACATATGGGGGCACGTTATGCGAGCACTGACCTACCTATCTAGCAACCACGCGGCATTTGGGCAGCAATTCCTGTTCAACGTCTGACTTGCCGTTCCGGCGCAAGCCGGAATCCAGGCAGGCGCTCAAAAACCTCCTCAGCACGGGATAGCGAGCCGGCTACGAGGCCGGAGCCGCGCGCTTGACGCCTTATATCATTTTGATATAGTACGCGCATGCACATTATCTCGATCAAGATGCTTCGCGAGTTCTGGCAGAAACATCCGGAGTCCGAGAGGGTGTTGCGAGAGTGGCATTCGGTCGTCGAGCATGTCGATTTCAGGGATTTCAACCATCTACGCGATTTCTTCGGTGCCGCGGATTACGTACCGCCGTTTACGGTCTTCGACGTAGGGGGCAACAACTATCGCTTGATCGTCATCGTCAGATACAGGTTCAAGAAGGTCTACGTGCACAAGGTGCTGACGCACCGCGAGTATGACGACTGGAACAAGCTTTACCGGAAGAGTAAGAGGTAATCACCATGCGGGCTGTCCAAACTCAATTCGACATCAGTGCGGTTGAAGCCTCCTGGCAGGCTTTCGATGCCCTCGCGCAACTGCGCCCTATCCATGACGAAGCGGGCTATGAGCGCACCTTGGCACTGATGAATTCGTTGCTCGACGAAGCGGGCGACGACGAAGATCATCCGCTCTCCGGTCTCATTGAACTTGTCGGCGAACTCGTCTCCAGGTACGAACAGACGAACTACCCGATCGAGCCCGCCGAGCCGAAAGATGCACTCCGCTTCCTGATCGAGGCGCGCGGCCTCAAGCAAGAGGACTTGTCGGCGATCGTACCGCAGAGCAACCTGTCGGCGATCCTTGCGGGGAAGCGCAAGATCAGCGCGGCTCTTGCAGGCAAGCTCGGGAAGTTTTTCGGTGCAAGCCCGGCGCTGTTCATCCCGCGTTCCTAGTTCAGCGGAGCCTTAAAGTTTGCGGTGGAAGTCGTCGCCGGCGGTGGAATACCGGGGGAAGCGTGGATCCATCAGTCCAGCCCAGCCTTTTTGACAACATCGGTTTCCTCGACGCCGAAGCGCGACTGAGGGTTCTCGCCGACTGGCCCGATGCCGAGCGCTTTCGGCTCAACCGTCCGGGCGAGAGCGTTATGGGTGTCGCCATTAATTGGGCGTAATTGGGTGTACTATTGGCGAAATGATTCGTACGCATACCCTTCAGATCAGTCCCGCTATCCTTGGTCTCGTGGCGGAAATCGATGAATTCAAGGGCGCTTGGCGCGCGCTCGGTAAGCTGGCGCCTGATCGACTGTCGGCATTGCGCCGGGTCGCCACTATCGAGAGTATCGGCTCTTCCACACGTATCGAGGGCAGCAAGTTGACGGACCAGGAGGTCGAGCGCTTGCTGTCGGGGCTGCAGATCAAGACCTTCGCGACGCGCGACGAGCAGGAGGTCGCTGGCTACGCCGAGGTCATGGAGCTTGTGTTCTCCGCGTGGCAGGACATAAGGCTGACCGAGAACCACCTCAGGCAGTTGCACCGCGACCTGTTGGCTTACAGCGAGAAGGACGCCTGGCATCGGGGCAGCTACAAGACCTCGGCGAACAGCGTGGCAGCCTTTGACGAGCACGGCAAGCAGGTGGGCGTGGTGTTCGAAACCGCGACGCCTTTCGACACGCCGCGCCTGATGGCCGAACTCGTGGCATGGTTGAACGTTGAGCGGGCTGCCGCACGGTTTCACCCTCTGTTGCTGATTGGCGTCGGCGTCGTCGTGTTCCTCGAAATACACCCTTTTCAGGACGGTAACGGGCGCCTGAGCTGGGTGCTCACGACCCTGCTGCTGTTGCAGGCCGGGTATGCCTACGTGGCTTACAGTTCGCTCGAGAGCGTGATCGAGTCAAGCAAGGAGGCTTATTATCTTGCGCTGAGGCAAACGCAGGCGACGATACGCAGCGATGCGCCGAACTGGCAGCCGTGGCTGATCTTCTTCTTGCGCGCGCTGGCCGAGCAAGTGCGTCGCCTCAACCGCAAGATCGAACGCGAAAAGCTCGTCCTGGCGGTCTTGCCCGAGTTGTCGCTGCGAATCGTTGAATTCGCCCGCGAGCATGGGCGCATCACGATGGCTGACGCGATCCGCTTGACAGGCGGCAGTCGCAATACGCTAAAGGCGCATTTCCGGGGATTGGTGGCGCGTGGCCAACTCACTTTGCATGGCAACGGGCGCGGAGTCTGGTATGGCCTGCAATAAGGCACTGGCTGATCCTGACTTGACAAGATCGTTTCCGGCTGTCGTCCCCAATGGCCCGAGCCGGAAGGCGGCTGCGTTTCGGAGCTTCAATTGCTTGCCACATCCTGCATAGAGCGACCGGCATCACCGCCCTACCGCGGCCGCTTCGCGCCGTCGCCGACGGGCCCGCTGCATTTCGGCTCGCTCGTGGCGGCGGTCGGGAGCTATCTTGACGCGCGCGCCAACGGCGGCGAGTGGCTCGTGCGCATCGAGGACGTCGACGAGCCGCGAACGGTGCCGGGCGCGGCTGACGGCATCCTGCGAACGCTCGCGGGTTTCGGCTTTGAGTGGAACGGCGAGGTGGTCGTGCAAAGCCAACGGCTCGATCTTTACCACTCGGAGTTGCTGCGCCTGCAGGCCAATGGCGACGTTTATCCCTGTGCCTGTTCGCGCAGCGAAATTGCAGCCCGCAGCACGCAGGCGTCGGTCGACGGCGGCCTGCTCTACCCGGGGACCTGCCGGGCCGGGCTCGCCGACGGCAAGGCGGCGCGCGCCTGGCGCTTGCGCGTTCCCGACGAGGAGATTGTTTTCGTCGATCGCATCCAGGGTGAATCGCGGCAGAACCTCGAGCGCGAAGTCGGCGACTTTGTCCTCCTGCGTGCCGACGGGCAATACGCGTATCAGCTCGCCGTCGTCGTCGATGACGCGGCGCAGGGGGTGAACGCGATCGTTCGCGGCGTTGATCTTCTCGACTCGACGGCGCGGCAAATCTGGCTGCAGCAGCGGCTCGGCGTCGCGAGCCCGAGCTACGCGCACCTGCCGGTCGTCGTCAATGCGAAAGCTGAGAAGCTTTCCAAGCAGACGCGCGCCGCGGCGGTAGATGCCGCTAGCGGCAGCGCGGCGCTCGCGGCGGCGATCGGTTTTCTCGGTCACGCCGTCCCCGCCGATCTGAGCGGCGCCCCGGTCGGCGAGTTCTGGCGCTGGGCGATCGGCGCATGGACGCTCTCGCACGTGCCGGCGGTGCGCGCGATCTTTCCCGGGTCCGCGACGCCGCTTTTTTAGGTGGGCAGCGAGCCCTGCCGGCAGGGACCGTCTGGCTCTGCATTCCCGCTGGTCAGATCCCGGCTTGCATCGGAACGACGAGGCTTCAGAGGCAGCGCAGCCGCGCCGAGAGCGCGGCGTGGTCGGAAATTTTCGACCACGGCGCGTTGAAGTGGACCTCGGCGTTCTTGACGGAAAAACCGCGTACGTAGATGCGGTCGAGGCGCAGGACCGGCAGCTTGCACGGGAAGCTGCGTCCCGGCGAGCCGCCTTCGCCGCCGCAGCCGCCGAACACTTCGATGAGGCCCAGGCGCCGCGCGAGCAGCGGATCGGCCTCGTTGCGGCAGTCCTTGAAGTCCCCGGCGATGATTCGCGGCGCGTCGCCGGCGATGTCCTCGAGGTAGGTCGCGAGCGCGTCGAGCTGACGGCGGCGCGAGCGCGCAAAGAGCGAGAGATGGACGCAGACGCAGTGCAGCGGCTGGGGCAGGCCGGGAACGTCGATCACGCAGTGCAGAAGGCCGCGCCGCTCGAAGCGCAGGTGGGTGACGTCCTGATTGTGCGAGTGCGCGATCGGGAAGCGCGAGAGGATCGCGTTGCCGTGGTGGCCGTGGTCGTAGATGACGTTGCTGCCGTAAGCGGTTGCCTGCCAGACGTCCTCGGCGAGAAACTCCTGCTGGGCCCCGTCGGGCCAGTTGTCAAAGCGCTGCGCATGACGGCTGTGCATCCCCTGCACCTCCTGCAGGAAGATGATGTCGGCGCCGAGCGCGCGCAGTTGCTCGCGCAGTTCGTGCACCATCATGTGCTGATTGAACTGCGAGAAGCCCTTGTGAATATTGTAGGTAACGACGCTGAGTTGCCGACTTTTCATTGCGCTCGATTCGGGTTGGCCCTCAAGGCACAATTGCGCGCCGCGGCTCGCCTCCGGCGTACGGGCGTGCCGCAACGCGCCGTGCGCACCTGTTATGATGCCGCCAGCATCTTGTCGACTGCAAGCTTGGCGAGCGCCACTTCGTGCGCGGGAACCTTGATCTGGTTGACCACCGTGCCGGCGGCGAGGTTTTCCAGCGTCCACGCGAGGTGCTGCGGGTCGATGCGCTGCATCGTCGAGCACATGCAGACCGTCGGCGACATGAACTGCACGATCTTGCCTTCGCTCTTCACTTCCTCGGCGAGGCGATTGACGAGGTTGAGCTCGGTGCCGACGAGCCAGCGCGTGCCGGCTTTTGCTTCCTTGATCGTCTTGACGATGTGCTCGGTCGAGCCGACGAAGTCCGAAGCCTTGCACACTTCGAAGCTGCATTCGGGATGCGAGATGACCAGTCCCTCGGGATGCTCGCCGCGAAACTTCGCGATGTGCGAGGGCTGGAACATCTGGTGCACCGAGCAGTGGCCTTTCCAGAGCAGCAGCTTGGCCTTGCGGATCTCGTCGGCCGTGAGTCCGCCCATCTCGAGGTCGGGGTCCCAGACGCGCATTTCGTCGAGGGGGATTCCCATCGAGTGGCCGGTCCAGCGACCGAGGTGCTGGTCGGGGAAGAAGAGAATCTTCTCGCGCTGCGAGAAAGCCCACCTGGCGATCTTGCCCGCATTCGACGAGGTGCACACGATGCCGCCGTGCTCGCCGCAGAAAGCCTTGAGGTCGGCCGCCGAGTTGATGTAGGTGACCGGCGTGAACACCTCGTCGGCATTCACGACCGAATTGAGTTCGCGCCAGCAGCGCTCGACCTTGGCCAGGTTGGCCATGTCGGCCATCGAGCAGCCGGCGGCGAGGTCGGGCAGGATCGCTTTCTGCTCGGGCTTCGACATGAAATCGGCGACCTCGGCCATGAAGTGCACGCCGCAAAAGACGATGAACTCGGCGTCGGTTTGCGAAGCCAGGCGCGAGAGCTTGAGCGAGTCGCCGGTGAGGTCGGCGTACTGATAGACGTCGGCGCGCTGATAGTGATGGCAGAGAATGACCGCGCGATCGCCCAGGCGCGCCCGCGCGGCACGGATGCGTTCGTGGCAGGCCTCGTCGGCGAGGGCGTTGAAGCGGTCGAACTGAATCGGTTGGCTGAGCTGGGTCGCGGGCATCGGAAGCGTTTCAGAAAAGCTGCGCAATGCGTGAAAGACTGCGCAAGGGTGGAATGGTTGCAATCGTAGCTTGGGCTGCGGGGGTCAAGTGCGGGGGTTCAGTGCGGGGGTTCAGTGCCGGTGCTCTGCCGCTTTGCCCCTCAGATGCGGGTGAGTGTCGCGATTTCAAGAGCGCTCGCCTGGGGCCTCAGCTCTTCCAAGGCAGGCCGGCGTGCCGCCAGCCGCCGACTTTGCCGCGCTGACCGTTGGCGTCAAGGTCGCCTTCGAAGCCTTCGAGGACGTTGTAGGCCTGCCGATAGCCCGCCTGGCTCGCCAGGCTCGCGGCCTGGTGCGAGCGCGCGCCGCTGCGGCAGAGAAACATGACGACCGCCTGCGCATCGGCGTTTTCGCTCAGCTGGGCGAGAAAGTCCGGGTTGGGCGCGCCGCCGGGATAGCTGTTCCACTCGATTTCGACCGCGCCCGGGACGCGCCCGACCCACACCCATTCGGCGCGCGTGCGCACATCGACGAGGCGCGCGCCCGGGCTTGCCTGCCAGAGCGCGTAGGCTTCGGCGGGGGTGAGCGCGCCGGCGTAAGACAGTCCGCGGTCGGCGGCACGTTGCTGCGCGAGTTTCAAGATTTCGGCTGGATTGTCCATGGCGCGCCTCCGGATCGAAGGTGGAGTATAAATCACGTGCGCGCTGTGTGCATCGCCGCGCCGCGCCAAGGGTTGGCACCATCGTGGTGCGGCGCTCGCCCGTGGCGCACCGCTTCTGTGCAAGCAAAATTCAACGGCGGGCAAAAGCACTTATGGCACAATGCTCCGTTCGCTGTGCATTGCGTGGCATGCTTTCTGCTACAGCCCGAGCACGCTTTTTATTGTTCGCCGGAATTCCGGTACCCCTGCTGAGGAGACTTTGCAAATGGCAAGCCCGCAAGATGTGATCAAGATGGTCAAGGAAAACGACGTCAAGTTCGTCGACTTTCGTTTTACCGACACCCGTGGCAAGGAGCAGCACGTAACCGTTCCGGTCAGCGCCTTCAGCGAAGACAAGTTCGAAAACGGTCACGCTTTTGACGGCTCCTCGATTGCCGGCTGGAAGGGCATCCAGGCGTCCGACATGCAGCTGATGCCCGATCCGACGACGGCTTACCTCGACCCCTTCTTCGACGAGACGACGCTCGTTCTCGCCTGTGACGTCGTCGATCCGGCCGACGGCCGCGGTTACGACCGTGACCCGCGCTCGATCGCCAAGCGCGGCGAGGCCTACCTTAAGTCGTCGGGAATCGGCGACACCGCCTACTTCGGCCCGGAACCCGAATTCTTCATTTTCGACTCGGTCGAGTGGAGCGTCGACATGTCCGGCTGCAACCTCAAGATCTACTCGGACGAAGCGGCCTGGACCTCGGGCGAGAAGAACGCCGGCGGCGGCGGCTCGGGCCACCGGCCGACGGTCAAGGGCGGCTACTTCCCGGTGCCGCCGGTCGACAGCCTGCACGACATCCGTTCGGCGATGGTGCTGATCCTCGAGCAGATTGGCATCCCGGTCGAAGTGCATCACCACGAAGTGGCGACCGCCGGCCAGTGCGAAATCGGCACGCTGTTCTCGACCCTCGTCAAGCGCGCCGACTGGACGCAGACCTTGAAGTACGTCGTGCATAACGTCGCGCACCAGTACGGCAAGACCGCGACCTTCATGCCGAAGCCGATCGTCGGCGACAACGGCTCGGGCATGCACGTGCACCAGTCGATCTGGAAGGACGGCAAGAACCTCTTCGCCGGCAACGGCTACGCCGGCCTCTCGGAAATGGCGCTCTTCTACATCGGCGGCATCATCAAGCACGCCAAGGCACTGAACGCGATCACCAACCCCGGTACGAACTCGTACAAGCGCCTGGTCCCGCACTATGAGGCGCCGGTCAAGCTTGCCTACTCGGCGAAGAACCGCTCGGCTTCGATCCGCATTCCGCACGTCGCTTCGGAAAAGGGCCGGCGCATCGAAACGCGTTTCCCCGATCCGATCGCCAACCCCTACCTGTGCTTCACGGCGCTCATGATGGCCGGTCTTGACGGCATCCAGAACAAGATCCACCCGGGCGATGCGGCCGACAAGAACCTCTACGACCTGCCGCCGGAAGAGGATGCCAAGATCCCGACCGTCTGCGCCAGCCTCGAAGAGGCGCTCGCCTCGCTCGACAAGGATCGCGAGTTCCTGACGCGCGGCGGTGTCTTCTCGAACGACTGGATCGACGCCTACCTCGAGCTCAAGATGGAAGAAGTCAACAAGGTGCGGATGACGACGCACCCGGTCGAATTCGACCTCTACTACAGCTGCTGATTCTTCCGGCTGGCAAAAAGGACGGGCTTGCCCGTCCTTTTTTTGTCGACCGGAAAGGCGCGGCGAGCTTGAGCTTGCGCGTTGTCTTTGAAGGAATCATCCCCTACACTAGGAAACTGCAGTAAGATGGCGATGCATGACGAATGGATAGGATGGCAATGAAGCTCTCAATACGCGCAATGGTGGTCGTTCTGGCGTGCCTGGCGGCGCCGTCGGTGCATGCCGACGTCATGTATCAGTGTGTCGATGAGAGTGGTCACAAGTCCTTTTCCAACGTCAAGTCGACGGTCAAGGGCGACAAGTGCACGGCGATGGACATCCGCGGCGCGAGTGGTGGCAACAGCAGTGGCAACAGCAGTTCCAGCCCGGCGCCGGCGGCAACCGGAAGATCGGCGGCGAAGACGCCGACGCCCGCCGCTTTCCCGCGCGTCGACGACCAGTCGCAGAAGGCGCGCGACAACGACCGCCGACGCATCCTGGAGAGCGAGCTTGCCGCCGAACAGCGCAACCTCGACCAGGCGAGCAAGGCCCTCGCCGAGCAGGAAGCGATCATTCTTCCGAGCGAGCGCATGCAGTTCAAGGGCGGCGGCGGGATCAGCGGCGGCAAGGTCGAGGAGCGCCTGCAACCGTTCAAGGACAAGGTCGCCTTGCACCAGCGCAACATCGAGGCGATCCAGAGAGAAATTTCCAAGCTCCGCTAAGCCCCGCTGGCCCCGCCAAGACCCGGGTTCGATTGCTGCGCCCCTTTTCGCTGACACGGCTGACATGCCCAACCCTTTGCCAACGCCGTACGCGGCGCTCGACCTGCTCTCGTCGGCGATCGTTCTGCTCGACGACGATTTCGTCATCCGTTATCTCAATTCGGCCGCCGAAAGCCTGCTGGCGCTGAGCGCGAAGGCGGTGTCCGGCAGCCGTTTCGACGCTGTCGCCAACTGCCCGCGCGCCCTGCACGAGGCGCTTGCCAATGCCTACGCGCACGGCTGGAGCTACACCGGGCAGAGCATCGAGATGCAGCGCAACGACGGCGTTTTTCTGCACCTTAATTGCACCGTCACCGTCAATGTCAGCGAAACGCCGGGCGTTCGCCTCCTCGTCGAACTCTGGCCGATCGACCAGCAGCTGCGCGCGACGCGCGAAGAGCGTCTGCTCGAGCAGCAGGTGGCGAGCCGCGAACTCATCCGCAGCCTCGCGCACGAAATCAAGAACCCGCTCGGCGGCATCCGCGGCGCCGCGCAACTGCTCGAACACGAGCTCAACAATCCCGGCCTGCGCGAATACACGCAGGTCATCATCAAGGAAGCCGATCGCCTGCAGGACCTGATGAAGCGCCTGCTCTCGCCGCACCGGCCGATGCAGCCCGGGCACGTCAACATCCACGAAATCCTCGAACGCGTGCGCAGCCTGATCACCGCCGAATTCCCGCAGACGGTGATCGTGCGCCGCGACTACGACACGAGCCTGCCCGAGCTCGTCGGCGACCGCGAGCAGCTGATCCAGGCGGTCCTCAACATCGCGCGCAACGCCGCGCAGGCGATCAAGGGCGAGAAGCAGGCCGCCCCGGCGCCGGGCGCCGGGCACATCACGCTGCGCACGCGCGCCGCGCGCCAGGTGACGCTCGCCAAGCGGCGCCACCGGCTCGCGCTCGAGCTGCAGGTCATCGACGACGGCCCCGGCATTCCCGACGAGTTTCGCGAGCGCATGTTCTATCCGCTTGTCTCGGGCCGCGAAGGCGGCAATGGCCTCGGGCTCACGCTGGCGCAAAGTTTCGTCCAGCAGCATCAGGGAACGATCGAATGCGAGAGCCGCCCGGGCTACACCTGTTTCACGATCAGACTGCCGCTCGCGTAATGGCAAGCTATTTGCTATAAGGAGTCCATCTCCTTCTGGGCAGCAAAAAACGATGAAGCCGGTCTGGGTCGTAGACGACGACAAGTCGATTCGCTGGGTGCTTGAAAAAACGCTGTCCCGCGAGCAAGTGCCGTTCAGGAGCTTTGCCTCGGCGAGCGAAGCGCTCGCGCAGCTCGACCTTGGCGCCGAGGCGCCGCAGGTGCTGGTGTCGGACATCCGCATGCCGGGCGAGTCCGGGCTCGATCTGCTCAAGGCCTTCAAGCAGCGTTTCCCGACGCTGCCCGTGATCATCATGACCGCCTACTCGGACCTCGACAGCGCGGTCGCGGCCTTCCAGGGCGGCGCCTTCGAATACCTGCCCAAGCCCTTCGACGTCGACCAGGCTTTCGAACTCATCCGCCGCGCCATCGACGAGAGCCTGCACCAGGTCGGCGAGACCGGCGAAGTCGGCCTCGTTCCCGAGATCCTCGGCCAGGCGCCGGCGATGCAGGAAGTCTTCCGCGCGATCGGCCGCCTCTCGCAGTCGATCGCGACGGTGATGATCACCGGCGAGTCGGGGTCGGGCAAGGAGCTCGTCGCGCGCGCCGTGCATCGGCACAGCCCGCGCTCGGACAAGCCCTTCATCGCGATCAACACGGCGGCGATCCCCAAGGACCTGCTCGAGTCCGAACTGTTCGGCCATGAGCGCGGCGCCTTCACCGGCGCCGCCGTGCAGCGGCGAGGCCGCTTCGAGCAGGCCGAGGGCGGAACGCTTTTCCTCGACGAGATCGGCGACATGCCGGCCGAACTGCAAACGCGCCTCTTGCGCGTGCTTTCCGACGGCAACTACTATCGCGTCGGCGGCCACTCGCCGATCAAGGCAAACGTGCGCATCATCGCGGCAACGCACCAGAACCTCGAGGAGCGCGTCAAGGAAGGGCTTTTTCGCGAAGACCTCTTTCATCGCCTCAACGTCATTCGCGTTCGCCTGCCGAGCCTGCGCGAACGGCGCGAGGACATCCCGATCCTGGCGCGCCATTTCCTGCAAAAGAGCGCGCAGGATCTGGGCGTCGACGCCAAGCGCTTCTCCGATGCGGCGCTCAGGCATCTTGCCGCCTTCGATTTTCCGGGCAACGTGCGCCAGCTCGAAAACATCTGCCACTGGCTCGCCGTCATGGCGCCGGGGCAGCAGGTCGATCTTGCCGACCTGCCGCCCGAGCTGCGCGAGAGCGAAAGCGCGGACGACGCCGCCTACGACTGGGAGAGCGGGCTCGCCAGCGAAACCGATCGCCTGCTCAAGGGCGGCAGCGGCGACGTTCATGACCAGCTCACCGCGGCCTTCGAGCGCATCCTGATCCTGCGCGCGCTCGCGCATACCGGCGGGCGGCGGATCGAAGCGGCGCAGGCGCTCGGCATCGGCCGCAACACGATCACGCGCAAGATCCAGGAGCTCAAGCTCGACGTCGCTCGCGGCGACGAGTGATCGATGAATGAGGGCGCGCCGCCTGTGCGGCGAGCCCGCGATCGGGGATAATGCGCCTTTCTCCGGCCCCTGATGTCCGATCGTGAAGCCTCTTGCCCATGCGTGACCCGACTTCCCTGCTGATCGATCCGCGCCGCTTGCTGCCGCTGCTCGCTGAGGCCGCGCCTCGCTTCGATGTCGACGCGCTCGCCGAGTGCGGGTCGACGAACACGCTGCTGCTGGCGCGCGCCGACGCAGGCGCCGCCTCGGGCAGCGTCATCGTCGCCGACCGGCAGACCGACGGCCGCGGCAGCCGCGGCCGGCGCTGGCTGGCGAGCCCCGAAGCGAGCCTGACTTTCTCGCTGCTCTGGCGCTTTGCCGGCGGTTTCGAGGCGGTGAGCGGCCTTTCGCTGGCGGTGGGGCTTGCCATCGTGCGCGGGCTTGAAGCCTGCGCTGTTCCGGGCGTTCTCCTCAAGTGGCCCAACGACATCGTCCATAGCGATGCCAAGCTTGGCGGCATTCTCGTCGAACTGCAAAGCCAGGGCGATGCCGTGGTCGCCGTCATCGGCATCGGGCTCAACCTCAAGCTCCCCGATTTCGTCGACTGCGGCGAGAATTTCGCGCTCGCGCCGACTGCGCTCGCGGCGATCGTCGCGACGCTTCCCGAGCGCCACCAGCTTTTCGCGAGCCTGCTTGGCGAGCTCGCGCGCATTCTCGACCGCTTCGAGCGCGGCGGTTTTGCCGTTCTGCGCGACGAGTGGCAAGCGCGCAACGCCTGGCAGAATCGCAGCGTCCGCATGCTGCGCGAAGGCCGCGTCGAGAAGGAAGGCATCTGCCGCGGCGCCGACCGCGACGGCGCGCTGCTCGTGCAGACCGCGGCGGGAATCGAACGCTGCGTCTCGGGCGAGCTGTCGCTGCGGCCGTTATGAGTGCACCCATAATCGTCGCGCTCGACGCCGGCAATACGCGAATCAAGTGGGGCGTGCACGACGGCTCGGCCTGGATCGCACAGGGCGCGCTGCCGACCGCGGACTCGCATCAGCTCGCGCAGACCGTCGGGCACTGGCCCGCGGGCGCGTCGGTGATCGCCTGCAACGTCGCCGGGAAAAGTGTCGCGCAAGCGATTCTCGCCGCGCTCGAGGGCCGCTTTGCAGCGCCGCGCTGGGTCGAGGCGAGCGCGAGCGCCGGCGGCGTCATCAACAGTTATGACGAGCCGCAGCGCCTCGGCGCCGATCGCTGGGCCGCGCTGATCGGCGCGCGCGCGCGGCACGCGGGTGCGTGCATCGTCGTCGGCATGGGGACCGCGACGACGATCGACCGACTCGACGCCGACGGCGTTTTCCGCGGCGGCCTGATCCTCCCCGGCTTCGACCTGATGCGCGACGCGCTCTCGCGCAACACCGCGCAGCTGCCCTTCGCCGCAGGCAAGTACAGCCTGACCCCGCGCAACACCTGCGATGCCATCGCGAGCGGCTGCCTGCATGCGCAGCTCGGCGCGATCGAACGGATGTTCGCGCAGATTGCCGGCGAGGCCGGCGCGCTCTGCCTGCTCACGGGCGGTGCCGCGCACCATGTTCTGCCGCATCTCGCGCTGCCGGTGCAATGCGTCGACAGCCTCGTGCTCGACGGGCTGGTGTGCCTCGGTGCTTCGCGGTAATCTTCGCTTCGGGGACGTGAGGGCAGGATACGGCTGACTGCGGCTGACTGCGACACTCCTGCCGCAGCAGGAAACGAGTGAATCGGGACACTAGGGGGCGCAATGGCATTTATCGACTTCATCAAGAAGCAGTTCGTCGACGTCATTCACTGGACCGAGGACGGCGACGGCGTCCTGGCCTACCGCTATCCGATGCGCGACGCCGAAATCCAGAACGGCGCGCAGCTTACCGTCCGCGATTCGCAAATGGCGGTCTTCATCGACGAAGGCGAGATCGCCGACGTCTTCGGTCCGGGGATGTACCGGCTGACGACGCAGACGCTGCCGGTGCTCACGAATCTCAAGAACTGGGACAAGCTCTTCGAGTCGCCTTTCAAATCGGACGTCTATTTCTTCTCGACTCGGCTGCAGCTCGACCGCAGATGGGGGACGCCCAATCCGATCACGATCCGCGACAAGGACTTTGGCATCGTCCGCCTGCGCGCTTTCGGCATCTACTCTTACCGGCTCGTGAACCCGGCGCGCTTCTACCAGGAAGTCTCGGGTTCCCGCGAGCAGTACGAGGTCGGCGACATCGACGAGCAGCTGCGCACGCTCGTCGTCGGCGCGATGACCGACCTCTTCGGCGGCGCCGGCGTCGCTTTCGTCGACATGGCCGCGAACCAGGTCGAACTCGGCGCGCAACTCAAGACCCGGCTCGAGCCCGTCTTCAAGCGCTATGGCCTCGCGCTCGATTCCTTCGTCGTCGAGAACGTGACGCTGCCCGAAGAACTGCAGAAAGTCCTCGACACGAAGATCGGCATCAACATGATCGGCGACCTCGGGCGCTACACGCAGTACCAGGTCGGCAACGCGATCCCGCTTGCCGCGCAGAACGAAGGCGGCGTCGCCGGCATTGGCGCCGGGCTCGGCGCCGGCGTCTCGATGGGGCAGGTGATGGGGCAGGCGATGACGCAGTCAATGGCACCGCCCGCGGCCGCTGCGGGGCCCGCCGCTGCCACCATTGCGAGCGCCGACGAGATTTTCGCGACAATCGAAAAGCTGCATGCGCTCGTTGCCAAGGGCGTCGTCAGCCAGAGCGAATTTGACGCCAAGAAAAGCGAACTGCTCGCCAAACTGGGCTGAACCCTGGCGGCCTGGCCCAGGCCCTCGGTCGGTCAGCTCGCGAGGCTTTCGTCGCAATCGTCTTCTTCAACGCGGAAAACTTAAAGCCATGCCGAGAAAAAAAATCACCGAAGCCGTCGCGGCCGGCCGCGTCCTCGTGTCCGATGGCGCCTGGGGAACGCTGCTCCAGAGCAAAGGGCTCAAAGCCGGCGAATGCCCCGAGCTGTGGTGCCTCGAGCATCGCGCTGAAGTGCTCGAGATCGCGAGGTGCTACGTCGAGGCCGGCGCCGACATGGTCGAGTCCGACAGCTTTGGCGGCAGCGCCTTCAAGCTCGAGCACTTCGGCCTCGCCGCGCGGGCGGCGCAGATCAACGAAGCGGCCGCCGGCATTTCGCGCGAAGCGGCAGGCGACGAACACTGGGTGATCGCCTCGATCGGCCCGACCGGAAAAATGCTGCTCCTCGAGGACGTCACCGAAGAAGAATTGAGCGCCGCTTTTGCCGAACAGGCGATCGCGCTGGAAAAAGGCGGCGCCGACGCCGTCTGCATCGAAACGATGAGCGCGCTCGACGAAGCCGAAATCGCGGTGCGCGCGGCGAAGGCGCACACCCGCCTCGAAGTGATCGCGACCTTCACCTTCGAGCGCACGCTGCAGGGCGTCTATCGCACGATGATGGGGGTGAGCCCGGCGCAGGCAGCGGTCGCAATGTGCGCCGCCGGCGCCGACATCATCGGCACCAACTGCGGCAACGGCATCGCGGGCATGGTCGAGATCGTCAGCGAAATGCGGCGGGCCTGCCCGCAGACGCCGATCCTCGTGCACGCCAATGCCGGCTTGCCGATGCAGGTCGATGGCTGCGACCGCTTTCCCGAAACGCCCGAGGATATGGCGCGTCAGGTCCCCGCGCTCATTGCGGCCGGCGCCAACATCATCGGTGGCTGTTGCGGCACGACGCCCGCGCATATCGCGGCAATTGCCGGCGCGGTCCGCTCTCTGAGCGTCTGAGCGTTTCGGTCTGCAAGTCGAGGGGATGGCATGAAGCCGGAAGAGATCGATCGGAGCATCGCACTTCACCACGAGTTCTGGCAAAGGGCGCCGCAGAAGAGGCCGCTCGTCACTTTCCAGCTGCACGATTATTTCATCAGCAAACGCATGGCGGCGGCCGCGCCCCTGCTCTGCGAAGGCATGAAGATCACGCCCGACATGCTCGAGGTCGAGCGCTTCTTCGACGACTACGAAAGGATGCATCGCGAGTCGCTGCGCACGGGACAGGACGGCTTCTGGGTCGCCGAGCCCTTCAACGGCATCCCGTGGATGGAGGCCTTTTTCGGCTGCGAGGTCGTCGCCACGAAGAGCAGCTTCGTTTCCGAACACTGCATCGAAGCGGTCGCGGACCTGAAGAAGATCCGGCTTAACGCCGATAACGCCTGGCTCGCGAAGTATCTCGAATTCGTCGAAAAGTTAAGCCGCTTTTCCGCCGGCCGCTTCCCGATCGGACAACCGATCATGCGCGGCGCTTCCGACACGGTCGGCGCGCTGATCGGGCAGACCGAGCTCGTCTACGCGATCTACGAAGACCCCGAAATCATCCGTGAGGCTTTCTTCAAGGTCAATGCCGGCTTGCGCACCGTGATCGAGCGCCAGTTCGAGATCGCGCCGAGTTTCCTCGGCGGCTATTCGATGGGGCTCTACGAGGTATGGTGCCCGGGCAAGTGCATCTGGTTCCAGGAAGACCTCTCGGCGCTGCTCTCGCCGCAGATTTACAACGACTTCCTGCTCGCACCCGACGCGTCGGTCTGTGCCGGCTACGAGTACACGGCGGCGCACCTGCATCCGGCGTCTTTCTTCATCGTCGACGCCTTGCTTCGCGTCGACGGCTTGAAGGCGATCCAGATCAACAAGGACGTCGGCGGGCCGTCGATTGCCGAAATGATCCCGGTGTTCCGCAAGGTGCTCGAGCAAAAGAACCTGATCGTCTTTGGCGATCTTGACGAAGCCGACATCGACTGCCTCGCCGCCGAGCTGCCGCGCCACGGCACTTTCCTCAACATCTATGCGCCGAGCGTCGAGCGCGCCGCCGAGCTCATGGATTACGTCAGGACGAAAGCGCTGTGAGCGAAGCGGACGCGGGCTCGCGTTCGGTGCAATACGATCAGGCGGCCTTGCGGTTGATCAGCGAGACGGCGCTCTCGCTCGCCGAAGCGGCATCGGCGGTGTAAGCGTCGGCGCCGATGCTGGCGCGGAAAGCCTCGGTGACGGGGGCGCCGCCGATCATCACCTTGACCTTGTCGCGCAATCCCGCCGCATCGATCGCGTCGACGACGACCTTCATTTCGCTCATCGTCGTCGTCAGGAGCGCCGAAAGCGCGACGATGTCGGCGTGATGCTCGTTGATTGCGGCGATGAAGGCTTCGGCCGAAACGTTCACGCCAAGATCGACGACTTCGAGGCCTTTGCCTTCCATCATCATGCGCACGAGATTCTTGCCGATGTCGTGCAGGTCGCCCTTGACCGTGCCGATGACGACCTTGCCCGTCGCCACGACGCCCGCCGTTGCCAGGTGCGGTTTCAAAAGCGCCGTGCCGGCGTTCATGGCGCGCGCCGCGATCAGCACTTCCGGGACGAAGACCTCGTTGCGCTTGAATTTCTCGCCAATGACGTTCATTCCCGCGAGCAGCCCGTCCTCGAGAATCGTGCGCGCCCCCAGGCCTTCGTCGATCGCCTGCTGCACCAGCGCTTTCACTTCGTTGGCCTTGCCTCTTTGCAGCGACGCCGAGATGTCTTCGATCAAACTCATTTTTGTTCTCCGAAAGGTGGGTCACGTATCTCTGAAATTGTGCACTGCTGTGCACTCGTTGGGAAATTTTTTTACGCTCGCGACGGCAGGCTCAAGCCTCGGGCTTCTCCTGCGCGCTCGCCTCGCAGCGGACGATGCCCGCGTCCCAGCTCGCCTGTACGCGATTGCCCGGGGCGACCACGAGATAGTCGCTTTCTCGCCAGTCTCCGGCGAGCAGGCCGTCGATCAGGGCGCGACTGCCGCGCAGGTGGTCGACTTCCCAGCCGTTTTCGCGCGCGATCTTGCCCGCGCTCTCGAGGTAGCCGGCGGTGTTGCCGACCCCCGTGTCGATGAAAGCGATGCGCTGATAATTCTGCATCCAGTTGCCCATCGTCTGCATCAGGAAATCGGCGTTTTCCTCTCCGTACTTCTCGGCGATCGCCGCGCGGTCGCGCAGGAGTCCCAATCGCGAGGTGATGCTCGCCGGGTTGTCGTTGGGGTCGGTGCTGCGCTCGAGCCAGCCCGGTGACTTGTAGAAGGTGCCCGGATGCGAAGCGAAATACTCGTCATGGCGCTGCCGTGATCCCATCAGCAGCGTCAGGCAGTCGTGCGCGCGCGGCAGGACGAGCGGCAAGGGCGCGTGCAGCCCGCAGACGCCGTAGTTGCACAGGCCGTAGGCGAGCAGGATGGCGTCGTAGCGCGCCGGGTCGGTCGCGTCGATCGCCGCCTGCAGCCGGTCCGACATCGGCGTCGCGCCGACGTCGTGCAGCGCCTTGGGCAGGAACTCGGCATCGACGACGGCCTTGCAGTCGGCGATCGCAGCGGCGCATTCGCGGGCCATGATCTCGCAGGCGATCAGCCGGTAGCGCGGTTCAGTCGCGGACATCGTGCACTCCATGGGCAGCAAGGGAATCGGGGAAAAGCATGCAGTCGGCAAAGGTCATCTGAAAACCGGGATCGCCGGCGAGATCGACGGCCTCGACGCTCACCGCAATGCGCTCGCAGTCCTCGCTCGCCGACGAGCGCGTGATGGCGAGCAGGCAGCCCTTGAGCGAAGTATTGCCGGCGGCGCTGATGCGGCCGCGAAGCTCGGGTGGCAGGAGGCCGATGTCGAGCGCCGAAGCGGCGCGCAGCAGGCTGCCGAAACCGCCGGCGAGGTGCACGCGGGCGATTTCGCCGACCGCGATGCCGGCGCGTTCGCACAGGATCGCGATGCCGGCGGCGATCGCGCCTTTGGCAAGCTGGAGCTGGCGGATGTCGCGCTGGCTGAGTCCGATCGGGAAAGCGGCGTCGGGACGAAAGACTTCGCCGCCGTCGGCAAGCGCGAGATAGCCTGTTTCGTCGATGCCGCCGCTGCGCCGCAGCCAGGCGACAAGGTCGAGCAGGCCCGAGCCGCAGATGCCGACGAGCGGCGCGTCGGCGATCGTCGTATACCAGAAGCCTTCGCCGCCTTCGCCGCAGTGGTCGAGCGCGCCGGCGATGCCCGGACAGCCATCGGCGATCTGTGCGCCCTCGAAGGCGGGGCCGGCGGCGGTCGCCGTCGCGAACAGACGCGTGGCGTTGCCGAGGACGATTTCGCCGTTGGTGCCGATGTCGAGCAAGAGCTCGATCGCTTCCGCGCGATGCATCCCCGTGGCAAGGACGCCGGCGGTGATGTCGGCGCCGACGAATGCCGAGATCCCGGGGAGCAGCAGGAGCTCGCAGTCGGCGGCAAGCCTGAAGCCGCAGTCGCGAGCCGGCAGGCGGCGCGCCTCGAGGAAGGCCGGGCGAAAAGGCAGGCGCGCCATGCCGGTCGGGTCGGCGCCGGAAAGCAGGTGCAGCATCGTCGTGTTCCCCGCGACCGCGACGAGCCCGACTTCATCGCGCTTGCGTCGGTGCGCGAGCAAGGCTTCCTGGATCAGCCGGTCGAGCTGGCGCACGAGCGCGCGCTGCATTGCGGTCAGCGCGCGCGCGTCGGCGACGACGGACTCGATGCGGGCAACGACGTCGGAGCCCCAGCTGCGCTGGCAGTTGGCTTCGCTGCGCACCGTGAGCACGGCATCGCTTGCCGCATCGACGAGCGCGACCGCGAGCGTCGTCGTGCCGACGTCGATGGCGACCCTGAGCGGGCGGCCCGAGGCGATCGCCGCCTGCCGGACTGCGTCGTCGAAGCGGACGGAAAGTTTCTCGGCCGGGATCGCGATGCCTTCGTCGCCGAGTTCGACTTCGACCGCGCCAGCTTGCGCGAAGCGGGCGAGGCAGGCGAGGCGGACGCCGCGGAGCGCTTCGCCGGCGGCAAGGAGTTCGTCCTCTTCAGGCGAGCACGCGGCGAGCGCCGACGCTGCTGCGCTGGCATCGGGCAGGATGACGCGGCACCTGCCGCAACTGCCGCGGCCGGCGCAAGGCGCGTGCAGCTTGTGGTTCGAATCGCGAATCGCTTCGAGCAGGGTCTGGCCGGCAAGGCCGTGCAGGTGGGTCGTCAAAATTGCCCCGCCTCGGCGCTAGGCCCGCCGGTGCGACCGAAGGCCGGCGCGCGCATCGGCAACGAAGGCGCGCGCGCCCTTGATCACCGAGTCGTTGGCCGGCGCGTTCAGGCACTCGAACGAGGCGAAGCCCTGATAACCATTGTCGGCAAGGCTGGCAAGAATCGCGGCGAAGTCGAACTTGCCGTGGCCCGGGAAAGCGCGGTTGTTGTCGGCAAGATGCACGTGGCCGATGTGCGCAGCGTGGCGAGCGATTTCCGCGGAAAATTCAAGGTCCTCGATGTTGGCGTGAAAAAGGTCCCATAAAACTTTCACCGACGAGAGGCCCAGCGCGTCGATGAAGGCCACGGTTCGGGCGAGCGAGTTGAGCAGGCGGACTTCATAGCGGTTGATCGCTTCGAGCAGGATGCCGACGCCGCGCGAGCTCGCGTAAGCGTCGATCGCGAGCATTTCTTCGCTCAGCCATATTTCTTCCTCGCCGGCATTTTCCTTGCTGCCGACGCCGCGCAGCAGCCCTATCGTCACCTGGCTGCCGAGGACCTGCGCCGCGTCGATATGCGCGAAGAGCCGGCGGCGCGCGAGTTCGCGTACCCCGGCGTCGGCGCTCGTCAGGCTTAAGCCTTCGCGAAAGTAGGCGCCGCCGGTCGAGAGCGTCGACACGCCGAGGCCGCGGGCGGCCAGCCTGTCCTTGAGCTCGCCGATCGCCGCATTCGGCAAGCTGGCGTAATCGGAGATGACGAGCTCGACGCCGTCGAGCCCGCTTTCGCGCGCCCATTCGATCGCCGTGTCGAACTCGCTCGCCCGGAAAGGCGAGAAGATGCTGTCGTGCTGGAGCGCGAGGGTCGCCGAAAATCTGATGATGGGCTGCCCGCAAGCGTCGGCGTTCGGCGTCGCATTCATTTCGGGTCCCGGTACAGGTTGCGGATCCGGTCGGCGGGAAGCGGGCTCGTGAAAGTGAAGCTGTGCCAGGCGACTTCATCGCCGACGTTGAAAATCTGGTGATCGAGGCCTTTCGCGATGTAAATCGCTTCGGTCGCGCTCAAGACGACTTCGGCGTCGGGAAAGACGAACTTGATGCGCCCGGCAATGACGAAGATGACTTCGTCGTGCTCGTCGTGCGCGTGTTTCTGGTTGCTGCTGCCGACCGGGATTTCGCACACCCCGGCGCCGAGTTCGGCGCCCGCGGAAGAGTCGAAATAGACGTAAGCCGTTCGCTTCGGCTCGGTGAAGGCGGCGACGTGGGCTTGCGAAGTCCTGCCGATCATGAAGCGGTCAGTATTCATTGCGCGATCTCCGTTGTTGGGCTGCTTTGCGCGGCCTGGCAGCCTGGGCGCTTGGCGGCCCGCGGGCGACGATAGACGCTTGCGCGGCGGTGGTCAACCGCTGCCGCCAAAGCGGCGCAGTGGCGGAGCTGTGCCGAACACGCCAGAGCTAAGCCGAGCGCCATGCACGCGTGCGCGCCGCTATACTTGCGGCTTTGCGCCATTTTTTTACGGGAACCTCATGGAATCGCTCCGCTTCGTCCTGCCGCAGTCCGAAATTCCGACGCACTGGTACAACGTCGTCGCCGACATGCCGACACCGCCTTTGCCGCCGCTCGGACCCGACGGCCGGCCGGCGACGCCCGAGCAGATGGGCGCGATTTTCCCGATGGCGATCCTCGAGCAGGAAATGTCGGCCGAGCGCTGGATCCCGATCCCGCAGCCGGTGCGCGAGATCTATCGCCTGTGGCGGCCCTCGCCGCTCGTGCGCGCGGCGCGGCTCGAAGCGATGCTGGGGACGCCGGCCAAGATCTATTACAAGAACGAGGGCGTCTCGCCCGCCGGCTCGCACAAGCCGAACACCGCGGTGGCGCAGGCGTATTACAACCGGGAGGCGGGCATCCGCCGCATCACGACCGAGACCGGCGCCGGGCAATGGGGCTGCTCGATGGCGCTTGCCGGACAGATGTTCGGCCTCGAAGTGCGCGTCTATATGGTCAAGGTGAGCTACCAGCAGAAGCCTTACCGGCGCTCGATGATGCAGACCTGGGGCGCCGAAGTCTTCGCGAGCCCCTCGAACGAGACGCAGACCGGCCGCGACGCGCTCGCCGCCGACGGCGAAAACATGGGCTCGCTGGGGCTTGCAATCTCCGAGGCGGTCGAGGAAGCGGCCTCGCGTGCCGACACCAATTACACGCTCGGATCGGTCTTGAATCACGTCGCCTTGCACCAGACGATCATCGGCCTCGAAGCGAAAAAGCAGTTTGAAATGGCCGGCGACTGGCCCGACGTCGTCTTCGCGCCCTGCGGCGGCGGCTCGTCCTTTGCCGGCATGGCTTTCCCTTTCATCGCCGATAACGCCG
>CAZALA010000039.1:0-25442 GCA_964485725.1 uncultured Propionivibrio sp. | reverse complement strand
GCAGCCTGCCGTTGCCTTTGACTTCGGTGTTGCCCCAGACCATCGCCGACATGCCGGTGATGTGCGGCAGGCGCTGCAGCGCGCGCGCATCGTCGAGCGACAGCGGCCGCACCGAGGTCGGGATGCCGGTCGGTGCCGGTCCCGAAGTCTTCACTTTTCCCGGCGAGATGCTCACGAGGTTGGTGCCGAACTGCGTGAATTCGGTGAGCACGAAGCGGTGGATGCCTTCGCCGATCGACGTGAGCAGGATCACCGCCGCGATCCCCACCGCGATCCCGAGCAGCGTCAGAAAACTGCGCAGCCGCTGCGCCGTGATCGCGCGCAGCGCCAGGTGGAGGGAGTCGGCTGGGCGGATCATGATTTACGAAAAAGATTCACCACCAAGTCACCAAGAACACCAAGTTACACCAAGGAAAACCAAGAAAATCGCTTTTGCTTTTCTTGGTGAACCTTTGTGTTCTTGGTGTCTTGGTGGTTCGCATTTGAATTTGCCTCACCTCTTGGCCAAAGACAGCACGGGGTCGAGGCGGGCGGCGCGGCGGGCGGGGAGGACGCCGAAGAGGACGCCGGTGAACAACGCCGTGCCGAGTCCGGCGAAAACCGCCCAGTCGGGCGGGTAGGCGGGGAAAGCCGGGAAAAGCTGGCGGATCAGCGCCGCGCCGCCCTGACCGAGCAGGTAGCCGACGAGCGCGCCGGCGAGCGAGAGCATTGCCGCTTCGGTGAGAAAGGCTCTTCGTATCGTCGCGCCGGTCGCGCCGAGCGCTTTCAGGAGGCCGATCTCGCTCGTGCGCTGCGTCACCGAGACGAGCATCACGTTCATCACGAGAATGCCGGCCACCGCCAGGCTGATCGCGGCGATACCGGCGACGGCAAGGGTCAGCGTCCCGAGCAGCTTGTCGAAAGTCGCCAGCACCGCGTCCTGCGTGATGACGGTGACGTCTTCCTCGCCTTCGTGGCGCGACTTGATGATTTCGGTCACCTGCGTTTTCGCCGTCTCGATCGCTTCGCGATTGGCCGCTTCGACCATGACGCGAAAGAGCGTGTTGCTGTTGAACATCGCCTGCGCGAGCGCCACCGGGATGACGACGAGCTCGTCGGTGTTCATGCCGAGGCCCTGGCCGGTCGAAGCGAAGACGCCGATGACGCGAAAGCGCCGGTCGCCGATGCGGATGAGTTCGCCGAGCGCCGGTTGCGAGCCGAAAACGTCGGCGCGCACCTTGCCGCCGATCACCGCTTCGGCAGCGCCGCGCCGCCAGTCGCCCTCGGCGAGGAAGCGCCCCTGTGCGAGCGAGAGCCGCCGCACTTCAAGGAAAGCGGAATTGGTGCCGGCGACCATTACTTCGCGCAGCTTGCCGCCGTAGCTGATTTCGGAAGTACCGATCGCGAGCGGGACGACGCGATGCACGGCCGAGCCGCGCAGCAGCGCTTGCGCATCGTCGATCGTCAGATCGCGCGGCGTGTTGGTGATCGCGTTGCCCGGGTTGAAACCACCGGTCTGCGAACGCCCGGGCAGGACGATCACGAGGTTGGTGCCGAGCGAGGAAAATTCGTCGATCACGTAGCGCCGCGCGCCGTCGCCGAGCGCCGTCAGCACGACCACCGCAGCGACGCCGATCGCCATCGCCAGCACCAGCAGCGACGTGCGCAGCGGATTACCCGCCGCCGCGTCGCGCGCAAAACGGATCAGGTCAGGCGTGCGCATGGCTTGATAAAGAACCAAAGCGAACCACCAAGACACCAAGTGCACCAAGACGCACCAAGAAAACCAGCGATGACGAACAGGTCTTTTCGCCCTTCTTGGTGAAGCTTGGTGTTCTTGGTGTCTTGGTGGTTAAGCATTTGATCTTCTGTTGCTGTCATGCCGCAGTTCACCGTCTTCCATCTGCAGCTGGCGATGCGCGCGGGCGCCGAGGGCGCTGTCGTGGGTGACCATGATCAACGTGACGCCGTGCGTGTTGAGCTCTTCGAGCAGATGCAGGACTTCCTCGCCGGTGGCGCGGTCGAGGTTGCCGGTCGGCTCGTCGGCGAGAATGACCGAAGGCTGCATGATCGTCGCGCGCGCGATCGCGACGCGCTGGCGCTGCCCGCCCGAAAGCTGATCGGGGCGATGGCGCGAGCGGTCGGCAAGACCGTAGGCCTTGAGCGCCGCTTCGACGCGGCGCGCGCGTTCGGCCGGGTCGATGCCGGCAAGCGTCATCGGCAGCGCGATGTTTTCGGCGGCGGTGAGCCGTGGCACGAGGTGAAAACTCTGGAAAACGAAACCGATGCGCTCGCTGCGCACGCGCGCCTGTTCGTCGAGCGCGAGCGTCGTCACGTCGCGCCCTTCCAGGCGATACGTGCCGATGTTGGGATGGTCGAGAAGGCCCAGGAGATTCAGGAGCGTCGATTTCCCCGAGCCCGAAGGCCCCATCACCGACACGTATTCACCCGCATCGATCGCAAGATCGAGATGGCGCAGCGCATGCACCTCGCTGTCGCCGAGGTGAAAGACGCGCTCGATCCCCGACAGTTCGATCAGCGCAGGCATTGGCTGACAATCGAAAGTCCACCGCAAAGACGCGAAGGCGCAAAGGAAACGCAAAGGAAAAGCCTTTCTTTGCGTTGCCTTTCTTTCTTTCTTTGCGCCTTTGCGGTGGACGTGTTTTCCAGTGTCATTTCCCGGTCTTTTCTTCCACCGTGTACACCGCGCCGGCCTTGACCCCGGCGCGTTCGAGCGAGGTCACGACGCGTTCGCCGGGCTTGAGCCCTTCGGCCACTTCGGTGTATTCCCAGTTGGCAAGGCCGGTCCTGATCTGGCGCTCTTCGAGCTTGCCATCGGCGTTGGCGACGAGAACGCGGCCGCCTTCGAGCAGCGCTGCGGTGGGGACGCGAACGACATCGTCTTTTGCGGCGAGGATGACTTCGATGTCGGCGCTGTAGCCGACGAGCAGGCTCTTAGGCTGCTCGTCCGGATCGAAGGTCGCTTCGACGTCGACGGTTCTTGCCTGCTTTTCGACCGCCGATACGTAGGGCGCAACGCGCTTCACCTTGCCCGGGAAAGCGCGCTTGGGCAGCGCGTCGAGGCTGATGCGAACAGGTTGGCCGACCTGGATTTTTGGCGCATCGACTTCGTCCATCGGCGCGCTGACGTAGAGGCAGGAATCGTCGATGAGGTCGATTGCCGGCGGGGTCGGAACGCCGGGCGGCGAGGGCGTGGAATACTCGCCGACTTCGCCGACGATTTTTGCGATCGTCCCGTCGAAAGGCGCGTAGAGGCTGGTGCGCCCCTGTTCGACGCGCGTCGCGTTAAGCCGCGCCTCGAACTGACGCACGTCGGCCTTGCTCGCATCGCAGGCGGCGCGCCGGGCTTGCGCCTCGGTCCTTGCCGATTCCTCGCGCGAACTCGAAACGAAACCCTTTTCGCGCAGCGCCGTTTGCCGCTCGGCTTCGCGTTCGGCGTTGGTCGCTTGCGCGCAGGCCTCATTGACGCGCTGGCGGGCGGTGACGATCTGCGTCTGCGCGAGCGTCGCCTGCGCCTGCTGGTCGTCGTTCCAGAGCTTCATCAGGAGCTGCCCCTTCTTGACGCGGTCGCCTTCCTTGACCTTGAGCAGTTCGATGCGGCCGCCGACGATCGTCGAAAGCTTGGTGCGCTGGCAGGCCTCGATCGTGCCGGCGCGCGTATTGGCAATGCTCGCTTCGACCTTGCCGCGCCCGATTTCCTTGACGATAACCACGACCGGTTTGGGCCGGCCCAACCACCAGATCGCCGCGGCGACGACGGCAATGAGCGCTAGCGCGATGAGGAGGCGGCGGATCAGACTTGACATGGGGATAGGCGTCGCGTGGCCAAAGCTCGCATGGTCGGGCAAAAGCCCCGTACTGGCAAGCCCGGCACCCGCGAGCGCGACTTTATCGAATCGCCGCGGCGCGCTAAAGTGGCCGCTCGCATCCCTGAATGATTCACTCTCGCCGCAGGAGAATGACCATGGCCCGCCCAAAGCTTCTCGCCCGCATCGCCGCGCCGCTCTTCGCCGTGTTGCTTGCGACGCTCTCGCTTAACGTCCGTGGCGCATCGTTGCCCGCCGTCGAAGCGAAAAGCGGAATGGTCGTCAGCTCGCAGCACCTCGCCTCGAAAATCGGCGTCGACATCCTGAAGCAAGGCGGCAACGCCGTCGATGCCGCTGTTGCCGTCGGCTACGCGCAGGCGGTCGTCAATCCCTGCTGCGGCAACCTCGGCGGCGGCGGCTTCATGACGATCCACCTTGCCGATGGACGCGAGACTTTCATCAACTTCCGCGAGACCGCGCCCGCCGCGGCGAGCGCGAACATGTACCTCGACGCCGCCGGCAACGTCGTCAAGGACGCGAGCCTCTACGGCTATCTCGCCGCCGGCGTTCCGGGGACGGTGCTCGGCCTCGAACACGCGCAGCGCAAATACGGCAAGTTGAAGCGTGCGCAGGTGATGGCGCCGGCGATCCGGCTGGCGCGCGACGGCTTCATCCTGAACCGCGGCGACACCGACATTCTCGACACGACGATCGCGCGCTTGCGCAAGGATCCGGAAGCCGCGCGCATCTTCCTGCGCAAGGACGGCTCGCCCTTGCAGCCGGGCGACCGCCTCGTCCAGCGCGACCTCGCGCGCACGCTCGCGGCGATTTCGCGTCGCGGCGCCGACGCTTTCTACCAGGGCAGGATCCCGCAGGCGATCGAGAAAGCCGCGGCCAGCGCCGGCGGCATTCTCACCGCTGCCGATTTCGCGGCCTACCGGGTCGATGAGCGCGCGCCGGTCTCGTGCGATTATCGCGGCTACGTTTTCGTTTCGGCGCCGCCGCCGAGTTCGGGCGGGACGACGCTCTGCCAGATCCTCAACACGCTCGAAGCCTACGATCTGAAATCGCTCGGATTCAATTCGGCGGCGACGATTCACCTGATGACCGAGGCGATGCGCCATGCCTTCATGGACCGCAACACCTATCTCGGTGACCCCGCTTTTGTCAGCAATCCGCTCGATCGCCTGCTTTCCAAGGACTATGCGGCGGCGATCCGGGAAAAGATCCTTGCCGACAAGGCAACGGCCTCGAGCGAAGTCCAGCCGGGGGTCGCCCCGCACGAAAAGATGGAGACCACGCATTACTCGATCGTCGATCGCAGCGGCAACGCGGTGTCGGTGACCTACACGATCAACGGCCGGTTCGGCGCCGTCGTCATCGCGCCCGGGACTGGTTTCTTCCTCAATAACGAGATGGACGACTTTACGGTCAAGGCTGGCGTCAAAAATCTTTACGGTCTCGTCCAGGGCGCCGCCAACGGCATCGCGCCCGGCAAGCGCCCGCTCTCGTCGATGTCGCCGACGCTCGTGCTCAAAGACGGCAGGGTGTTCATGGTCCTCGGTTCGCCGGGCGGCTCGCGCATCATCTCGATCACGCTGCAGACCGCGCTCAACGTCATCGACCACGGCATGGCGCCGCAGGAAGCCGTCGACGCGCCGCGGATTCATCATCAGTGGCTGCCCGACGAAGTCTATTACGAAGTGCGCGGGGTCTCTCCGGACACTCTGAAGCTGTTGCGCGAAATGGGTCACAAGATGACCGAGCAGTCGCCCTGGGGCGCCGCCGAAGTCATCGTCGTCGGCGTGCCGGGCGCGGCCGGGGTGGCCGCGGCGAGCTCGGGCAACGACGCTGCGGTCTCCGGCCGCGTCCTGCCGGGGATGCTGTACGGCGCCAACGACGGCCGGCGGCCGGCCGGCGCGGCGATCGGCTATTAGGCGGCAGCGCTCACAGCGGGGAAAGAAAAGCGAAGCCCTGCGCAAGATACCAGCCGACGCCGGTGACGCTGCTCGCGGCAAAGAGCAGGCAGGCGATCGTGTCCAGCCAGTGCGTGGTGATTTTCATCGCAGCGCCCGCCAGCGAGGCGCTCAGTTGCCCGCCGATTTTGACGAACTGGCGAGGGCGCCCGATGCTGGCGTCGGCTGCGCCAGCTTGTCGCCGTGTTCGCGCTTGAGCGTGGCAAGCAGGCGGCTCGCTTCCTGACGGCGGCCCGCATCGGCGTCCTCGCGACCCGGGCGCGGCGGCGCCGAGACGCTGCGCTGCAAATGCTCGGCGGCCTGTGCGTACTGCCCCTCGTCGATCAGGAGTTCGGCGTAGAAATAATTGGGGTCGATCCCGTCCGGGTTGATGGCGAGCGCCTTGGCGAAATATTCCCTCGCCTTGCCCTTGTCGCCGAAGCCGATTGGCCATCCGGGGACTTTGGCATAGAGACTGCCGAGCGAGTTGTAAATTGAACCGTCGAGGACCGTCGGGTTGATTTTTTCGGCGGCGAGCAAGAGATTGCGTGCCTCCTTGACCTTGCCGAGTGCGCCGAGGCCGCCCTGCACCTTGGCCGCGCTCGAGAGCACGATGGCCTCCCAGACGAGCGCCTCGGCCCGGTCCGGAAAGGCCTGCGAAAGCTGTTTGGCCGCGACGATGGCATTGTCGAAGGCGGCGGCCTTTTCAGCGTCGGGTGTCTGATACGATATTTTTGCCCAGCGATGCGCGAGGCTGGCAATCGACTCGTCGAACTCGGGCGGGGCGGCGGCGACCGACGCGTTCAGCGCGACGAGGAGGAAGAGCGAAGCGAGCGTTTTTCCAAGCATGATGAGACTCCTTTGATTGATTTAGCGGCTGCTTTTTGCAGCGAAAGGACGCATGAGTTGCACTTGCCTGCCGAGCGGCAAATCGACGAGGCGGGGAAGGATGGCGTTGATGCGCACGAAGAGTTTCTCGGGCCATCCGAGGTAGCGGTCGAGCCCGTTTTCCTCGATCGCGGCGACGACGCTGGCGGCGACCCGGGCCGGGTCGTCCTGGTTCATTTTCAGCGCCGCCGCCATGCGCGTCACCGCGCCGCCGTTGAACGCGGTTTTCGTAAAGCGCGGCGCGACATAGGTGACGCCGACGCCGCTGCCCGCGAGTTCGCGGCGCAAGGCTTCGGAAAAGCCGCGCAGCGCGAACTTGCTCGCCGAGTAGGAAGCAAAGCACGGGAAACCGATCGAGCCGAAGATCGAACCGACGTTCACGATGCGGCCTTTGCCGCGCTCGAGCATGTGTGGCAGGACGGCATTGACGAGGGCGATCGGCGCGAGCGTGTTGATCGCAAACAGCGTCGCCGTGTCGGCGGCTTTTTCCTCGGCGAAAAAGCCGAAGTTCTGCACCCCCGCGCAATTGATCAGGATGTCGATCGCGCCGGCCTGTTCGAGCGCACGCGCGACGAGTCAGGCGGGCGTTCCCGGCTCGCCGAGATCGCCGACGAGCGGCCACGCTTCTTTCGCGCCCTGGCGCCGCAGCGCCGCGGCGTGGGCCGCGGCCCGCCCGGCGTCGCGGTCGACGACGAGGAGCGAGGCGCCGCGCCCGGCGAGCCGCTCGGCAATCGCGCCGCCGATGCCGCCGCTGACGCCGGTGATCAGGATCGTGCTCTCACCGATCTTCATGCGCTTCCCCCCGGCGTAACGCTGTTCAGGACGTTGGCGTAGAGCCGGAAGAAGACCTTGGCGCTCGCTTCGACGCAGTCGCGGTCCGGCTCGTCGAAGCGGTTGATCAGCGCGGCATAATCGTCGATGTGCTTAAGGTCGAGCGCGCCGTGACTCGAGAGATAGGAGAAGGCGCGCGGCGGCAGTTCGAGCGCGCGAGCGAGCGTGCCGGCAAGCTCGCTGGCGAGCGTGACGCTCGTGCCCTCGAGGACATAGACCATGCCGAAAAAGCCGAGCGGGTTGCCGCGCATGACCTTGTCGTAGGCGTAGGCGACCATGACTTCGGTATCGAAGTCGGGCTTGCTCGCTCGCACCTTTGCGGCGTCGCCACCGGCGGCGGCGATGTCGTTGAGGATCCACTCGTGGTGGCCGATTTCCTCCTCGATGTAGTGCGCGACGGCGCTGCGCAGCCATTCCTGCGAGTCCTTGAGGCGAGCGCCGCAAGCCATCAGCAGCGGAACGGTATGCTTGACGTGATGGAAAGCGCGGCTGAGAAAGTCGATGTAATTCTGCCGGCTGACGCGGCCTGCGAGCGCCGCAGCGATGATCGGCGTGGCAAGCAGCTGCGAGCGTTCGCCGGCGGTCGCTTCCTGAAGATGCTGATAGGGGTTCATGCAGTTCCTTTTCGATTTTGGTCGCGGTACAAGGCCTTGATCTGTGCCGCGTACTTCCTGAGGATTTCGGGACGGCGCAGGCGCCCGTTCGGCGTCGCGAGGCCGTTGCCGACCGCGAAAGGCGCTTCGGCCGGGATCCACTGCGCGATGCGGGCGTAGTCGGGAAGTTCGAGGTTCGCCGCGGCGAGGGCCGCTCTCACTGCCTCGGCGGAGGCGGCCGGATGCGCGACGATCACCGCGCTGTTGAAAGGCCGCGCTTCTCCGAATACCGCTGCCTGCACGATGGGGGCGCGCGCCGTGAGTTCGCTCTCGATCCATTCGGGAGCGATGTTGCGTCCGAACGAAGTGATGAAGATGTCCTTCTTGCGGCCGGTGACGTAGAGAAAGCCGTCGGCGTCGAAACGGCCGATGTCGCCGGTAGCAAACCCCTCAGCCCGCTCCGCCGCGGCTCGGCCAGCCGCGGCGCCGAGGTAGCCGCGCCGGCGAACGCTCTCATTTTCCACGATGATCTCGCCGTCTTCGGCAATAAGGATCTTGAGGTGCGGCAGCGGTTTGCCGACGCTGCCGTCGCGGTTGTCGCCCGGACGGTTCACGGCGACGACCGAGGCGCATTCGGACAGCCCGTAACCCTGATACACCGGCAAGCCGAGCGCGCGCGCCTCGGCGAGCAGGCGCCTAGACACCGGCGCGCCGCCGACGGCGAGGTAGCGCAGCGTGCGCGGAAGCGCGGCACCGTTGCGGGCAGCGGCGACGATTGCCTGCAGCATCTGCGGCACCATGATCGCGCTCGTCGCCTGCCATTTGGCGAGCGCGGCGATGAGGCGGCCGACGTCGAGCGCCGAGCTGCCGGTGAGCCCGACCTCGGCAAGTCGCGGCAGGCAGGTGGTCGCACCGGCAAGCAGCGGCGTGTACAGGCCACCGATGTTCTCGAGCAGAGTCGGCAGCGGCAAGAGGCAAAGATGGCGGTCATCGCTCGTCGCCGCGCTCGCCGCCGCAAGCGATTCAGCAACCGTCGTCATCTCGTCGAGGCCAAGACAGACGCCCTTGGGTTCGCCGGTCGTGCCCGAGGTGAACGTGATTTTCTGCGTCCCGGCGGGCCAGGCTACCACCGGACTCGTCTGCACGCTCGCCAGGCGCAGCGCGCCGTGCAGTGGCGCGCCCGGCAGCGAGGCATCGGGCCAGGCGGCGGCGAGCCGGGCAGGATCGTCGGTGAGGACGCGATCGACGCCGGCGCTGCGGATGACGTGCGCGATTTGCGCTGAAGAGAGAAAAAGCGGTATCGGGATCAGCGGGACTGCCGTCTGCTGTGCTGCCAGATCGGCGATCGCCCAGGCGCTGCCGTTGTCGGCGAGGAGGGCGAGCGCGCGCGGGCGCGCCTTGCGCAAGCGCTCGGCGAGCGCTTCGACTTCGCCGAGGACTTCGGCATAGCTCAAGGCCCTTTCTTCGTCTGCGAGCGCGATGCGCTGGGGCGTCTGCGCGGCATGCCGGCGCAGGGCGGCGATCACCGGATTCATGCCGCCCTCCCTGTGCTGCCGCGCGGCGCCGGCAAGCCGCTGCCGATCAACACCCGGTAGCCCTCGCTCACCTTGCCGACGAGGACGCGCGGCGCGTCGTCGTAGTATCTTCCCCACGCGGCTCGCTCGTCGCTCGGCAGGCATTCGGCGCGCGCGGCTGCGAGGTCGAGCGCCGACAGGCCCATGCGCGCGAAAGCATTGCGCAGCTTCATCGTTCCCGTGAACGCGACCCACTCGACGTTTTCGGCCTGCAGCTGCTCGGTGAGGAGGCAGATCATGGCGCGCACGGCGCCCGGGAAGCTGCCCGAAAAGTGCCCGACTTCGACGACGCCGCCGCGCTCGACCTTGCCGCCGGTGCGGGCAGCAATGGCGCGGTCGACCGGAAGGTCGAGGTACTGTTCGAGAAAAAGTCTGCGCTGCGCCGAGCGCAAGCCGAAGGCGCCGTGAATCACGCCGGCCGGGCCGCGCAGGCTGAAGAGTCGCGGCATGAAAGCCTGGACGCGCGATCCGAAGCTCTCGAAAAAGCGCTCGCTGATGAAGCGCTCGACCTCGGCGCGGTTGCTTCCCGTGTGTTCAACGAGCCTGAACAGCGGCTCGGCGAGCGCGGGGCGGCGATTGGCTGCGAGTTCGTCGCCGCCGCGCCTGGCAAATGCGCGCAGCAGGCAATCGGGCGAAGCTTGAAAAGCGGACAGCGGGGGCAGCGTGTGTACGTCAGGCATCGAATTCCTCTGGCATCGGTGGTCTCCCCGAGGGAAACCTGCCCTGTCCATTGCAATACCGATGCCAACTTCCGTCAGCGCCGCGAAAATTCGTTCAAGTCATTGAATCAATGGGCATAAACGCTTCCTCGGCGGGAAGCCCGGGAAGGCGCCGCGAGGCCGGCGCGTCGCGTCGCTGCAAAGCTCGTTGACGAAACTTGCAGGCTGCGGGCAGCGCCGGCTACTTCGGGCAGCTGGCTGGATCGCCGACGGTCATGACGACCTTGACCTTCGCTTCGGACGGGCAGCTCGAGACGTAACCGACGGCGCCCGGCGTCGTCGCGACAAAAAGGACGACGGCCTCCTCGGAGGCGACGACGTGCGGTGGCAGAACGCCATGGAAATACATTTCGCGCCAGTAGTCCTCCATCGCCTCGGGGCGTTGCCCGAGGACACTCTGCGAAAAAGCCTGGCGCAGCGGATGCGCGGGCGGCAGGTTCACGGGCTGGATGCGCAGGCCGCCGTCCCAGTAGTTCTGCTTGCGCTTGAAAATCAGCGCCAGCGACTGGCGGCTCAGGCGATGCTCGAGCGCGCCGGGCGCCGCGATGACAGCGAAAGCCGGCTCGCTTGCCGGGACGGGCGGGCTTGCCAGGGCGAGCCAGACGAGGGGCAGGCAGAGCGACGATCTCATTCTCGCGCCGCGCATCAGAAGAGAACGGCGACCGAGGCGACGAAGCCTTCCGGCGCGCCCTGATAGTTGTTTCTGCTGCTGATCCATTCCGCCTTGAGAACGAGGCCCGGCGTGACGTGGTAATTGAGTCCGCCGACCCAGCGCTTGGTGTCCGCGGGCGCGAGCGCCTGACGCAGGACTTCGTAGCGGCCGACCGCGAAGAGCTTGTCGAAAAGCGGGATGGCGACTTGCGCGAATGCGCCCTTTTCGTCCCAGGCGCTGCCCTTGTCGGAAAAGCGATAGACCGCCTCGGCGGAAACCTCGAAGCGCCGGTACGACCACAGGAAATCGATGCCGGCAAGCTGCTTTCTTTCGTCGCGGGCGTTTTCCTGCTCGAAGCTCGCGTAGGAGAAGCCGAGCTGCCCTTCCCTCGCGAAGGGAATCGTGAGGTGCGCGCCGACGGCCGAACTGAAGGTGTCCTGATCCGGATCGGGCCGGATTTCCTGCCCGCTCGAGCCATAGACCGAGAACTCGACGCCGTTGCCGACTTCGGGCCAGGTCTTGGTCAGCATCAAGCCCGTGACGTTGGTCGGGAAGCTCTGCGTCGTGATCAGCGGGCGCGAGCTCGTCCACACGAGCGGCGTCGCATGAACGAGATTCCAGCGGCCGATCGGGGTCAGGAACTTGCCCATGCGCAGGCTCGTCGTGTTGCTCAGCGCATAGTCAAAATAGATCCGTTCGAGCGAGAGGTAACGGTCTTCGCTGCGGATCATCGAGTCGCGCGAACTCAAGACGTTCTCATAATCGAACTCGCCGAAGAATTTCCAGCGCCCGGCGCCTTCCCACCAGACGAACAGGCTCGCGTTGTCGAGCGCCGTGCGCGAGGGGCCACGCCGCGGGTTTTCGAAGCTCGCGGTCGCATATCCGCCGAGCCTCAAGCCCGTGCCGGGCACGCGCAGGCCGCTGCCGAGCCGGTACGGCAGTTCGTCGCCGCCGGCTTCCTCGGCGCTGCCCGGCACACTTGCACAGGCAAGGCCCAGCAGCAGCGCCGCCAGCGCCAGCGAGCCGGGGCGCATCATGCGGGCGCGGGCGGGCAAGGCGTCCGCTGCAGCGGCTTTTCCGTATACTCGCTCGTTGGGCTTCTTCTTCGTGTCATACATTCGGCTATGATCTCGCGGTGACGATTCGTAAAACGCTGCTTCTCGCGTTCCTCATTGTCGGCCTTGCGCCCGCCATCCTTCTGGCGAGCCTGGCTTTTGTCAAGGCGGGTGAAGCGGTCCAGGCCGAGATCGAAGCCAATCTCGCGGTTCAGGCCGCCGGCATTTCGGCCAATCTCGACAAGATGATGTTCGAACGCCTGCAGAACGCCGCCGTCTGGAGTCGCCTCGATATCATGCAGGATCTGCAGATTCATGACGTCGACAAACGGCTTTCGCGATTTCTCGCCGACCTGCAGGCCGGTTACCACGACGTCTTCGTCAATCTCTCGTGCACCGACCCGCAGGGTCTGATCGTGAGCAGCAGCGAAGCCCGCGTCATCGGCCTTGCCACGATCAGGAATCCGGCGTGGCAGAAGACTGCGCTGTCGGGCACCCAGGTGACGATGGAATTGCCAAGCTCGGGCGCCGGCGCCTCGCTGCTGATGCGGGTACCGATCGCTTCGGCCTTTGCCAGCGGCGAACTTGGCGAACTGCGGCTGACCCTCGACTGGAGCGAGCTTTACCGGCTGCTCGATGAAGTCGCCGGCGAGAGCGGGCGCATGCTCGCCATCGTCGATCACGAGGGCCGCCTGATCGCCGCCTCTGCCGACCTGCGCGAGCGCGGATTGCTGCTCGGGCAGGCGCTTGCCGGCTGGAAGACTTTCTCGGCGAGGCGCTCGGTGAGCGTCCGCGCCGGGCAGCCGATCAGCCAATCGGCGGTGATCGTCGGCTCGGCTGCTTCGCGCGGCTATGGTCAGTTTCCCGGCTTCGGCTGGACGACGCTTGTGATTCAGCCGGTCGACCAGGCCCTGAAGCCGATCCATCGCATGGCGCTTATTTTCCTTGGGCTGCTCGCCGCCATCACCGTCCTCATTTTCGCGAGCGCGAGCTGGGTGAGCCGGGAAATCGCCCGGCCGATCATCGCGCTCACCGCTTTCGCGCGCGGCTACATGCGCACCAAGGTCTTGCAGGCGCCGCCTGCCGCCAGCGCCGGCGTCGGCGCGGTCGGCGAAGTCGCCGAACTGTCGGCGAGCTTCGTGCAAATGGTCAGGGACATCGACCAGTCGCAGCAGAACCTTGTGCGCGCTTCCAAGCTTGCGGTCGTCGGCGAAATGTCGTCGGTGATCGCGCACGAGGTGAGGACGCCGCTTGGCATCATGCGTTCGTCGGCGCAGATGCTGCAGCGCGAGTCATCGCTCAGCGACGAGGGCAGGGAATTGCTCGGCTTCATCGACGGCGAAACCGAGCGCCTCAACCGTCTGGTCTCGGCGATGCTCGACACGGCGAGGCCGAGGGCGCCGTCGTATGGTCAAGTCGACGTGCACGAGCTCGTGCGCAAGAGCGTCGCGATGCTTGCGGCGCAAATGGAAAAGAAGAAGGTGTCGGTCGAGGAAATCCTCCTCGCCGACAATCCCGTCGTCGAATGCGACGAGGAGCAGATGACGCAGGTGCTGCTCAACCTGCTGATGAACGGGCTGCAGATTCTGGACCACGGCGGACGCATCGAAGTCTCGAGCCATGATGAAGGTGACGCGCTACGCATCGACATCGCCGACGATGGCCCCGGCATCGATCCGTCCGAACGCGCGAGCGTCTTCGAGGCCTTCTTCTTCAAGCGCGAAGGCGGCGTCGGGCTGGGGCTGGCGATCGTGCAGCAGATTGTCGTTTCGCACGGTGGCGATATCGAGGCGATGGAGAGCCGGCTCGGCGGCGCGCTCTTCCGCATTCGTCTGCCGCGCAAGCAATCGGGAGGCTCATGAAGGACAAGCGGATTCTGATCGTTGATGATGAAGTGAAGATGCGCCGCATTCTGGAAATCATGTTGCAGAAGATGGGGCATCAGGTGGTGAGCGCCGGCAACGGACGCGAAGCGCTCGAGCGCTTTCGCAGCGCCGGCGCCGACATGGTCATCACCGACTTGCGCATGCCCGAAATGGACGGCATCGAGCTGCTTGCCAGCCTGCGGGCGCAGGGTTCCGACGTTCCGGTCATGCTCATCACCGCTCGCGGCACGATCGAAACGGCGGTCGATGCGATGAAGCTTGGCGCCAGCGACTACGTCCTCAGGCCCTTCGACATCGATGCCCTCGAACTTGCCGTCACGCGCGTGCTGCGTGGCGCCGAAGTGGCGAGGCAGAACGCTTTTCTGCGCGAGGAAGTCGGCCGCGGCTGGGACGCCTTCGTCGGCACCAGCCCGCCGATGCAGAACGTCTATGAACTCATCCAGCGGGTCGCGCCGAGCAAGGCTTCGGTGCTGATCATCGGCGAGACCGGCACCGGCAAGGAACTCGCGGCGCGTGCCGTACACAATGCCTCGCCGCGCCGGGACAAGCTTTTTGTCCCGATCAACTGCGCGGCGATTCCGGCCGAGATCCTCGAAAGCGAACTTTTCGGCTACGAAAAAGGTGCCTTCACTGGCGCCGTCAAGGAGCGCGTCGGCAAGTTCGAGCTGGCCGACGGCGGAACGATTTTTCTCGACGAGCTGACCGAAATGCCGCAGGCGCTGCAGGCGAAACTGCTGCGCGTCCTGCAGGAAAACACGATCGAGCGCCTCGGCGGCAATCGCAGCATTCGCCTCGATCTGCGCGTCATCGCCGCGACCAACCGCGAGCCGCGCGCCGCGATCAATGAAGGCAAGCTGCGCGAGGATCTCTACTATCGCATCAACGTCGTGACCATCGAACTGCCGCCGCTGCGGCAACGCGTCAAGGACATCGCCGCCCTCGTCGACCACTTTATCGGCAAGCACAATCACGCGCACGTGCCGACGCAGCTCACCGCCGGTGCCATCGCGGCGCTCGAGAATTACGCCTGGCCCGGCAACGTCAGGGAGCTCGAGAACATGGTCGAGCGCGCCCTGATCTTGAGCGGCGGCGGTCTCCTCGACGAGAACCACTTCATGCTCGAAGCGCCATTGCCGGCCAAGCCGCCGGCCCGCGCGAGCGGTGCCGGCGCAAGAGCGTCGCTGCCGCTGACGCACGCGATCGAAGAGCTCGAGGCGAAGCTGATCGATGAAGCGCTGGCGCAGGCGCAGGGAAACAAGGCGAGGGCGGCGGCCCTGCTCGACATCAGCGAGCGCAGCCTGTGGTACAAGCTGAAGAAGTACCGCCCCGATCAGGCGCTGAATTGATCGCCCCTTATCGGGCGTCACAGGGCGTTACACCGCGGCACACAAGGGAACGCTCAAAGCCCCTGCGTTGACCGATGATGGTCGTCAGCACTCGCTCCGCCGCCGGCCACGTCAGGCGAGCATAACCTTCACCTCGCGCAGCAAGCCCGCGTCGCAAACCGACGGGCAGGAGAATACCCATGATTACAACCCTCGTGAATCTGCTCGGCCATTTCTATGCCATCAACGATTTTGGCAACGTCGAAGCCATCGCTCGCAGCATCCAGGCGGCGGTGCCTTCGGATCAGGTGTCGCTGCAGTTTCTCGGCCTCGTCTATTACCGGACGGGACGCATCAAGGACGCCCTGACGATCTTCGACAAAGTGAGAGGCAAGCGCGCGGCGGAGGCCGATCGCGCGCAAGCCGAAGCCAGCATGCTGCCGGCGAAGTCGGCGGCGGCGGTCTGCTACGAGGAAGCGACGAAGGGCAATCCGGAACTTGCCCGCGCCTGGTACGACCTCGGCACTACGCTCCTCGAGCTGCGCAAGTTCGACCTCGCGATCCCGGCTTTCAGGAGTTCGCTCTCCGCCCGGCCCGAGCACGTGCCGACAATGCTGGCGATCGGCCGGACGGCTTTGCACGTCGACGACCTTGCCGCGGCGCAGGAGGGTTTTTCGCGTCTGCGCTCGCTGCAACCCGACAACGGCGACGCTTACCGCGGCCTTGGCCAGGTCTATCGCAAGCGCCGCGACTTTGCCGCCGCGCGCGCCTGTTTCGCCTGGGTACGCAAGCTGCGCCGCGGCGCCCGGGCGCATTGAGGCTTGCGCCGCAAGGCGCTCGGGGCAAGGCGTTTCCGGGGCAACAAGCTTCACGCAATGCAAGGATCGGTGCAATATGCATGCGCTATGCACCCCATATCCGTTCTCCGAAACGCGGGGGGAGGGTTTTGCGATAGTCTTCGCCGATTGCCACTTGCGGTAAACAGCATGCGAAAACTTCTCCAGGTCATCGCCGCCTGCACGGCCGTCTTCGTTTCGGGCGCGAGCTTTGCCGCCGACGCGGCGGCGCCGGCGGTGGAAATCATCGATGCCGAGTTCGGCACTTTCGACGCCAGCGATCCGCGACAGGTGGTTTTCCAGCCGACGGACGTCGTTCCGCATCGCGCCGGGCAGCGCTACGGCTGGGTCATCGAAGTGCGCACGCGCTTGCGCTCGCTCAGCGTGCGCGAGGAGTATCTGCTTGCCAATCCGGTGCCGGCGCCCAAGCCCGACAACCCGATCGCCGCCAACCTCGCAATCCCGCTCGAGCGGCACAACCAGGTCAGCCAGCGCCAGCTGGTTCCGGTCGATGGCAGGATTTACGGCGAGTGGGAGATCGGTCCCAACGAGCCGCCCGGCCACCGCGAGTTGCAGGTCGTCGTCGAAGGCGTGGCGGCGGCGCGTTTCTCTTATGATGTGCGTTGAGCTGCCGCTGGCCAGGCGGCGTATCGACTTCAGAACAGAGACCCTGCCATGAACGAAGAACTCCAACGATTGCTCCGCGAGCTCGAGCGCATCGGCGAAGAAAACGACCGGACGATCAGCGATCGGCCGCGCCGCCTCCTTAACATCACGCGCGAGACCGGCGAATTTCTCGCCGTCCTCGTCGCCGCAATGCAAGCCAGGCGCGTTCTCGAAATCGGCACTTCGAACGGTTATTCGACGCTGTGGCTCGCCGACGCGGTCGGCGTCAGCGGCGGCAAGGTGACGACCGTCGAACTGTCGCCGTCCAAGGTCGAACTTGCGGCGAAGAATTTTGCGCGCTCGGGGCTCGCGAGCCGCATCGAACAAATCCACGGCGACGCTGGCGACTATCTCGCCGCCGCCGCCGACAGCAGCGTCGATCTCCTCTTCCTCGATTCGGAAAGGCCCGAGTACCCGGGCTGGTGGCCGCACATCAGGCGCGTGCTGCGCAAAAACGGCCTGCTCGTCGTCGATAACGCGACTTCGCACGTCGAGGAGATGGCGCCTTTCGCGGCGCTCGTCAAAGCCGACGGCGGTTTTTCGAACTGCCTCGTTCCGGTCGGCAAAGGCGAGTTTCTCGCCACCCGCCTCGTTTGACCGCTGGCCGTTGCGCCGGGCGGCCGCCGGCACGGGCGGCCACCCGGCAGAATCTTACGAACGCGGCGTCGTGACGATCGGCGTTGCGTCGCCGGCATGCTTCTTGGCAAGCTTGGCGGCTTTCTTCTCTTTTGGGCTCTTGGCCGGCTGTTTCTTGGTTTCCTTGCTGCTTTCCTTCGCTTTGCCCATGTCGATCTCCTCATGAATGCCAGCTCGTGCTGGCGATGCCCAACGATACTCTCAGCCGTATCGAAAGTGAATACCCGGCTGGCAGCGAAATGATAATAGCATGACGGGACCCGCAGGTCCCGTCATGTTGGCTGGCTGGTGCCGGATCAGTAGACCGGCGCGCCCTTGAGCAGCGACGGAATCCACAGCGAGAAGGCCGGCGTGTAGGTGACCACGGCCATCACGGCGAAGAGCGCGCCGTAGAACGGCAGGATGCTCTTCATCACCTGTTCGACCGAGATCTCGCCGATCGCGCAGCCGACGAACTGCGTCGTTCCCACGGGCGGCGTATTCAGGCCGAGCGCGCAGTTGAGCAGCATGACCATGCCGAACTGCACCGGACCCATGCCCATCTGGATCGCCAGCGGCAGGAACAGCGGCGTGCAGATCAGGATGGTCGAGGCCATGTCCATGAAGGTGCCGAGCAGGAACAGGATCAGGTTGATCAGGAAGAACATGACGATCGGATTGGTCGTCGCGCCCAGCATCAGCTGCGCCGTCTTGTCCGGAATCTCGAGGATCGCCATGATGTACTGGAACATCGTCGAGACGCCGATCAGAAGCAGCACGACGCCGGTCGTCTTGGCGGCCTTGGCGGCGGCTTTGAGGAGCTTCGACCAGGTCATCGTGCGGTAGCCGATGAAGGTCAAGAGCAGCGTGTAGGTCACTGCGATGCCGGCCGCTTCGGTCGCCGTCGTGATGCCGGCGATGATGCAGCCGAGGATGATGACGATCACGAACATGCCCGGAATGGCGGCGATGAACGAGAGAATGACGGCGTTCCAGCCGGCGAACGGCGCGAGCTTGCTCGAGCCGTCGGGGCGGATCGGATAGCCTTCTTTCTTGGCGACCCAGTAGGCGGCGAAGAGCATGCAGGCCATCAGCACCAGGACCGGCAGCAGGCCGGCGAACATCAGGTCGCCGATCGAGACGCCCTTGACCATGACGTTGTGGCCGAGCAGCATGCCGCCCGAGCTCGACGCGGCGAAGGCGTAGATGATCAGGTTGTGCGAGGTCGGCATCAGCGCGCCGGCGAGCGAGGCGTGCGTGGTGACGTTGACCGCGTAGTCGGCGCTGTAGCCTTCCTTTTTCATCATCGGGATCATCACGCCGCCCATCGCCGAAACGTCGGCGACCGGCGAGCCGGACACCCCGCCGAACAGCGTGCAGGCAACGACGTTGGCCATGCCGAGACCGCCGCGCCAGTGACCGACGAGGTTGCGGGCAAAGGTGACGATTTTTTCGGCGACGCCGCCGTGCAGCATCAGTTCACCGGAAAAAATGAAGAAGGGGATGGCGAGGAACGAAAAGACGTTCATTCCCGAAATCATGTTCTGAAAAGCGAGTTCCAGCGGGAAGCCTTCCGCCCAGTAGGTCGCCAGACAGCTCAGCGCGATCGAGAACGCGACGGGCACGCCCAGGAGCAGGAAGAGCGTAAAGGTGATACAGAGAACGGTCAGTGCCATGATGGAACCACTTCCTTGTCGGTAAACATCGCGATGATGTGCTCGATCGAGAAGAGCACGATCAACGCGCCTGCGACGACGCAGGGAATATAACGCCACGCCTCCGAGATGCCGAGCGTCGGGATGCCGTTCGGCCACACCGACATCGCCATCATCGTGCACCCCCACATCAGGGCGACGCCAAACAAAATCGAGAATAGGCCGACGACGTTGCCAAGCCAGAACTGGATGTTCTTGGGCAACAGGCCGACGAGCGACTCCATGCCGATGTGGCCTTCGTCGCGAACGCCCGCTGCCGCGCCAAACATCGCCACGTTGATGACCAGGATCAGGGCGACCTGCTCGGACCAGGCCGGCGCGTCGTCAAGGACGTAACGCCAGAATACCGATCCGACCACCGTTGCCACGATGCCGAGCAGGCACGCGACCGCTATATACATGGCCCAACGCGAAAGTCGCGCGTCAAGGGCGGTTAGCCAATTCATTGCTTTCCCTCCAAAACAAACCCGAAAGTGCGATCGACGCACCTTCGGGTCTGTGAGAACTGCTTGAGCACCCGTACTACATTACTTGGTGTTCACAATCTCCTGAACCAGCGCCTTGAGTTCCGGCGTCGGGGAGAACTTGTCCCAAACCGGCTTCATCACGGCAACAAATTCAGCCTTGTTCACGTCGTTGATGTACTGCGCGCCGGCCTTCATCGTGATTTCCTTCGAAACGAGTTCCTTCTTCGTCCACAGGTCGATGTAGTAAGGAACGGTTTCCTTGGCGGCTTCGCGGATAACCTTGCGCTCTTCCGGCGTCAGCGTGTCCCAGACCTTCTTCGAGAAGACGAGAACTTCGGGGGCCATCACGTGCTGCGTTTCGCTGTAGACCGGGGCGGCTTCGAAGTGCTTGGCCGTTTCGTACGACGGATAGTTGTTTTCAGCCGCATCGACGAGGCCCGTCTTCAGCGCCGTGTAAACTTCGGCCATCGGGATCGGCGTCGGGTTCGCGCCCATCGCCTGCACCAGAGCAACCCAGAGGTCCGACTGCTGGACGCGGATCTTCATGCCCTTGACGTCGGCGAGCGTGCGCACCGGCTTCTTCGAGTAGATCGAGCGAGCGCCCGATTCCCAAAGGGCCAGACCAATGAAACCGGCCTTGTCGAACGCGGCCAGAACCTTGTCGCCGGCCGGGCCGGAGAGAACCTTGCGCAGATGGTTGACGTCACGGAAGATGAACGGGAACGAGAGGACCATCGATTCCGGAATGATGCTGTGGAAGGCGGCGGTGTTCACGCGAACCATGTCGAGTGCGCCGATCTTGACCTGCTCAACCGTATCTTTTTCCGAACCGAGCGCGCTGTTGCCAAACACCTTGACGTTGTATTTGCCGCCGGTCTTCTGGCTGACGATGTCGCCAATTTTCTTCACGGTCATCACGGTCGGGTAGTCAAGCGGGTGCACGTCCGCGGAGCGGAAGTCACGGGCTTGAACAGCGGTCATGGCGAACGCTGAAGCCAGAACGACGCCTAAGATCTTCTTCAGTTGCATAAATCCTCCTCGATAGATTGGTACAGAAACAACTCCGTGGGCATACACGCCAGGGCAGGTAGGGTCCCCTACTCCAACTTGTGTCGCAATATACTCTAAGGCAGAACGCTGTTCAACAAATATTCAAGGCTTTCCGGCGCTCTTTGTGGCACCTGATAAGTGACTGGTTTTACAGATGTTTTATCGAGGTTTAACGATTTATCAGCGAGCCTCTGAAGCGCGTTTTTGGGAAAAATAAACGCCGATTTGTTGTTTTTGCGTGGTCGTCAACGCGGCTAGGCCTCTTGGCCAATCAGGCGGCAATCGCGGCAATGATGCGGTCGAGCGTGCGCATGTTGCGCAGCGACTCGTCAAGTCCAAGTCGCGGCGAACGCTTTTCGACGATCGCCGCCGAGAAGTCGCGGATTTCCTCGCCGTAGCGGTCCGACTTTCTGACCGCGATGACTTCCCGGCCCGCGCGCGTCACGAGTTCGAGTTCGCCGGCGTCGTCGAGGAAGGTGTCGGGCGCGAGCAGAAGGCCGTCGCTGCCGATGATTTCGCTGTGCATGCGCCCATACGCGTTGAAGCCGCAGTGCAAGGACGCGACAAGGCCGCTCTCGTAGCGCAATAGCGCCGAAAGATTCACGTCGACGCCGTTGCGCCGGTCCGCTTGCGCCGAGACGGCCACGGGTTCGGCGCTGGTACCAAAGTTCGCGACGAGGTCGATCAGATTGAGCGCATAGCAGCCGACGTCGTACAGCGCGCCGCCGCCGAGCGCCGCGTTTTCCTTGATCGTGTTTTCGCGATCGAGGAAGAAACGGAAGCTCGAATTGACCGAGCGGATCGTCCCCAGAACGCCGCTGTCGAGCACGCGTTCAATCTGCCGCGTGCGGTCGGTATAGCGGTACATGAAAGCTTCCATCAGCGTCACGCCGCACTCGTGCGCCACCGCGGCCATTTCACCCGCCTCGCCTGCGTTCATCGCGAGCGGCTTTTCGCAAAGCACATGCTTGCCGCCGCGCATCGCACGGATCGCCCATTCGCGGTGCAGCGCGTTCGGCAGCGGCAGATAGATCGCGTCGATGGCAGGATCGTCGATCAGCTCCTGGTAGCTCTCGTAGGCCGTGAAGGCGCCGAACATGCCGGCAAATTCGGCGAGCTTCGTCACGTCGCGCGAAGCGACGGCGGCGAGTTCGGCGTTCGGCGTGCGCAGGATCGCCGGGACGACTTGCAGGCGGGCGATGCGGGCGCAACCCATGACGCCCCATTTGATCGTTTCTTGCATGCTTATGCTCCGTTGAGAGAACGTCCGCCGCAAAGGCGCAAAGGCGCAAAGGCGCAAAGGAGACGCAAAGGAAGACAAGGCGAAGAAAATCAAACCTGTATTCGATTGCTTTTCTTTGCGTGACCTTGACTTTCTTTCTTTGCGCCTTTGCGGTGGATTGAAAGCTTTAGACCTCGCCCTCGATCAGTTCGATCTTGTAGCCGTCGGGGTCTTTGACGATGGCGATCACCGCGGTGCCGCCCTTCATCGGGCCGGCCTCGCGAACGACCTTGCCGCCGCTCGCCTTGATCTTCTCGCAGGCGGCGTAAACGTCGCCGACGGCGAGCGCGATGTGGCCGAAGGCGTTGCCCATCTCGTAGGCTGCGGTGTCCCAGTTGAAAGTCAGCTCGATTTGCGCGCTGTCACCGGGGAAGCCGACGAAGGCCAGCGTGAAGCGGCCCGAAGCGTAGTCGGTGCGGTGCGCGAGGCGCATGCCGAGAACGCCGATGTAAAAGGCGAGCGAGCGCTCGAGGTTGCCGACGCGGAGCATCGTGTGGGCGATTTTCATGTGCTTGTCTCCTGCAGGTTCGTGCGAGGCTCGATTCTACCTTGCGCGGCGTCCGCCGGCCGTCGCCGCTGCATCAGCCGCTTACCACTGCGGGCAGTTTGCCGCCGTTTCCTTAAGCGCTTCGCGCAGCTCGCGGTAATCGGGGAAGACGCTTGCGACGAGCGCCCAGAAGCGCTTGCCGTGGTTCATTTCGCGCAGGTGCGCAAGTTCGTGCACGACGACGTAATCGACGATGCGCGGCGAGAAGTGCACGAGGCGCCAGTTGAGGCGGACGCCAGAGCGCGAACTGCAGCTGCCCCAGCGCGTTCGTGCCGAGGAGAGCGCAAGCGCGGGCACGGCGACGCCAAGCAGCGCGGCAAAGTGCTCGATGCGCTCGCGAAAGAGCGACAGCGCTTTTGCGCGCAGCGCCTTTTCCAGCACTCGTCCGGCGTCGCCCGGCGAGCGCAGGCAGAGCGTGAGCTGCGCCAGGCGAACCTGGCTCGGCAGGTTCCACAGCGCACGGTTGTTGCCAATCGCCAGGCGGATCTCGAGTTCCCCGCCGAGCAGCGCGAGGCGAGCACCGTCGTCGATCTTCAGGCGCTGCGGCCGGCGACGGCTGCGCCATTCGTCGAGCTTTTGCGCGACCCATTCCTGATGGCGAAAGATCAGCGCTTCGACTTCGCCAAGTGGCGTGCGCAGCGGCGCGCCGATGCGCAAGCCGCGCTCGTCGATCGACAGGCCGATCGTCTTGCGGCGCACGCGGCTCAGAACGTAGGGGACGATGCGGTCGCCGAGCGCGATCGTGCGCAGCGTCTCGGCCGGGGACAGCGGTTTTTCGCCGGCAAGCGGCAGTTCAGCTTGCCAAGGCATGGACATGCGGCGAGAGGCGACGCATTTCGGCGGCTATCCATTCTTCGGCGAGTCTCGTGACTTCTTCGGCGGTCTTGCCGGCGGGGTCGATCGCGGGCCCGATGCTCACGGTGATGAGGCCCGGCGTTTTGACGAAGGCGTTCTTCGCCCAGAATTCGCCGGCGTTGTGCGCGACCGGCAGCGCCGGCGCCCCGGTACTGACGGCGAGGTGCCCGCCGCCGGTCTTGAAGCGGCGCGATTCTCCGGGCGCCATGCGCGTGCCTTCAGGGAAAATGACGACCCAGTAGCCGGCCTGCAGGCGCTCGCGCCCCTGTTCGATGACCTGGCGCAGCGCGTCGCGGCCCGAGCCGCGGTCGATCGAAATCATCTTGACCGCGGCGAAGGCCCAGCCAAGGAAGGGAATCCACAGCAGCGACTTCTTGAGCACGAAGACGAGCGGCGGGAAGATCGCCTGCAGGCCGATGGTCTCCCACGCCGATTGGTGCTTGGCGAGGATTACCGAAGGCCGTGCCGGAATGCGCTCGCCGCCGATGACGCGATAGCGGATGCCGAGCACGTAGTGGCAGAGCGCCATGAAGGCCGCGCGCCAGATCGCGATGATGCGAAAGCGCGCCGACATCGGCAGGACGACGGCCAGGGTGACGAGCAGCCCGGCGGGGGCGGTGATCAGGACGGCGAGAACGAGGAAGAAGAGCGAGCGGAGAAACGCGATCATGAACGCAGGATGTGATTGACCGCGCCCGCGAGGTCGTCAAAGACAAGGGTGCGCGCGGGCATCTGGTTGCCTGCGAGCGTCGCCAGGCCCTTGCCGGTGCGCACGAGGATCGGCAGCGCGCCGGCCGTCTCCGCCGCCTGCAGGTCGCGCAGCGAATCGCCGATGGCGATCGCGTTGGTCATGTCGGCGTTGAAGCACGCGGCGATGCGCTTGAACATGCCGGGGCGCGGTTTGCGGCAGGCGCAGTCGGCATCGGCGGCGTGCGGGCAGTAGAAGATCGCTTCGATGCGCCCTCCGACCGCCTGCACCGACCGGTGCATCTTGTCGTGGATGGCGTTCAGCGTATCCATGTCGAAAAGTCCGCGCCCGATCCCCGACTGGTTGGTCGCGACGACCACCTTGTAACCCGTCTGCGTCAGCCGCGCGATCGCCTCGAGGCTGCCCGGAATCGGCTTCCACTCGGCCGGCGACTTGATGTAGTTCACCGAGTCCTGGTTGATGACGCCGTCGCGATCGAGGATGACGAGTTTCATACGCCCAGTTTCGAAATGTCGGCTACCGCGTTGAGTTGTTCGAAAAGCGCCGCGAGCAGGCCCAGGCGATTTTCGCGCACAGCTGAATCATCGACGTTGACCATCACCTTGTCAAAAAACTGGTCGACTTCGCTGCGCACCGAAGCGAGCGCCTTCAGCGCGTCGGCGTAGGCTTCGTTGGCGACGTGCGCCGCGACGATGGGCGCGACCGCAAGGATGCGCGCATGCAGCGCGCTTTCGGCGTCCTCGCAGAAGAGCCGCGGGTCGGCGGCAGCGCGGCCGTTGGATTTCGTGTCGGACTTCACGTCGGACTTCGCGTCGGACTTCTTGAGGATGTTGCCGATGCGTTTGTTCGCCGCGGCGAGCGCCAGCGCGTCGGGCAGCGCGAGGAAAACGCGAACGGCGGCGAGCTTGGCGGGAACGAGGTCGATGCGCGTCGGTCGCTGCGCAAGAACCGCTTCGACGACGTCCTGCGGCTGGCCGCCGAACTTGCCGCCGCTCTCTTTGAGCAGGCCGCGCAGGCGGTCGAAAATGAAGTCGAGCAGCGGCGCGGCGACGGGTTGCGTGAGCACGCCGGCAGCAAAACCGGCCTGCGCGTCATCGATGAGATCGGCGAGGTCGAGCGCGAGCGGCGTTTCGGTGAGGATGCGCAGGACGCCGAGCGCGGCACGGCGCAGGCCGAAGGGGTCCTTGTCGCCGGTCGGGATCTGGCCGATGCCGAAGAACCCGACGAGCGCATCGAGCTTGTCGGCTAGCGCCGCGGCGCAGGCGATCGGGCCTTGCGGCAGCGCGTCGCCGGCAAAGCGCGGGCGATAGTGGCTGTCGATCGCGTCGGCGACCGCTGCGTCTTCGCCGTCGTGGAGGGCATAATAGCGGCCCATGATGCCCTGCAGTTCGGGGAACTCGCCGACCATGTCGCTGA
>CAZALA010000038.1:0-26019 GCA_964485725.1 uncultured Propionivibrio sp. | reverse complement strand
CATGGCGACGAGCGCAGCGCTTTCGTCTGCGCTCGCATCGAACTCGGCGCGGCCTTCGCCGTGCGAGACGACGACCGGCAGCCGGCTGCCCGCCATTCCCGTGAAAAAGAGCGAAGGCGATTTTGGCAGTTCGACCATCGTGAAGCGCGCCTCGAACTGCTCGACGGCGTTGCGCTCGAAGCGCGGCCAGTGCTGCGCGCCGGGGATCAGCGACTTCAAGGCACTCATCATCTGGCAGCCGTTGCAGACGCCGAGGGCAAAGGCGTCGCCGCGCGCAAAGAAAGCCGAGAATTCGTCGCGCGCGCGACCGTTGAAAAGGATGGTACGCGCCCAGCCCTTGCCGGCGCCAAGGACGTCGCCGTAGGAGAAACCGCCGCAAGCGACCGCGCCCTTGAAATCGGCGAGCGAAGCGCGACCCGAGAGGATGTCGCTCATGTGCACGTCGACGGCGGCAAAGCCGGCACGGTCGAAAGCCGCGGCCATTTCGACGTGGCCATTGACGCCCTGCTCGCGCAGGATCGCAACCTTGGGGCGAGCGCCGCCAATGGTCGCGCTCACGAAAGGCGCCGCAACATCGTCGCGCGGATCGAAAGCGAGCGCGAAGGAGAGGCCGGGATCGGCGGCATCGAGGATGCGGTCGTATTCTTCCTGCGCGCACTTTGGATTGTCACGCAGCGACTGCATGCGAAACGTCGTTTCGGACCAGGCGCGCTGCAGATCGATGCGCGCTTCATCAAAAAGAACGCCCTGCCCGTGCACCACCTGCACGCGGCCGACGCTGTTCGGCGCGCCGGCGACGCGCACGCAATCGGCAAGCCCCGCGTCGCGCAGCACTGCCAGCACGGCCTGGCGATCGCTCTTCCTGATTTGCACGAGCGCGCCGAGTTCTTCGGCGAAAAGCGCACGCATGGCCGAAACAGGATCGTCGCCGGCGGCGCATAGTTCAGCAAGATCGAGCGTCACGCCGCAGTGCGCGGCAAACGCCATTTCGGCGGCGGCGACGAAAAGGCCGCCGTCCGAGCGGTCGTGGTAAGCCAGGATGGCGCCTGCCTGCGCCAGCGTCTGCACGGCGGCGAAAAAAGCCGGCAAGAGACGAGGATCGTCGAGGTCGGGGGCTTCTTCGCCGGTGGCGTTAAAGACCTGCGCCAGCGCCGATCCGCCGAGGCGATTCCTGCCCTGCCCGAGGTCGATGACGAGAAGCTCGGTTGCGCCCTCGTCCAGTCTCAACTCGGGGGTGAGCGTCCGCCGCGCGTCCTCAACCGGCGCGAAAGCCGTGACGATCAAGGAGAGCGGCGAAACGACCTCCTTCTTCTCTCCGCCGTCTTCCCAGGCGGTGCGCATCGACAGCGAATCCTTGCCGACCGGAATCGAGACGCCGATTTGCTGGCAGAGGTCGGAGACGGCGCGCACCGTGTCGAAGAGCCGCGCGTCTTCGCCGGGATACCCGGCCGGCGCCATCCAGTTGGCCGAGAGCTTGATATCGCCGATTTTCGCGATGCGCGCCGCGGCGATATTGGTGATCGCCTCGCCGAGCGCGATGCGGCCCGACGCCGGTGCGTCGAGAATCGCCACCGGCGTTCGTTCGCCGAGCGCGAACGCTTCGCCGCGGAAAGTCCGGTAGCCCATCGTCGTCACCGCGACGTCGGCAACGGGGACCTGCCAGGGGCCGACCATCTGGTCGCGCGCCGTGTGGCCGCCGACGGTGCGATCGCCGATCGAAATCAGGAAGGTCTTGTCAGCGACGGCCGGCAGGCGCAGGACGCGATACGCGGCGTCCTTGAGCTCCACCGCCGCCGCGTCGAAAGCCCGGCCGGTCGACGGCAGACGCGCGACGTCGCGTGTCATCCGCGGCGGTTTGCCGAGCAGCGCATCCATGTCCATGTCGACGGGATGGTTGGCAAAATGCCGGTCGGCGACGACGAGCCGGTTGTCGCCGGTGGCGCGGCCGACGACCGCGAACGGGCAGCGCTCGCGCTCGCAGAAAGCCGCAAACTCAGCAAGGCGCGAAGGCGCGATCGCGAGCACGTAGCGCTCCTGCGCTTCATTGCTCCAGATTTCGGCGGGCGACATGCCGGGCTCCTCGATCGGCACTTCGCGCAACTCGAAATGCGCGCCGCAGCCGGCGCCGTGCGCAAGCTCGGGGAAAGCGTTCGAGATGCCACCGGCGCCGACGTCATGCACCGAGAGAATCGGATTGCCATTGCCCGGGGTCGCCGCATCGTCGTGGGCTGCGCCCGCGCCGCACGCTTGCGGCGTTCCCATCTGCCAGCAGCGGTCGAGCACTTCCTGCGCGCGCCGCTGCATCTCGGGGTTGCCGCGTTGCACCGACGCGAAGTCGAGGTCTTCGCTGTTGGCGCCGGTGCTCATCGAGCTTGCCGCGCCGCCGCCAAGGCCGATCAGCATGCCCGGCCCGCCGAGCTGGATGAGCAGCGTTCCGGGCGCGAAGCTCGGCGCTTTCAGCGCTTGCGCGGCGGCGATGTTGCCGAGGCCACCAGCGACCATGATCGGCTTGTGATAGCCGCGAACGAGCGCGTCCTCACCGGCGCCGACGCGCTGCTCGTAGCTGCGGAAATAGCCGGCGAGGTTCGGCCGGCCGAATTCGTTGTTGAAAGCCGCCGCGCCGATCGGACCCTCAAGCATGATCTTTAGCGCCGAGGCGATGCGCGAAGGCCGACCGTAGGCCGCCATCTCGCGCTCCCAGGGCTGCACGGCGCCCGGCAGATAAAGGTTGGACACCGAAAAACCGCAGAGGCCGGCTTTCGGTTTCGAGCCGCGGCCGGTCGAGCCCTCGTCGCGGATTTCGCCGCCCGAGCCGGTCGCGGCGCCGGGAAACGGCGAGATCGCCGTCGGATGATTGTGCGTCTCGACCTTGGCCAGGATGTGCGTGAGCTCTTCGTTCCAGCTGTAAACGCCGCCCGCCGCGGGATGGAAATTGGCGACGCTCGCGCCCTCGAAGACCGACGAGTTGTCGCTATAGACGACGACGTTGCCTTGCGGATGCGCCGCGTGCGTCTCGCGGATCATCCCGAAGAGCGTTTCGGCGCGCGGCTTGCCGTCGATCACCCAGGCGGCGTTGAAGATCTTGTGGCGGCAGTGCTCGGAGTTTGCCTGCGCGAACATCATCAGTTCGACGTCGGTCGGGTCGCGCTTCGTCTTCGTGACAAAGAGCTCGACGAGGTAATCGATTTCGTCGTCCGAGAGCGCAAGGCCCAAGCGTCCGTTCGCCTCGACGAGCGCTGCACGGCCGCCCGCGAGCAGTCCGACGGTCGCCATCCCGCGCGGCGCAAAATGGCGGAAGAGTTCGGCGCTCGCGGCAAAATCGGCGAGCACGGCTTCGGTCATGCGGTCGTGCAGCAGCGCAGCGATCGCTGCGCGGTCTTCGCTTCGCTCGATGCCTTCAACCCGATAGGCGATGCCGCGCTCGATGCGCTCGATCGCCTCGAGTCCGCAGTTCCACGCGATGTCGGTCGCCTTTGACGACCACGGCGAGACGGTGCCGAGGCGCGGCGTGACGAGAAAGAGCTGGCCGGCGCTTTCCCCAGCGCCCTCTTCCTGCTCTTCGAGCAGCGCGGCGAGCTGGACACGGCCGGCGTCCGCGAGCGGGCGCCTCAACTTGGCAAAATGCCAATACACCGCGCTCGTGATTCGCGCCCCCGGCACGGCGCCCCCGACGCATTGCTGCAGACCTTGCAGGCGAAAGCTGGAAAAAGCGGGCGACCCGCGCAGGAAGAGAATCTCGGGGATAGGGGCCATGGCGAGCGGGATCGAAAGAGGGGTTGCGGCGAAGGCGACATTATAGCCGAGACCCTCTCCCTCGCGGCCGCGCCGACGCCTGCACGGCGCAGCAGCAGCGTGTGCCGCCCGGACCCGCTATTGCGCCATGCTATTGCGCCCTGCTCGACTTCCGGATATGCCATAGGTATAATCGGCGCGCGAGGCAATTCGACGCGGGGAACCATCACCAGCGGGGGAGAATTCATATGTTCGGACAGTCGCAAAACGCTATCAGGCAAGGAGAGATCGAGCTTGCCGCGCTGCGGGCTCAAGCGGACGAGCAGCGCCGGGAAATTGCCGCCTTGCGCGAGGAACTGGCCGGCGCGCGCGGTGAACTCGAGATGGCGCGGCAAAAGACAGAATACGCCGACAAGCTGCACCGCAACCTGCAGGTCTTTGGCGACTCGCTCAAGCTCGTGCAGCAATCGCTGGCGCAGCTGGCGCTGTCAATGAAGGCCGAGCGCAGTGTCTCGAGCGAGGCCGCAGCCTCAGTCAGCTGCAGCGTCAGCGCCGTTGAGCGGCTTGACGCCGCCCTCGGGCTGCTGGCCGCGAAAAGCCAGGAGAGCATCGCCGCGGTCCGGTCGCTGAGCCAGCACGCGGTTGAAATCAGTGGTTTCCTGAAGCTGATTCGCGAGATCGCCGACCAGACCAATCTGCTCGCGCTCAATGCCGCCATCGAAGCCGCCCGCGCTGGCGACGTGGGCCGCGGCTTTGCCGTCGTCGCCGACGAAGTGCGCAAGCTCGCGGAGCGAACCAACCAGGCGACATCGACGATTGCCAAGCTCGTCGATGGCGTGCACGCGCAGACCGAGAGCGTCAAGCACGCGCTCGATATCACGCCGGAACAGACGGCTGGCTTCGTGCACGACAGCGACGAGGCGCGCTCGCACATTGCGGCACTGCAGCGAATCTCGGACGAGCTGAGCCGAGCCGTCACATCGGTCGCCCTGGGCAGCTTCACCGAAACCGCGAAGATCGACCTTCTGGTCTACAAGATGGAGATCTACAAGGTCTTGATGGGACTGAGCGACAAGAAGGAAGGCGATTTCGCGAGCCACCACGACTGCCGGCTCGGCAAGTGGTTCTACACCGGCGACGGTGCGGAGAGTTTCTCCGGGACGCCCGTCTACCGCGAACTCGAACCGCAGCACGAGGCGGTGCACGCGAGCGGCGTCGAAGCCGTTCGCGCCCACCTGGGCGGCAATCCCGAAGCTGCCGCTGCCGCGCTTGCCGTCATGGAACGGTCGAGCCTCAAGGTCGTCGATTGTCTCGAACGCATGAAGCAAGCGCCCGTTCGATAAACGCTCGCTGCACGAGGTCGCGCGCTCAGGCCGATAATGGACGCAAAACCGCTTCGTCCTGACGCCGGGCCGGTTGGCGCAATGACAGCTCCCAGACGGTGGCCGGCGGAAAGTTGACCCAGACGCGGGTCAGTCGCCGCCACTGCAGGTCTTCATGTTGCGGCACGAAGGGCGGGCCCTTGAGGTAGGTGTACTGGATCAGGCGGCGATCGGGCGACTTCGCAAGGATGCTTGAAAGCGCCGCGACGGTACTCGCGCACAGTTCCGGCGGCAGGGACTTGAACGGCAGCGACGACACGAGGACCAGACGTTCCGGAATCTCGTGCACCTCGTTGATCGTCTGGTGAAAGTAGCCCTCGATCACGACGGCGTCGGCAAGATGGCGCCGCAGCTTGTCGGCAAGGACGCGGTCCTGTTCGAAGAGGACAATCAGAATCCCCGGTGCCCGCTCGCAAATAAGGCGGCTGATCGCGCCGGCGCCGGCGCCGATTTCGAAGATCGGCGTCTTGTTGCCGACGGTCTCGAGCATCGCGCTGGCAAGTCGCCTCGACGAGGGGGCCAGGCTGCCGATCGTGCGCGGACTCGACAGGAAGCGTCGGAACAGCGACATCATGGGTGAATGCCAGTCCTGATGAGGGGATGGCGATCGCTGTCGGGACTGCTGCCGCCCGGACAGCGCAAAGGTATGGCCCAGGAAACGATGTCCCGACCGATTCCGCTGATACGAAAGTCGCTGACAGGTGATGGCACAAGACCCATTGTCGTATGCGCAAATATTATGTGGTTTGCCCGCAGACTACTCTCATGGCATGTTTTTCTCAATGGCAGCCCTGCCGCCGATTCGCCACGTTCGTCCTGCCCCCTCTCGCATCGCGCGAAAATCGGTTCGCGGCGTGCCCGTGACCGCGACCCGCCGCACGCGAAAACGCGTCGTCTCCATTCCCATGTCATAGGCACCGTAACGGTGCAAGCGCCCCCGATGTGAATCGCTTCGGTGCGTACGCCGCTGCGGCTGCGCGTCGATCCTGCGCCCGGCGCAAAAAAGTGCAGACAAATTAAGGCCCCGAGCCTTCACCACGGCGTCGGCATGGTTATTGCGATACGAGCTTCACCAGACAATTTTTCGGAAGCGATTCCAATGACCACGCCACCAACCGATGAGCCCAACAGCGAACTCGCCTACCTGATGCGCTTCATGACCAGCCTGCATCAAGACGAGGAGCAACTGCGCACGATCCAGGCCGTCTATGACAACCTGACGCTGCTCGGCCAGCTGCTTTGCGCCGGCACCGACATCACCGTGATGCGCAACGACTTCAACAACCTCGCCACCGTGCTCCTCAAACAGCTCGCCCAGGAGCTGCGGCGCAAGGCCGTGCTGAGCCTCGCCTCGCAGGCGCGCGTGGCGATCAACATCCTGATCCGCAACCTCTTCGAGCGCACCGCCGACATCGGCTTTCTCGCCACCGACGCCGAGATCCGCGGCTTCGCCGAAGCCGCCGCCGATCCGACGGCAGCCGTCGACGAGGCGCGACGCGAAGCGCTGGTGCGGCGCTTTGCCGAGTACGTGCAGAAGTATTCTGTTTATCACAACATCATGCTCTTCGGCGCCGACGGGACGCTGCTCGTCCAGCTTGACGAAACCAACCCGGTCGAGCGCTCGCGCGACGCGCTGATCAAGGAAGCACTGACGACGGGCGCCGCCTACGTCGAGACCTTCCGCGCCACCGACGTCCTGCCCGGTCACGATTCACCACTCGTCTATTCGTACCGCGTGATGTCGCCCGACGGCACGCGCGCGGTCGGCGTGCTCTGCCTCGCCTTCCGCTTCCAGGACGAGTGCGAGCGCATCTTCGGCGGCCTCGTCAAGCGCGACGACTGGAATGTGATTACCCTGCTCTCGCCCGAAGGCCGCATCATCGCGAGCAGCGACATCTACCAGTTTCCGCTCGGCGCGCGGCTCGATCGCCTCGCCGACGAGGAGTGCCGCATCGTCCGCTTCGCGGGACGAGAGTACCTGGCGACGACCTGCGCGACGGCAGGCTACCAGGGCTATTTCGGGCCCGGCTGGGTCGGCCACGTGCTCTCGCCGCTCAACCATGCTTTCGAGATGGCCGCCGCGCACGAACTCGAGCAGGTCGCGCCGGATCTGTTGCACGGCGTACTTGAAACCTCGACGCTGTTCTCGCAAAAGCTGCGCGACATTCCGCTGCAGGCCGCGAACATCCAGAACCAGTTGAACCGCGCCGTCTGGAACGGCAACCTTTGGCTGACGCGCGATCACTACGCGATGAACACTTCGTTTGCCAAGGTCCTGCTCTGGGAGATCGGCAGCACCGGCACGCGCACGCGCAACGTCTTCATCGACTCGACGACCAACCTCTACGAGACCGTCGTCTCGTCGGTCCTCTACGACTGCGCGGCGCAGGCGGCGCTCGCCATCGACATCATGGATCGCAATCTTTACGAGCGCGCCAACGACTGCCGCTGGTGGGCGCTGACGACGGCTTTCCGCAGCGGGCTCGCAGCGCTGCAGGCGGGGGAAGCGGTCGATCGCGACGCGCTGACGCAAATCCTGCGCACGATCAACGGCCTGTACACGGTCTATTCGAACCTCGTCCTCTTCGACGCCAAGGGCCGCATTGTCGCCGTCTCGAACCCGCTCTACGGCGACATGATCGGCCATACGCTGCATCACGACTGGGCGCGGCAGACCTTGGCGCTTGCCGACTCGGCGAGCTACTGCGTCTCGCCGTTCGAGGCGAGCGAGCTTTACGGCGGCGAGCCGACCTACATCTATGCAGCGGCAATCCGTGCAAGCGGCGGCAGCGAGCAGACGGTCGGCGGCATAGCCATCGTTTTCGACAGCGCACCGCAGTTCGCCGCGATGCTGCGCGACGCGCTGCCGCGCAACGAGGAAGGCGCCATCGGCGAAGGCGCTTTCGCCGTTTTCGCGGACAGCGACGGCAGCGTCGTCGCCAGCACCGACAGCTCGATCGGCGCCGGTTCGCGCCTCGACATCCCGCGCGAATTCTTCGCGCTCAAGGCGAGCGAAGGCGCCCCCAACATCATCGCTTTCCGCGACCGCTATTACGCCGTCGCCTCGCGCATGTCGACCGGCTATCGCGAATACAAGAGCGCGGCCGACAGCTATCGCAACGAGGTCGTGGCGCTCGTCATGGTGCCGCTCTCGGACTCGCTCTACACAGCCGACGCGGCGCGCTCGATCCGTTCCATCGGCCACGAGAGCCAGGTCGCGCGGCGCGGCGGTGGCGTCGATTGCGTCGAGATCGCGACCTTCCACATCGACAAGGGCTGGTACGGCGTGCGCGTCGAGCACGCGCTCGAGACCATCGAACAGAAGGCGATCACGGCGATGCCCGGGATGCCGCCTTGCGTGCGCGGCTGCATCATGCACAACAGCCAGGCGCTGCCGGTGCTCGACCTCGCCGCTTTCCTCGGCGCGCCGGCGCGCGAGGCGGACGACGAGTTGCCGCAGCAGATCGTGCTGATCCGGGTCGCCGAGCGCGAGGTCAGTTACGGCATCGTCGTCGATCGCCTCGGCGAAATCCTCGACGTTGCCAACGCGCGCATCGAGCCCGTCCCGCAGATGATCAACGACGGCCTGCTGCTCACCGAAAGCCTCGTCAAGCCGCACGCCGACGATGCCGAGCAGAAGATCCTCGTCGTCCTTTCGGCCGAGCGCCTGCTGCGCCGCCTGACCGGCCGCGACCATCTGCTCGGCGACCTCGGCATCGACCTGCAGCGTCTGTCCGTCGCGACCGCCGCCTGAACGCCGGCCAAGGAGAAGGCATGTACTGCGAAGAACTCTTACGCGAAAGGCCGGCGGGCGGCCTGCCGTTCGCCGCGCTGCGCGCGACAGCGACCGCGTCCCCGGCAGCGCAAGCCGCCGCGAGCCTCAATCAAAAACAGTATCGCGCGCGCTTTGGCGACTACACGCTCGCCAGCGTCTTCCAGCCAATCGTCAGCTTTTCCTACCGCCGCGTCATCGGCCTCGAAGGCCTCGTGCGTTGCAGCGACGACGCGGGCCGCAGCATCGCGCCGAGCGAGCTGATGGCGCAAGCCGAAAGCGCCAACACCCTGCTCCACGTCGATCGCCTGGCGCGCCGCCTGCACGTTGCCAACTACTCGGCGCAAGGCCTCGCCGAAGGCTGGCTCTTCCTCAACATGCACCCCTCGGTTTTTCTCGGCATGCCGGCGTCGACGGAAAACTACTTTCAGACGCCGCTTGGCGCCGGCGACCTGCCGCCGAGCCGTGTCGTCATCGAAATCCTCGAGGACGGCGTCAAGGACGACCTCAAGCTGCGCGAGGGCGTTGCCATCCTGCGCGAGCAGGGCTGGGGCATCGCGCTCGACGATTTTGGCGCCGGCCATTCGAACTTCGACCGCGTCTGGGACGTCAAGCCCGACATCGTCAAGCTCGATCGCAGCTACGCGCTGCGCGCGGCGAGCGACGCAGCGGCGCGGCGCATGCTGCCGGCGATCGTCGCGCTGCTGCACGAAGCCGGTTCGCTGGTCCTGCTCGAAGGCATCGAAACCGCCGAGCAGGCAATGATCGCGATGGACGCCGACATCGATCTTGCGCAAGGCTATTATTTCGCGCGCCCGGGCGCCGCGCACAGCGTTGCCGGCTTTGCCGCGGGCCGCGTCGTCGACGCGCTGTGGCCCGAGTTCGAAGCCTTGCGCAGCGCCCAGCGCAGTCATTACCGCAGCGCCGTCGATCCCTACATCGCCGCGCTCGGCGCCGCCGGGCAGGCGCTCGCCGGCGGGCAGACGATGGACGAAGCCTGCACGGCCTTCCTGCGGCTCGCACAAAGCGATCGCTGCTACCTGCTCGACGGCGACGGTTTCCAGGTCGGGCCCAACGTCATCGGCGACGCGCGCGCGGTGACGCCGGCGCTTGCCGGCTATCAGCAGACCTCGCAGGCGCGCTGGTCGCACCGCCCTTATTTCCAACGCGCCATCGCCGCCCCCGGCAAGGCGCAGATCACCCGCCCCTATCGCTCGATCGCCACCACCTGCCTGTGCGTCACGGTGTCGGTCAGCCTCGTCGTCCACGGCAGGCTGCACGTGCTCTGCGGAGACTTGCTCTGGAAGGATGGCTAGCGCGTCGGCGTCACCCAGGTCCGTCTGTGCCGTGCACCGATCGGTGCAATACGCTTTCGCTATTGCACCCTATATCCTCTGATTTGTTTCGGCCGAAGCGCTCCCCGGATCATAGGGCGCAATAACCGAAGGGCATTGCGCCGTCAGCGGCCAAGGGAAGCTATAGGGCTGACCGCTTCGGAAAACCAAAATGTCACTGACCCCTTTCCCGGTGCTGATCGTATTTTTCGACTCGCTTAAAGACGCCTGCGAATGGTCCATCCGGCCAGACGAGTCGCCATACCTGTCCGCTTTCAATATGCCTAAACCATTTTTCGGTAAGGCTCGATAGGCCCGAATATGGTACCGCAACAGCAATTTCGGTTGCCGTTCCTGCAGCAATCTGGCCAGCCATCCAGGATTGGAAGCGCCTGAATTCAATGAGGCTATGAAAGGTGCCTATTTCTTCCCACGCGCAAAATGTCATCGAATTATCCATGCCGGATCGACCTTTGGAATAATCACTTGATTCCCGCCGCCGACTAAGTCGCCCAGTTGTGCAGCTGCGCCTTCATAAAATTTTACCCCCGGCGGTACAACTATCTCCACAACGCGTGTCGCAGTGTTCCCTACTACGGCCGGATCTAGGGCACTGTCAATAATCGATTGGACCGGGCCGGAGGGCTTTATCCGAGTCCAATACGGGCCAATCTCACTCGACGCACCGCCCCACACTCTGTAAAGAGTGACTGGCTCGTTGGTAAAGGATTTAAAGGGGTCAGTCCAGATGGGACTTCGCTCTTTGAAGCTCCAATCGGAATTCTCTCAATCACGCCATTCGCCACGAGCGACTCGAGCCAGAGGCAAAAACGTTGATATTCGCCTGGGGTTTGGAATCCGTGGGTGGCTTCCCAGTTGCAGGAATTCATGGTGTCTTAATCCAGCTTGAATCAATTTTTATTTCGTCTTAGCCGCGAAGTCGAATCCCCTTAACGTAACCTAAGAACTCTGCCTCGCTTCTATGAAATGCGTCCACCATCTCAGGCGTCATCTTGGTGGTAACTTCCCGCATGGCTATGCCTCCTACCACTACATACAGGTAATAATCTCCGCTGGCTTCATCAAACAAAACCTCGTACATACCCGATTTGTTAGAGTAAATAGTCTGCATGCTATTTCAGTCCATTGACGATGAGGATCGCTCTGATGTCCGACTTCGGTATCGGATTAGTCACGATCTCAGGTAAATGTCCAGCAGTAGGATTCAAAGGGGTCAGTGACAATTTTCATTTCCCGGCTGACCGCTTCGGAAAACAAAAATGTCACTGACCCCTTTCCCCGGAGTCTGGGTTTCTGTGCCGGGTCAATTGCCAAGGCACTGACAGCCGAATCCTCTTTTCTCCGTATGCATCAAGCAAAACGCAGTTGTCCGATTTTCGCTCACGTTCGAAGCAAATGAACCCAGAAGCGTCTGGGAGTTCACACCAATATCCGTTATACGGCGCTTCGAAATCCTGCTCTCCCACAGGCCAAGAGTAGGTAATGACAGGACCGAAAATATCATTATTTGGATTCAAAGCATCTTTCCAGTCGAGCAAGTCTTTCTTCAGAACGTTTTGATTCCTGTCATTGCGAAGCGTGAAGGCTTCCACTTTTTTCATAGTAACGCTCTCCCACGTCAATCGCGTATTTCCTTCCCCCACAAGAATATGCCGATGCGGTAATCCAATTCAAAATAATACTTCCCTGCATACTCGACCCAAGCTGTGACTCCGAACTCGCCGCGCTTTCCATCGACTGGATTAACGTACGGAGCGCTCACGTTTTCAAAGGATGTAGGCGGCTTTGCCGATTCGGGGTTTTGGTGCCGTGTTAGTTCCCATGGCACAGTTAAACGCATTCTCTCTTTACCATAGGCGTCGAGAAGCAGGCAGTTATCCGGCTCTTGACGGTGTTGCTCAAATCCAATGAATCCACTCGCGTCAGGCAAAACCACGGAGTAAATCCAGTCATCATTAGACACACGAATCAATGCGTCGCCGACACGCCACGAGTGATGCGTCACTCGCCCCAAGCCGTATGCATTCTCTTTCGAAGCTCCTGGAGTATTTTGATTTTGGAGTACCCAGTCGATCCACCTGTCGTGCAAAACAGAGCGCCCGGAGGAACCGTGCATAGTGAAATCGCTAATCTTAAGTTGTCGATTCATTGGAGGGATCTTGCGCTACCGTCCACATATTTGAACGCGCTGGTTCGGTCTTCGACGCTCACGATAAAGTGCAACTGATTACCGCCGCCAACGGCTCCTTTTTGTGAACCCACAACTCCGACGTGAGCGTTGACCGGTTTTGTTATCTCGACCTCTATCACATAACCGACCGCGGCTTTCATGTCTGGCGTAATGGCGAGTTGATTCCTAGCATAGCTTTGCGTGGGCACGTCGTCGAAAGTGCCCCAACCACCAAAGGCCATTCTGATATCAGCCTTTCCGGTGGGATCCGTTAGTGCCTTTATCGTATTCTCATCCACTACCATCCGCACCTTCGTTCCCGGCTGCAGTGTCGCTTCGACCACCGACGATCCGGATTTCCAGGCTGGCGACCATTCAGCAGACTTCATCAAGGCATTGACTTCATCAGCACTCCTGAACCCCTTTATTGTTCCCGCGTCGAGTTTTAGCGACCGCAAATACGCTGCATCTATTCCCGCCGTCAACGCATTGTCCGCCAATTTAATGACCGTCCCGGTTCCCTTGATCGCGAGTGTTCCTATCCCAGTGGCGGTCAGCAACCCGTCAGTGACCAGCTGACTGCGAATCTGCGTGGCTTCGTCAGTTCGGCCGAGCGCATCGAGTTCATTGGCCCTATCGATCCGCGTCTTTATGTCCTTTTCCACTGTGCCGACCGGATCAGCCAGAAAGTCGCCGACACCATTGGCCACTTTCTTCAGAGCGTCCTGCGCTTGCGCATCGCCGATCAGCGATTTGCCGGAAAGCAGAACGAGTTCGCCAGCGGCCAGAACGGAGACAGCCAGACTGGTGGCTGCGCCAGCACTTAGGTTGAAGCCCGCTGCGTTGCTGATCCGTTGCTCGTAGAGCGTTGCCAGATCAAGTGCTTCATCGCGTGCACGGCCAACGCTGCCGATATCCAAGGCGCGGTTGCTTGTATAGCTCGCCATCGCCGCCTGAAGATCGGTATTCCACGCAGCGCATTCGGCGCTGCTGGGGCTCTTGCATGCGCTGGCGATCGCTTCGTTACGCTTTCGGCTTACATCGTCGATCGCAGCGAGTGCTTTTTGGGCGCTTTGGCGACAGTTATCGTCGGTGCACGCAGCGATCTGCCTGATGAGTTGTTCGCGCAGAGCCGCTTCCTTGTAAGACAGGTAGTTATTCACTGTCTCGTTCTGCGCCGCCGCTGCGGCAGTGATCGAATCGAGTCCCATTGCGTCCGCTAAAAGGCCGGATGCCGTCATGGATGCCACGAGATGCTCTATCGTGCGCAACCTCGGATCGGCGTCGCCGGTCAAGGGATCAATTAAGGGATTGACGACCGCGGCTATCGCCGCGCCGACAGCGCCGGCTTCGCAGTTTCCACCGCCGGCGGCAGCCGCGGCGCAACCGAGGGCGGCGTGAGCCATGACGTTCTCTGTTGCAAGCGGCCCCCAAGTCTGTCCAATTGCATTGGCGCCGACCGCCGCGAGGTCTCTGACGATGCTTTGCCTGAGCGCGTGATCGAAGCTCGTGCCATTGATCGCCGAACTGACGCCCGCCGTGACGATGCTGCGGCCGGCGATACCGAGAACGTTGCTCGCGAAGGTGTCGGGGTTGAAGATCCCGAGGGCTTGCCCGCCGACCGTCTGTACATTGGCGAGTTGGTTGAGGCTGCGGTTATCGAAGATCCGCGCGCTCGTGAGGCCGGAGGTCACGCCGGCGGTCAAACCGCTTCTCAAAGCCAGCGCCCAGTCGACGTGGCCGTCGGCCGCAAACTGCCCGGCGGCCGAACCGAGGAGCGACCCGATGCCCTGACTGACGGCGAAGTTGGCGAGCCCCGCTTCTGCTGTCGCAGTGGCCGCAGCCCAGGTCGAATGCGCAGCCGCAAGTTGGGCAGTCGTCAGGCCGGCATCTGCCGCCACCATTTCGGCGAGCAGGCTGCTCGCCGCACCAACCGTGAGATAGGAGACCACGGCGGCGACGATGAAGCCGCCCAGGCCGCCAAGAAAACGTTTCTTCTTCTTGGCCTTGAAGTGCTGATTGAGATGATCGACGGCTTCTTCGCTGACGTAGTTTTCGCCGAGCGAAGCGGCAAGCGTTGCGACGAAGGCGTTCGATGCCGCGACGGTGTGCTCGCCTTGCAGGACGATGAATTCGCCGGAGCGCGAATAGAGCGAATCGAGTTTCAGGTCGAAAGCCGAGGCGGCGATCACGCCACCGGGCTGCACGGTGTCGCCGGTGATCGTCAGCGTGCCGCCCTTGACCTTGCGCACCTCGTTGTATTCGGCGTTGCGCTTGCCGCTCCACAGCGAATCGGCGGTCATCGCGAGTAGCCCGCCGGAGGCCATGTAACCCGTGTTCACGACTTTCTCCGCTTCGATGACAAGCGCCATATCGGCGATCATCTGACCGCCATCGACGGCGGTATCGAGGACCAGCGGCGATCCGGTGGGCACGGCGGTGCGGCGGTAATAGTCGGCGATGGGATCGTAGCCGTTGCGGATTTCGTCGGCACGCACGACGATGACGCCGGCGCCGATGTGACCGGTATTGACGAAGCTTTGAGTGGGTGGCGGATCAAGCGGCGCGGGGATCGTTGTCCCGTTGCCGCCCGAAGGCGGTATCACGGCACCGCCGGTGTCCGGCGCTGTATTGCCCCCCGAAGGGGGCGTGCTGGGGTTGCCGGCGTCCGGCGGCGTCGTGCCGCCCGCATCGATGGGCGGCGGATCGATATTGGGGCGAGCAATTCCGGCGACGGTGAAGCGGCCGCCCGCCTGGATCACGGCGGAAATTTCGCCGATGTTGGGCGTGGTGCCGGAGACGGTGTGCTGGACTTTCGGCAATTCGCCACCGCTGGAAGCGGACCCCCCGCTGCCGCTCGAACCCGACGCCGGTGGCTCGGAAGTCGCACCGCCTATTTTCGCGGTCTCGTAGTAGGTGCCGGTCCAGGTCGAACTGAGGACGCGGCTTCTGTTTTCGAAATTCGTGGTGCGGATGTCGATATTGCCGTCGGCGGTAATGTTGCCGCCGACATTGGAGAATTTGTCGGCCGTGATCGTGATGTCCTGCCTGGCGTGAAGAATGCCCGGCCAACGGAGCACCTCGTCACTGTAATCACAATATCCGCCCTTGTCGGTGAGACAACCCGGATGTCGCGGGCTGCTGGTGCGGCCCCGCTCGATGACCACGCTTGGCTGATTAGTGAACTGCCTCGCTGCGATCTCGATGGCGCCCACGGCGGAAAGCGCACCCTGGTTGGCAAAACCGTAATCCGTACGCGCGACGATGTTGCCGCCGGCATTGATATTGAAATCATTGAAAACACCGTCGCGTCGGTCGCTCGCCGTGGCGACCATGTGCACGTCGCGGCCGGCGCTCAACTGCCCGCCGCCGCTCAATTGATGGTCGTAAAGCCAAATATCCCGGCCCGCTTTGACGACGGTGCCGCCGCTCGGGGGATGAAGATCGGCGTATTGGGCCGACCACAGTTCGAGGTCGTTGGCCACCGTGATCGAGCCGCCGCCCAGGCGATCCTTGTAGGGCAAACTCGCATTGCGTCCGGCTTCGACCCGGCCATATTGCAGCGTGCCGGCCTCTCCGACGGCGTCCCCGTTCATGAACGTGCCGTAGCGCGGCCAAAATGCGGAGAGCGCGCGTTGTTGGTAAGGAACAAATCCTTTCGCGCGGCTTTCCTTCAGCGCAGCAATTTCGGGAAGCAGGGGAAAGCCATCCCAGAAGTTGATGACCGAACCGGTACGTGAGGTATCGAGTACATCGCGCTGCGCGCGCAACAGCCCGGTGTTGATATGGCCGCCTCTGCCCCCGGTGCTGAGCAACAGGTCGCGACCGGCTTGAATCGTTCCGCGATTGTTGAAGTACGCCGACCAGTCGTCGGGCTGGAATCCGATGACGCCGATTTGCGTGTCGTTACCCGATTGCCAAAGTCCGCCTTCGGGGTTATAGACGCGCTGAGCGAGAACTTGCAGCGTATCGCCGGCGCTAGCCTTGCCGAGGGTGATCCACGGGTACCCCGGCGAAAAAATTCCGATATTCCTTCCGGCGCGCACGTCGTCCAGCTGCACGCTGCTGCTGCCAAAAACAGTCACGTCCTGCACGGCTTCGACGGGCGCGGTAGCGCGAATCCCGTTCCTGCCTCCCGCGTAGTTCCAGGAAACGAGGAGCCGCACCGTGCCTGCTTTCACGCTTTGGCCGATGTCGATAAAGTATTCGTCGGCGGGGGACTGCTCGACCGGATCGTACCTGGGATCGAAGCCCGCGTATTCCTGGTTCAAGGTCTCCGAGTCAACAAAGGCTCTCCCGCCCAGGACATTAAGCTCGCCCACCGCCACCGGTCCGGCCAGCACGTTGCGCCGGGCGATCAGATCGAGACGGGTTGCCAGAGCGGACAGACCGTCCTGACCGATGTTGATGACGCCACCGCGCAAGTAGAAGCGCATCGCGCCGTCGACCTGCTGTGGCTCGCCGGCGGCGAGCTGCACGTGCGGCGTGTTGATAAAACCGCAACCGTTGCAGGTAATGCCGTTCGGGTTCGCAACGATGAGCTTGGCCGCGCTGCCGGCGACTTCGAGTTTGCCCGCAAGCAGCGAACTCGCGCTGCTCGTCACTTCGTTGAGTATCGTGCGTGCCGGTGTGGGGCCGAGATTGGGATTGGCGGCGAGCGGCCCGGCGAGCACCGTGGTCGCCGGCGCCGTCGCGTTGTTCAGGACAACGCCGGAAGCGGTGACGTCAAAAGCGCTGTACTTGTTGTGCGAGACGCCTTTGGCGTTGGGCGTCGTGATCGTGACGACCGGAACGGCGCCGACGTTCGTGACGGTCGGCTTTTGCGCGCCAGCTGCCGCATCGGGAACGGGCGCCGCGAGCACGCCATAAGGGGAAAGAACGAAAGTCGCGATGATCAGCCAGACGACACCGCGGCGGAACGGGGCATCGCGCAAGGCGGCAGAAAGGCTGCGCTTCATGGCTGCACGCTGACGCCGGAAGCCAGCGCCGGATTGAGTTTGATGCGTGCGTCGCGCGTCAGCCGCAGCGCCAGGTCGCGGCCGGCCGCGGCAATTGCCTGCAGCTGCGCAGCGTGAACGAGCGAGGCCTTCGATGCTTCAAAGCTCGGCGTCTGCGTCGCGCGTTCATCGTCGAGTCGCACGAGCGCAAACGAATCGCCAAAGGCGAGCGGCGTCGAAATCGCCCCGGGCTTCAGGCCCACAATTGCCTGCGCAACGACAAGCGGCAGGCCGTTGGTGCGGCCGGGAACAGGCGGCACCGGGAACGAGACCCAGCCGATCGTTCCGCCTTTCTCGGCGGAGGCGACTTCGGAAACCCGGTGCGCTTCGGTCGCGAAATCCGCCCCCTTGGCGAGGCGTGCGGCCACTTCGCGCAGGCTCGCTTCGCTCGTCGTCTGAATCAGGCTGATGCGGTATTCACGCGGGCCAAGCCTGGCAACGGTGCGCTCGTACGTAGCGCGCAGTTCGGCTTCCTGGGGAACGGCGGGCTTGGCCTCGCGCAGAAGGTATTGGGCGATGGCGCTCTGGCGTCGCGCACGCTCGGCAGCCGCGCTCGCCGCCGCAGTGTTTTGCAGCTTGAGCTTCGCCGCCTTTTGCCAGAACAGCTCGTCGGCGATCAGGCGCTCGATGAGCAGTGTGCGCAGTTCGGGCGTCTCTGGCCCGCCTGCCGCGCGCGCCTCGGCGAGCGCCTGATCGAGCGCGCTCACAGGAATGACGTTGCCATTGACCTTGGCGACGTACGTCGCATCGACCGCCTCGACGCTCAGTGCGAGAACGAGGCAGGCGCAAGCGAAGATAACGTGAAGCACGGGTTTCATAGGTCTATCCTCAAAGCGGCGTAAAAATGCCAGCTGTTTTCGTTGACGTTGGAACTGCTGCTGATCGGCTTGGCCAGGAAGAAATCGGCGCCCCACTTGTTGCCGGTGAAACGGAGGCCAGCGCCAGCGCCGACAAGACGCGTCGTCGCGCTTTCCACGAGCTTCGTCCAGCCGGCGTCGACAAATACCAGCGGCGTCGCACGCGCCGTGACCGCGTCAAGCGCGAAAGGCTTCATTGCCCATTCCTGGCGAACGAGCACGCCGCGATCGCCGGACATCGTTCCTTCGTCGTAGCCGCGCACGCTGCTGAAGCCGCCCAAACGGAATTGCTCGATACCGTAGAGCCCCACCGGGCTCGTTTGCGCATCGATCTGGCTGGTGTATTGGCCGAGGTCGGCGGCGGGCACATAGATGAGCCCGCCGTGGGCTTCGAACTTGGTGAACTGCGCGTGCGGCGCTCGCGAGTCGAGTGAGCCGGGATCGTCGATCGCGCCCATCCAGCTGAGGCCGCGGGCGACGTCGGCCTCTCCCCAGGCACGCCAACCGTTGCCTTGGCGAAGCCCCACCAGCGAACCCCTCAAGACCGTGAGCCGCTCGTCGCGCAGTCGCACGTCGCCGATTTTTCGCCAGCTGTCGTTCGATGTCAGCGACACGTCGACGCTGTCGCGGCCCGCTGCCGACAGATGAAGCACGCGGTTCCACGCGAGGGTCGCCGTGTAGCTGCCGCCCTTCTCTTCGAGGTCGAAAGGCAGATCCTGACGGTAGCGCGATGCCGCATACGAAGCCGACCAGGTGTTGTAGCCGTACGGGACCGCGATCGACGCGATGCCAACTTCGCTCCGGCTGGAGCGAAGATAGGTGAGGCCGATGCTCTCGAGAAAACCCAAGGTATTGTCCAGGCTCACGGTCGCGCGTCCGCGTGCGCGCCCGGTCTCGGGTGCGCCCTGGTTGTCCGCCGCGACCTGCAGCCACCACGGTTTGGTTTCCGTCAGCATCAGGTCGACGAGACTCGTGTTGGGAGACTGCCCGGGAAGGATCCGCACTTCGGCCTGGTAGCGACGAAGGCGCTGGATTTGCTGAACACCTTGTTCGATGCCCTCGAGCACCAGGGGATCGTTCGGCTTTCCGGGGAAAGCGTTCTCGATGCGGGGGTCAAGCGGCTTGCCATCGCTGCCGTACCCGGCAATGCGGCCGGCCACTAGGTCTATCTCGAGCGAGTTCGCGCTGACGTCGACAGCGCTGACGGTCGCTCGCGATGTCACAAGGGCCTTGCCGCACGAGCGCCGCGTTCAATTGCCTCAGCAAGAGCGCGATGCGTTCGCGGCCAAGGTCGAGATGCTTATAAGCCTCGATCAAGGCCTCTATTTCCTCGGTGGCGAGCAGGCCGTTCGCATTGACCCTGATCGCAGGCGAGCGCAGGATCGGCTTCGGTTCCGGAAGGTCCGAGGGGCGCGCGTCGAGTTCCGGCGTGCCGGCGATGGGGGCAAGCGCCGGCGCAGTCTTGAGTTCCTCCTGCCGCTGCTCGCGCTGCATCTCCTGACGCAGCTGGATGGCCGGGTCTTGCTGCGCGCTCGCCGCCGCGGCCAAAGCGCTGAGTACCACCAGCATGGCAAGCGCTCTTGCGCGACATCTCGGTAAGCAAAGAACCTGACCCAAGCCTGCTCTGCCTGCGTACTGACGCCGCATACCTGTCCCCCGGATTGGTGGAGCTGTTTTTCTTGGTTCGTCCGACGACTGCGGTCTGTAATGACCACGTGTTATGACGTCATGCTATGCAGATGGTTCCGGCGGCGACGCGTCCGCGCACGGGCCTGCGAAGCCTTTAATTTTCTGCGTCTCGGGGAAAGTTGGGCGCGAGCGCACGCGCCGCAAGGGGCCGTGTCGTGGCGATCGTTTACGTCATATGCAGAATGTAATAAGAAATATTTTTCATGGAAACGTCGCCCCTCTTCCCGACTCGCGAGTCGCCAAAGACGTGCAATCGGCCTCGCATTTCTTCAAACGAATTTTGTGCGGCGCGCGGCGGGCGGTTAAACTATCTCGACTCAGCATCGAGCCCCGCCTTAAATGCCCGCGCTTCCCCTTTATCGAGCCGCCGATCTGCGAGAGATCGAGCGCGCTGCCGCCGACCAGCCGCTGATGCAGCGCGCCGGGCGCGCGAGCGCCAATCTGGCGCAGAAGATCTGCGCCGATAACGGCGGCGATATCCTCATCTTCGCGGGGCCGGGCAACAATGGCGGCGACGCCTTTGAAGCCGCGCGTCTTTTGCGCCAGCGCTTTTTCGCCGTGCAGGTCATTTTCGCCGGCAGCGCCGACGCGCTGCCGAAGGACGCTGCCGCAGCCTATCAGCGCTTCGTCGCCGAAGGCGGGTCGACCCGGCCGACGCCCGACGCGACGCGGCGCTGCGCGCTCGTCATCGACGGGCTCTTTGGCATCGGCCTCAAACGCGAAATCGGCGCGCCATACGCGGCGCTGATCGAAAGCGCCAACGCGATCGCCCGCCGCGAGCGCTGCCCGCTGCTCGCGCTCGACTGTCCGAGCGGCCTTGACGCCGACACCGGCGTTCGCCAGCGCGTCACCATCAGCGCCAGTCATACGCTCAGCTTCATCGCCGCCAAGCCCGGCCTCTACACCAACGACGGGCCCGATTGCTGCGGCGAGATGGCGCTCGCCAGCCTCGATCTTGACGTCGAAGAGATGGTCGCGGCGCCGGGGCGAACGATTGCCTGCGATCTCTTTGCCGCGCACTTGCAACCGCGCCAGAAAAATTCGCACAAGGGCCGCTACGGCGACGCCGCGATCGTCGGCGGGGCGCCGGGAATGGTCGGGGCGGCGCTCCTTGCCGCGCGCGCCGCGCTGCGTCTGGGCAGCGGCCGCGTTTATGCCGGATTGATCGACGCAGCCGCACTCTCTGCGCTCGCGGTCGATCCCGTGCAGCCCGAGCTCATGCTGCGACCGGCCGCTGCCCTGCTCGCCGGACAGCCGACTGCGCTCGCCTGCGGCCCCGGCCTCGGCAGCAGCGAGTTTGCGCGCGAACTCGTCGCACAGGCCTTGCAGCTTGCCTTGCCGCTCGTCCTCGACGCCGACGCGCTCAACCTGATCGCCGCCGACGGCCAGTTGCAGCTGCTTGTCGCAGGTCGCGCGAAGGCCAGCGCGCCGACCGTCCTCACGCCGCACCCGGCCGAGGCGGCGCGTCTGCTTGGCTGCGCGGTCGCCGCCGTGCAAGCCGACCGCGTCGCTGCGGCGCTCGAACTTGCCGCGCGCTTCAAGGCCTGCGTCGCGCTCAAGGGCTGCGGAACAATCGTCGCCAGCCCGGCGGGCGAAGGCTTTGCCTGGTTCGTCAACACGAGCGGCAACGCCGGGCTGGCCACGGCCGGCAGCGGCGACGTGCTCACCGGCATCGTCACGGCGCTGCTCGCGCAGCACTGGCCGGCGCGCGAGGCGCTGCTCGCCGCCGTGCACCTGCATGGCCGCGCTGCCGAGCGCCTCGTCGCAGAAGGTTGCGGGCCGGTCGGGCTCGCCGCCGGCGAACTCATCGACAGCGCGCGTCGCTGTTTCAACGAATGGCTGACGCATGCCCACACCCTCTAGGCGCTACGGCGTCGTTCTGGTCCTGACCGCGACTTTTCTGTTTTCGATTCACGACGCCACGACAAAATACCTGATGGCGTTTTTTGGCGTGCCGCTGCTGATTTTTTCGCGCTATCTCATCAACGTCGTCATCGTCCTTGCCGCGGCCGGGCCGAAAATGGGCCGTGAGCTCGTCGTCACGCGCAGGCCAGCGCTGATGATTCTGCGCGCGACTTTGCTCGTCTTGACTTCGATCTTCTTTCAGACGGCGTTGAAGACCCTGCCGCTGCCCGAAGCGACGGCGATCGCTTTCATGACGCCGCTCATCATCGCGCTGCTCGCCGGCCCCATCCTCGGCGAGAAAGTCAAGCTCAAGGCCTGGCTCGCGACGCTTGCAGGATTCTGCGGCGTGCTCTTGATCGCGCGTCCCGGGGGAACGACTTCGACCGTTGGCGTCGTCCTCGCGCTCGCCTGCGCCTTCTGCTTTGCCAACTATCAGCTGCTCACGCGCAAGCTCTCGGCAACCGAACCGGCGATGCGCCTGCTCTTCCACACGGCGCTTGTGGGCACGGTTCTGATGGCGCTTTTCCTCCCCGCGTACTGGTTCGAGGCGTGGCCCTCGCCGCTGCACGCACTGCTCATCGTCTCGCTCGGGCTGACCGCGTCGATCGGGCACTTTCTCCTGATTCGCGCCTACCATGTGACGCCGGCTTCGACCGTCGCGCCGCTGCTCTACTCGCAGATCGCCTGGGCGATGCTGCTTGGCGCCGCGCTCTTCGGCCATCTGCCCGACCCGCTCACGCTCGCCGGCATGCTGTGCATCGGCCTCTCGTGCTTGAGCCTCGTCTGGCGGCGCCGGGCGACGATCGTCTGAGCCGCCCCCACACCACCACGGAACATTCGCGCAACGCCAAACAAGCCAGGGAAGACCGCCATGCTCGAGGAAGCCGAACTACTCAAACTCAAGCGCTGGAACACGCCGACGATTTATAACGGCTGGGAACAGATCACCGCCTGCGACGCCTCGAAAGAGGCTTTCAACCGCGAAGCGACGACCGACTACATGCCGCAGATGGGCGTCATCGTCGGCCGTGCCGTGACCGTCGTCTGCGAGCCTTCGCAGCGCCGGCACAAGGACGCGACGCCGAACGGATTCAACGAGTACTGGGCCTACGTCGCCAGCGTTCCGGGGCCGAAGATCGTCGTCGTCCAGGACCTCGACAAGCCGAACTTCGTCGGCGCTTTCTGGGGCGAAGTCAACGCGAGCGTGCATCGCTCGCTCGGCTGCGTCGGGACGATCATCGATGGCTGCATTCGCGACGTCGACGAAATGACGAACGCCGGCTTCAAGGCGCTGGCAAGCCGCCTGTGCGTGGGCCACGCGTTTTCGTGGCCGGTGCGCTGGGGCTGCGAGGTCGAAGTCTTCGGCACGACGGTTCGTCCGGGCCAGCTCATCCACGCTGACCGCCATGGCTTCCTGGCGCTGCCGCCGGCCGACGAAGACGCGCTGCTCGATGCGGCCAACTTCATGGACGAAAACGAGTGCAACCACATGCTGCGCGCCGCCGGCGCTTGCGCGGGACGCAGCAGCGAGGAGCAGTTGCGCGCGATTGCCGAATCCGTGCAAGCCTACGGGCTCGCGGTCAAGGCGAAGTTCGGCGGCAAGGGCGAGTTCAGGTAGCGCGCTCGCCGCGCCGGGACGGGGCGCCTTGTCGTCGCTGCCCGTCCCTCTCCTCTCCTGCCCGGCGTCTAATCCTTCTTCGTTTCCGGAAGGACCGGGCCAGGGTGGAATTCAAGCGCAGTCGCCCCGCCCTTCTCGGCGCCGATCGCCTGTTCGACGACCGGCAGGCGGTGCGCGATGCCCTTGTGGCAGTCAATGCAGGTCTGCCCCTCGTTGAGGCCGACCTGGTGCATCTTCGACGAGCGCCGGTTCTGCTCGGCATAGTCGAAACTCGCGTAGTTGTGGCAGTTGCGGCACTCGCGCGAATCGGTCTTCTTCATCCGCGCCCACTCGTTCTTGGCAAGCTGCAGGCGCTTGGCCTCGAACTTCTCGGGCGTGTCGATGCTGCCGAGCACCTTGTGCAGCACTTCGTTCGACGCCTGGATCTTGCGCACGATCTTGTGCGACCAATCGCGCGGCACGTGGCAGTCCGGGCAGGTCGCGCGCACGCCCGAGCGGTTCGAGGCGTGGACCGTGTTGCGGTATTCCTGATAGACGTTGTTCTTCATCTCGTGGCAGGAGATGCAGAATTCCTCCTGGTTGGTCACTTCCATCGCGGTATTGAAACCGCCCCAGCCGACGACGCCGGCGAGGACGAGCAGACCACAGAATATCCAGCCGGCGGCACGGATGCGGTCCAAAAGACGCTTGACGGCGTTGCGCATCAATCTCTCCCTGTTTCTTTCAAATCAACGCAAGCCGACGCCGGGCTTGAAGGTGTTGCCGACGAGCGGCTGCGCGTCGCTCTGCGGCACGTGGCACTGCTCGCAGAAGTAGCGCCGCGGCGAGACACTGGTCAGTTCCTGGCCTTCGCTGGTCTTGAAGTGGGTGACCGAGATCTTCGTCGCGCCGGTCTCCTTGGCGCGGTTCCAGGCGTGGCAGTCGAGGCACTTGTTGAAGTTCATGTTGACCGTGTAGCCCTTCGTCGTGTGCGGAATCAAGGGCGGCTGCTGCACGAAATCGCGCGGCAAGGGCGGCCGGTCGCGACCGAAGCGCGTGCCCTCGCCCTCGGGGTCGCTCGCCGCGATCTCGGCGCCGCGCAGCGTCTGCAGCTTGATCGCCGGCTCGGCGGCGAACGACGCCGGCGCGAAAAACGTCTGCGCCAGGCAGAGCGCCAGCGCGGCGGCCCAAAGCCTCGGGGTTGGGAAGGTCGGCAGTTTCATCACACGCTCCTTTGGTCGAATCGGTGGGTCAATTTGAAAACGTTCTGGTCGCAGACGTCGATGCAGCGCGCGCAAGTCGTGCACTGGCTGGAAAGAATCAGCGGATGGTCCTGGCCGACGGCCTTGAGCGCGGGGCGGATGACCTGCGGCTCGGGGCAGACGACGAAGCAGTCGAGGCAGTCGTCGCAGGCGCTGCGGCGCGCCGCCGAGACGCGCAGCAGCGCGCCGCGGTTAAGCAGGCTGTAGAAGGCGCCGACCGGGCAGAGGTGGCCGCACCAGCCGCGCTGGGCGACGAGGAGGTCGTAGGCAAAAAGCGCGACGAGGACGGGCCAGGCGCCGGCGAGGCCAAAGATCAGCGCGCGGTGCAGCAGCGAGACGGGATTGACCCATTCCCAGACGAGCGTCCCGCTCAGCGCGGCGGCGAGCAGCGTGCCGGCGAGCAGCCAGTGGCGCGTCTGCGCGTCCGGCGTGCGGCCGGTCTTGATGCCGAGGCGGCGGCGCAGCCAGGCGGCGGCGTCGGTCAGCGCATTGACCGGACAGACCCAGCTGCAGAAGACACGACCGCCGATCAAGAGATAAAAGAGCGTGACGATCGCCGCGCCGATCAGCGCGGTGCGGTAGGGCCACTGGCCGGCGGCGACGCTCTGCACGAAGAGCCAGGGGTCGGTCAGCGGCAGCGTGCCCAAGATCAGCGACGCCGAGATATTGCCCTTGACGAGCCAGAGCCCGAACCACGGGCCGCAGAGGAAGACGAGGACGATCAGAAGCTGGCTGGCGCGGCGCAGCACGAGATAGCGATTGCGCGGCCAGAAGCCGCGCGCGGGCTTCGCGGCGCGCGGCGAGGACGGGGAAGCAGCGGCGCTTGTCATGCTCAGGGCTTCCAGCGCGAATCGAGCGCGGCCGGCGCGCGCGCGGCGTTCGATGGGGGCGGCGACACGGGCGCGGGCATCGGCGGCGCGGCCGGCGCGCACCCGGGGGCGCTTGCCGCGTTGGCGCTGCGGCCGGCGGTCTGGCCGTCGAAGCCGCGCACCGGCAGCTCGACCTGCTCGCCGATCAGCGAGCCGCCGTGCCGCGCCTTTTCTTCCCAGCCCTTGCGGAAGTGCGGCGGCCACGCCCCTTGCGCCGCGACCACCAGGAGCGTGCCGATGAACGCCGCGGTACACGTGAGCGAGGTGATGGTGAAGGTCAGCGCCATCAGCAACGTGCCGGCAGCCGACGTGCCGCGCCGCCGCGACATGCCGTCGAGCCGCGACATGACGCCGACCGGGAGTCGCAGACCGTAGAGCCCGAACAGGTTCAGCGCGAAGAATAGGGAGAGCGACGGGATCCCGTGGTTGCCC
>CAZALA010000037.1:0-26073 GCA_964485725.1 uncultured Propionivibrio sp. | reverse complement strand
GCTGGTTTCCGCGCCTGACGCGCGGGTTACTCTATTTTGTCTCGCCAAAATAGAGTAACCAGACAAAAGGCGACCCCGCGGCGCCGTCGCGCCTGAAAGGCGCGATGCCCTCCCATCGGGTCTTGCGCCGGGCGGCTGCGGAACTCGCGCCGAACTCTAAAGAGTTCGACACTCAAACAGTCCTCGCCGACTGCCCCCGGCGCAAGACCCGCTGCTCGGCGGCGCCGAAGGGGATAGGAAAGGCAGGACGCTGATCCGTTCGAGCGCGCAGAGCGCGGTGACGCTCCTGCATTTTTCACCCCCTTCGTGCAGCGCCGGGCAACGCAGGAAAGCCGGGGGGTAGTCGGCGAGCATTGTTCGAGGGCGCAGCCCGAGGTTTGAGGGCGTAGCCCGAGTTGCGCAGCCGCCCCGGCTTTCCGAGTCGCGCAGGGGAGCCGGCGCAGCCGGCCGCAAACGCGGGGTCGCCTTCTTCTTCGTGCCTTCTTCTTGGCGAATCAAGAAGAAGGCACTCGCCGGTCAACGGCGAAACCCAGCGTGTCTGCTGCAGAGCACGTCGACGTGAGCCGCGCGATACGTCGATTCCTGGATTCCGGCTTGCGCCGGAATGACGTTTGCTCAGGGCAATGCGCGTCGACGTGAGCCGCGACAAATCGTCTGCGTGAATCGGGTATACGGCGCGTCCGTTATTTCGCGAGCAGCACGTCTCTTGCGCGCTCGACGCCGAGGCGCGGGCTGGTCAGAACGGGTTTTTTGACTTCGCCAAGTTCGGGCAGCAGCACCGTCATGCTGCCCTGAGCGAGAACGATGACGTCGCACTCGGCCTCGGCTTTCCTGACCGAAGCGAGGACGAGCGCGTTGTGCTTCTCGCGGTTCTTTTCCTTCATCAGCACTTCCAGCGCGCCGTCAACGAGATACTCGACGACCTCGACTTCCTTGCCGGCCGCGGCGGCGGCGCTGCGCACGAGATTGCAGCTTGGCTTCATCGTGCTCTTGACGGTCGCGACGACGGCGATTTTCCGACCGAGGCTGACGGCTTTCTCGGCCATCGCGGAATCGATCTTGACGACCGGAACCTTGATCAGCTTCGCCGCGATGTCGGCTGCTTCGCCGACCGACGAACACTGGTTGAAAATGAGATCGGCACCGTTGTTCGCCGCTGCCTGAAAGTACGCGCACATGCGCGCGATGACATTTTCGGTGAGGCCGCCGTTCTGCATGACGTCGTGCAGCAGGCTGTCGTCGATGAGGTTATGCACCTTGGCGTCGGGAACGAGTTCGGCAAAGAGCGCATTCAGATCGGCCTGCGAAACGCCACTCGTCTGCACGATGTAGACCTTTTTCATTTCTTCTCTCCGGTAAACAGGATCAGCGCGATGAAAACGAGCGGCGTCTCGCCGGTGTTTTCGATGCTGTGCTGGTGATGGTCATCGACGAAGGTGAGATCGCCAGCCTTGATCGCGAAGCGCTCGTCGTCGTTGTAATAGATGCCGGAACCCTGCGTGATGTAATACGCCTCGATGTCGCCTTCGTGCCGGTGCAGGCCGATCGACGCGCCCGGCGGGACGGTGTTCTCGGCAAAGAGCCGCCCCTTGCCGAGGAGTTCGTCGGGATTCAACAGGTGCTTGACGGCGACCGTGCCCTTGCCGCCGCGCATTCCTTCGATCTTCTGCGTGAGCATCTCGCCGCTTGTTCTCAAAAGCATTGCCACTCCCTTTTTGGATTTTTGTCCGAAGCCAGCGCGAGATGGTATACGCGAAGCTCGCTCCCCGCCAGGTTCGATCGATTCAGAGCTTGCGGATCTTTTCGAGCAGCGCCGTCGTCGAGCTCATGTGGATGAAGGGAATCGACACCGTGCGTCCGCCCCAGGCGGCGACTTCCTGATGGCCGACGATTCTTTCGACGGGCCAGTCGCCGCCCTTGACGAGGATGTCGGGGCGGCATTCGAGGATGCGCGAGAGCGGTGTCGGCTCGTCGAACCAGGTGACGAGACTGACGCATTCGAGCGCCGCGATCACCGCGAGCCGGTCGGCGAGCCGGTTGACCGGCCGGTCGTCGCCCTTGCCGAGGCCTTTCACCGAGGCGTCGGAATTGAGCGCGACGATCATCGCGGCGCCGAGCGCGCGCGCCTGCGCGAGCAGGGTGACGTGGCCGCGGTGCAGGATGTCGAAGCAGCCGTTCGTGAAAACGAGCGGTCGTGCCAGCGAAGCGATCGCAGCGCCGAGTCCTTCCGGCGCGACGATCTTTCTTTCGAAGGCGATGCTGCTCATGCGCTCGGGCGTCGGGCCGCTGAGAGCGGCTACTTGGCTTTTTCCGGGGCGCTCTGCTGCGCGACGTCGAGTTCGCGCGCCTTCGCCGGGGTGATGATTTCGAACAGGTTGACGACCTTCTTGACGCCGGCCGTCGTGCGCGCGACGTTGATCGCAGCGTCGGCTTCGCTTTGCGTGACGAGTCCCATCAGATAGGCGACGCCCGCTTCGCTGACGACCTTGACGTGAAGCGGATTGAACTTGCTGCCGTTGTCGACCGAACGCGTCTTGATCTTCGAGGTGATGAAAGCGTCATTGCTCTGGTCGGAGAAGGAGAGCGCCGGACCGATCGCCAGTTCGTTGTGCACGAGTTCGACGTTGGGCACCTGCGTGGCGACGCGCTCGGCCTCGGCTTTCACTTCGGCGCTCTGCGCCTGGCCGGTGATCAGGAGTTTGCGGTTATAGCTCGTGAAGCTGAAGCGGCCCTTGCCACTGAGCTTTTCGCCGACGCGCGAACCGGCCTTGAGTTCGATCGCTTCATCGTCAGTCTGCGCGCCAACCGTGCGCCGGTCGACGGTCGCGAGCACGCCGGTCGTGACGCCGGCGGCGACGAGCGGCAGGCAGCCCTGCAGCGCCGGCAGGATGACGACGCCGAGCACGGTGAAGAGCGAGGCGGCAAGCAGTTTTCTATTCATTCTTCAGCTCCTAAAAGCAGGCAGTCGATGCCGTCGCAAAGGCAATGGACCGTGAGCAGGTGAACTTCCTGGATGCGCGCCGTGCGGTCGGCCGGCACGCAAAGATGGACATCGGTGTCGCGCAGCAGTTCGGCAATCTCGCCGCCGCCCTTGCCGGTGAGGGCGACGACGCGAAGATCGTTGTCGTGGGCCGCGTGGATCGCCTCGATGACGTTGGCCGAATTGCCCGAGGTGGAAATCGCGAGCAGCACGTCGCCGGCTTGCCCGAGCGCGCGCACCTGGCGCTCGAAGATTGTCTTGAAACCGTAGTCGTTGGCGACCGCCGTCAGGATCGAAGTGTCGGTCGTCAGCGCGATCGCGGCGAGGCCCTGGCGCTCGAGTTCGAAGCGTCCGACGAGTTCGGCGGCAAAGTGCTGCGCGTCGGCTGCCGATCCGCCGTTGCCGCAGGCAAGGACCTTACCGTTGTTGACGAGGCAATCGACCATCATTTCGACGGCATCGGCAATCGGTGCCGCCAGGATCTCGATCGCGTCGAGCTTGGTCTGGGCGCTGTCGGCAAACTGCTCGCTGATGCGGGAAATCAGATCCATGGGAGGTCGCAGGCTTTGAACATCGCGCTAGTTTAACATCAGAGCGCGCAGGCGGCAGACCGCCACGACTGCATAAGCGCACGTCATGGCGCGGCGAGGCCGCTAGAGCGCGAGGTAAATCTCCAACTCGACGCGTTGCCAGGGATCGGCGCTCTCGCGCAGTTTCGAGACGCGCGCTTCGAGCTTCTGCCCGGCGTCGAGCGCCCGCGCGACGGCGCTGTTCTCGGCGCGCGGCACATAGCCGAGCGGCTGTCCTCGCCAGCTCACCCTTACCGCGTTGCGATCGTGTCGGTTCCCGGGTTCGCGCGCAAGCTCGAGCCGATGTCCGACCTTAAGCTCGTTCCAGACCTTCGACACCGCGTAGTACTGGCTGCCGGCAAGCGGCGAGCTTTGCACGAGGATCTTGATCGACTCGGCGCGCGCCGTGGCAATAAGACAGATGAGCGCGGCGAGAACAACACTCCGGCCGGCGCTAGGCAGCCGAAAAAGCATTGCGGATCCACTCGACCTTGCCGCCGCCCGGGCCGTCGATGAGCACGCAGTCGAAGCGGCAGTCGCTCGCCGTGTGCGCGTGCAGCACGAGGAAGTAATTGGCGGCAAGGATGATGCGCGCCTGTTTTTTCGCCGTGATGCTCTCGCCGGCACCGCCGAAGTCGGCGCTGCTGCGCCGGCGCACCTCGACGAAGACGAGGGCCGCGCCGTCGCGACAGACGAGGTCGATTTCGCCGCCGCGACAGCGATAGTTGCGCGCGATGACCTGCATTCCGCGCGCTTCGAGGTGGCTCGCGGCAGCGTCTTCGGCGCCCTGACCGATCACCCTCGCCGAAGGGCGCGTGGTATCGTGACCATTGCTTGCGTCCATCGCTTCCCTCTCCGCCATGACAACAGAGTCAGCCACATTATATGTAGTCCCGACGCCGCTGGGAAATCTCGGCGACATGACGCAGCGCGCCATCGACGTGCTGCGCGCGGTCGGCTCGGTCGCCGCCGAGGACACGCGCCACAGCGCGCCGCTGCTCAGGCATTACGGCTCGACGGCGCGCCTGCTTGCCGCGCACGAGCACAACGAGGAAGCGGCGGCGCAGCAGGTGATCGCCCGCCTCGCCGCCGGCGAAGCGGTGGCGCTCGTCAGCGACGCGGGGACGCCGGCGATTTCCGACCCCGGCGCCCGCCTGGTCGCGCGCGTGCGCGCCGCGGGCTATCGCGTCGTTCCGCTGCCGGGCGCGTGCGCCGCGATCACCGCGCTTTCGGCCTCGGGGCTCGCCGAGGCGCATTTTCTTTTCTACGGATTTCTGCCCGCACGCGCCAGGCAGCGTGCGGACGCGCTGCGTGCGCTCGTCAGCCTGCCGTACGCGCTCGTTTTCTACGAAGCGCCGCACCGCATTCTCGACTCGATCGCTGCGCTGCTCGAAGCTTTCGGCGGCGAGCGCACGCTCGTCATCGCGCGCGAACTCACCAAGCTCTACGAGACCATCCACAGCGGGCCGCTCGCTGCCGCGCATGACTGGCTTCTTGCCGACGCCGATCGCCAGCGCGGCGAGTTCGTCCTCATCGTTTCCGGTGCCGGCGAAAGGCGCGAGGAGGACAATGCCGGCCGCGAAGGCGAACGCGTGCTTGAGCTCCTGCTCGCCGAGGGGCTGCCGGTCAAACAGGCGGCGAAACTCGCGCATGCGATCACCGGCGCCGCGAAGAACGCGATGTACGAACTTGCCCTGCGCAAGAAGGCGGAGGCGGCAAACGACGAATAGAAAGCGGCCGACGGTGCAATACGGTAAACGGTGCAATACGCTGTGCGATGCACGGACCGGCGCAATACGGTAAACGGTGCAATACGCTTCGCAATGCACCGACCGGTGCAATACGCCGCTATTGCACCCTATATACTTTCTCCGGGCACGGTCCATAGGGCGCAATAACCGAAGGGCATTGCGCCGTCAGCCTATCGCGGGTTTTCTCTTCTTTAACGCTTCGCCGAGAGCAGTTTCCTGGCGACCGCTTCGTCGGTGACGAGGCCGTTTACGTAGCCGGCTTTGAGGATGGCGCGAATGATCGCCGCTTTGTAGAGGCCGCCTGAAATGAGCAGGCTGTTCGGGATCGCCTTGAGTTGCGCCGGCGGCAGCGCGATGACGCTGTAGTTGAGCGGGTGGTCGACGGGCTTGCCATCGGCGTCGAGAAAGGTGCCGAGGATTTCGCCGATGGCGCCGATCTTCCTCAGATCGGGCAGCTGCTCGCGCACGCTGCTGATCGCGTGCAGCGTCGTGCGCGGCGTCAGGTCGCCGCAGGAGACGATCGCCAGGTCGGATTTCCTCGCGCGTTCGAGTACTTCCTTGACGCCGCTGTGCTTCCACAGGATGTCGCGGCTCGCGATCGACGCGCAGTAGATCGGCGCGGTGACGTAGTAGCATTCGGCACCGACCGTTTTGGCAAGCTCGGTCGAGACTTCAAAAGCATTCGTCTCCGACCCGCGCATCAGGCCGCCCATCAGCGAGACGACGCTGCTTTGCGTGAGCTGGCGCGCGCGCAGCTGCTTGATGCTCGCGCTCAGCGTTCTTCCCCAGCCCACCGAAATGCATTGCCCGTCGCCGATGAGCTCGTCGAGGATGGCGCTCGCCGCGTCGCCGAGCATGCGGCGCTGCTGTTCGTCGTCTTCAACCGCCGGCACCACGGCAACCGATTTCAGGCCGTAGGCTTGCTTGAGCGCTTCCTCCTGTTCGACGCAGCTCGCGAGCGGCAGGCGAATGTCGACGACGACCGAGCCGTCGGCGCGCAACTGGCCGGCGATCTTGTTGACGCGCGCCCGCGCAATGCCGAGGCGGTCCGAGATTTCCTGCTGCGTCAGGCCGGCGACAAAGTAGTACCACGCGATGCGCGCGCGCAGGCGGTCGCTGTTGCTCGCTTCAGCATTGTTCATCGGCGTCTTTCCCGCTCGCTCTCGAGCGTCGGTTACGCATCGTTCGGCGCGGCTTGCCCGATCCCGAACAATTGTTGTTTTAGAAATACAAAAGTATTATAGTAGCAAACATCAAGGCCCGGCCAGCGTTTTTCCGGGCTTGACCAAACCTCAACCGGGTCGCGCGCGCGGCCGCAGAAAGGAAGCTCCAATGAAAATCGCGATTGCCGGTGACAGCGCCGGCGTTTCCCTCGTCGAAGTTCTCGCCGCCCATCTCGCCAGCCGCAAGGACGTCGAAGTTCTCGACCTTTCGCGTTCGCCGGCCGGGCCGGGGGAATACTATGCGAATATCGCCGAGCGCGTCGCGCAGGCGATCCTCGCCAAGCAGGCCGACCGCGGCATCCTCGTTTGCGGCACCGGCATCGGCATGGCGATGTCGGCGAACAAGGTGCCGGGAATCCGCGCCGCGCAGACGCACGACAGCTTTTCGGCCGAACGCGCCGCGAAGAGCAACAACGCCCACATCATCACGCTCGGCGCGCGCGTCGTCGGTCCTGAACTGGCCAAGACGATCGTCAATTCCTGGCTCGCCTCCGACTTCGACCCGGCCGGTCCGTCGGCCGGCAACGTCGCCGCCGTCGACGCGCTCGACCAGAAATACTCGGCCTGAATCGACCACTCGACGCGGTGCCGTTGGCGCGGCACCGTTCAGGCGCAAGAACAACCGGGGGATACGCAGGATGGCAATGCGCAGGCGGGTCGCGGGGACCGGCTGGAAAATGAACATCGGTGCGGCCGAATGCCGCGCCTACGCGCGCACGCTGCGCGCCGCGCTGGAAGGAAGCGACGTCTCGGCGATCGACATCTTCGTTCTGCCGCCCTTCACTTCGCTGCACGCCGCCGCCGAAGCCTTCGCCAACTCGCCGGTGGCGATCGGCGGACAGAACATGCACTGGGCCGACGCGGGCGGCTGGACCGGCGAGATATCGGCGTCGATGCTGCTCGAAGCCGGTTGCCGCTACGTCGAGCTTGCGCATTCGGAGCGCCTGCAGCACTTCGGCGAAAGCTACGAGCTCGTGCGCCGCAAGGTCGACCGGGCGCTTGCCGTGGGCCTCGTCCCGATCATCTGCCTGGGCGAGACCGCCGACGAAAAACCTCGCGCCGACGCCGTGCTCGAGCGCCAGGTCATTACCGCGCTCGCCGGACAGGGCGCCGAAACAACGCCGCAAACAATCCTCGCTTACGAGCCGCGCTGGGCCATCGGCGGCGCCGCCGCGGCATCGCCCGCTTACGTCGCCGACCGCCATGGCGCCTTGCGCGAAATCCTGAAAAAGCATCGCGGCGAGTTCGCGGCCGAGCATACGCGCATCATTTACGGCGGCTCGGTGACGCCCGAAAACGGCCCCGACCTGCTCGCCTGCGCCGAGGTCGACGGGCTCTTCGTCGGCCGCGCCGCGTGGACCCCCGCAGGCTTTGCGCAGATCGTCAAGATCGTCTGCGCCGCTGCCCGGGCTGCTGCGACGCAAGCGCCCTGAATTTTTTGAGCTTCGACCCTTCGACCCTTCAAGACCCGCCACTGGAGAAAAAGACATGACCTGCATCCACGACGATCCCGAACAGTTCGCGACGACGGCAATGGCCGGCTTCAGCTCGATTTATTCGCGTCACGTGCGCGCCGTGGCGGGCGGCGTCGTGCGTTCGACGGCAAGGCCCGAGGGCAAGGTCGCGCTCGTCGTCGGCGGCGGCTCCGGGCATTACCCGGCTTTCGCCGGTTTCGTCGGTCCCGGCTTTGCCGATGCCGCGATCGCCGGCGACGTTTTCGCTTCGCCGTCGGCGCACAGCGTCGCTCACGTCTGCCGGCTCGCGCAGCGCGGCGGCGGCATCATTCTCGGCTTCGGCAATTACGCGGGCGACGTAATGAATTTCGGGCTCGCCGCCGAACGCCTGATTTCGGAAGGTATCGATGTGCGCCTGCTCGCCGTCACCGACGACGTCGCGAGCGCAGCTGCCGACCAGCCGCAGAATCGCCGCGGCGTCGCCGGCGACCTTGCCGTTTTCAAGATCGCGGGCGCCGCGGCCGAAGCCGGGCTCGACATCGACACCGTCGAAAAGCTCGCGCGCCGCGCCAACGCGCGAACGGTGTCGTTCGGCGTCGCTTTTACGGGCTGCACCTTGCCGGGCGCAACAGCGCCCCTGTTCACGGTGCCGGCCGGCCGCATGGGCGTTGGCCTCGGCATCCACGGCGAGCCGGGGATCGCGGAAGAGACCGTGATGCCGGCGCAGCAGCTTGCCTCGCTCCTCGTCGATCGCCTGGTCACCGAGAAGCCCGCAGGCGCGACGGGACGCGTCGCGGTGATCCTGAACGGCCTCGGCTGCACCAAATACGAAGAGCTTTTCGTGCTCTGGGTCGGCATCGAAGCGGCGCTGAAAAAAGCCGGACTCACGGTGGTCGAGCCCGAAGTCGGCGAATTCGTCACCAGCCTCGACATGGCCGGCTGCTCGCTGACGCTGACCTGGCTCGACGACGAACTCGAGCAGTGGTGGTGCGCGCCGGCCGACACGCCGGTGCTGCGCCGCGGCACGATCATCGCCGTGACGCCGGCGCCCGATCTCGTTGAAACGAGCGCCGGACCGAGCGTTTTCCCGCCGGCTTCAGAAGCCTCCCGGCGCGACGCGCAATGCATCGCCGAGATTGTCGCCAAGCTTGCCAAGTCGCTGCGCGAAGTCGAAGGCGAGCTCGGTCGCATCGACGCGCTCGCCGGCGACGGCGACCACGGCATGGGCATGACGCGGGGATCGGCCGCGGCCGCCGAAGCCGCCGAAAGAGCCGTCGCCGCGGGCGCCGGCGCCGCCAGCGTTCTTGCCGCTGCCGGCGACGCCTGGGCCGATCGTGCCGGCGGCACTTCGGGCGCGCTCTGGGGGCTGGCGCTGCGCACCTGGAGCACGGCGATGAGCGACCAGGCGGCGCTGGCGCCGGAAGCGGTCGCGAGCGGCGCGAAAAGCGCGCTCGCCGCGGTCGTTCGCCTTGGCCGCGCCAAGGTCGGCGACAAGACGCTCGTCGACGCTTTCGCGCCTTTCGTCGACACGCTCGGGCAAACGCTTAACGCCGGCCGTTCGCTGACCGAGGCCTGGGCTGCGGCGGCGGAAGCGGCGACGCGCGCCGCCGATGCCACCGCGCAGCTCACCCCCAAGCTTGGTCGCGCGCGCTCGCACACGGCGCGCAGTCTCGGCCACCCGGATGCCGGCGCAGTTTCGCTCGCGCTTTGCGCGCGCGTAGTAGCCGCGGCGATCGCCGACTGAGCACAGATGTAGGAGCCCAATCTATTGGGCGATACGGCCTTTGCAATTGCACCGCCGCATCGCCGAATTAATTCGGCTCCTACAGAAGGCAGGAGCGGAAGCCGCTGTAGGAGCCCAATTCATTGGGCGATACGGCCTTTGCCGATCGCCCGCATCAGCTCGCCGGCCCGTGCAGCAGCCTCAAGAATTCCTGCGTGATCGCGTTCACCGTGCGTTCGCCGTGCACGAGGCTGCCCCAGGGCGTCAGGGTGTGCGTGAAGGCGTAGGGAAGAATGCTCAGCATGCCGTGGCGCTCGTAATGCGTGGCGATCGAGTGCGGCATCGCGGCGATCATGTGGTTGTGCCCGATCAGGTTGGTCGCGATCAGCACCGAGGTGGTCTCGACGACGCCGAGTGGCAGTGCGATGTGCTGGCTTAAGAACTCCTGCTCGATGACTTCGCGTGAAGGGCTGCCGCGCGGCTGCAGGATCCACGGGTAGGCGAGCAGGGCGGGCAGGCGCAGGCGCTTCTTTTTTGCCTGCTTGAGCAGCGGATGGTCGCGGCAAACGACGACCGCGATGACTTCTTCGGCGATTGGGCGAAACAGGCAGTCGGGCGTTGCCGGTGCGCTCGGCATGCGGCCGATGACGACGTCGAGCCTGCCGCCGCGCAAGAGCTCGATCAGCCGGTCGCTGGTGTCGACCTGGACTTCGATCGAAAGCAGCGGGTAGAGCGCTTTGAGCGCGACGAGCGCCTCGCTCAGGACGTTCGGGATGGCGACCATGATGCTGCCGACGAAGAGCTTGCCGGCGCTGCCGAGCGCAAGCTCGTGCAGTTCGTTGCCGAGCGCGACCATGCTGTTGCGCAGGTTGCGGAAGGTGTTGACCACCGCGTGTCCGGCCGGATTGAGCTGCAGGCCACGGCCGACGCGCGCGAAGAGCTTTTCGCCGAACGCCTCTTCGAGTTCGTGCAGCATCTTGCTCGCTGCCGGCTGCGTCATGCCGAGGCGGGCCGCCGCCGCGCGCAAGGTGCGGTGTTCGCTGATCTCGAGCAGCAGGGCGACCTGGCGCATGCGCAGGCGATTGAGGAGCTGCGAGGTGTAGAAGGGCGAAGGCGGGGCAGGCATTGTTCGAATTGATAACCGGAGGGAATCAATATATCAAAAGCTTTCAATGTACGCGCAGCAATCGCATTGCTACGATCCGCGGGTGTCGTGAAACGCTCTCGATCGGTGTAGCGTGTACCGGCTTGCCCCCGAAATTGATCGATCAACCCATGAGGACAATATGAAAGTAGTGATTACAGGTGGTGGCGGTTTTATCGGCAATCGTTTGGCGCGGACGCTCCTTGAGCGCGGCACGCTCGCCAACGCCGAAGGACAGCAGACGGCGATCAGTCAGATCGTTCTCTTCGACATGGCTTTCCCGGTGCCGGTCGATCCGCGCATCAAGTGCGTCACCGGCGACCTTACCGACAAGGCGCTGCTCGCAGAGGTCCTCGGCACCGACACGGCTTCGGTCTTTCACCTGGCTTCGGTCGTGAGCGGCGGCGCCGAGGCCGATTTCGACCTGGGTTACAAGGTGAATCTCGACGGCACGCGCGCGCTCCTCGAGACCTGCCGCAAGCAGGCGCGTCCGCCGCGCTATGTCTTCGCAAGCTCGGTCGCGGTCTTCGGCGGCGAGCTCCCGAAAGTGCTCGACGACTCGACGATCGCCAATCCGCAGACCTCCTACGGCGCGCAGAAAGTCTGCTGCGAATACCTGACCACCGATTACAGCCGCAAGGGCTTCATCGACGGCCGCTCGCTGCGCCTGCCGACGATCTCGGTGCGCGCCGGTAAACCCAACCTCGCCGCTTCCTCGTTCGCCAGCGGCATCATCCGCGAGCCGCTCGCCGGCGTCGTTTCGCCCTGCCCGGTGTCGAGCGAGACGAGCATCTGGCTGCTCTCGCCGGGCAAGGTCGTCGAGGCATTCATCCACGCGCACGACCTGGCCTCGTCGGTCTGGGGTACGAACCGCGTTCTGAACCTTCCCGGCAATACGGCGTCTGTCGGTGAGATGGTCGCTGCCCTGCGCAAGATCGCCGGCGACAAGGTGGCGAACCTCGTCGAAATGAAACCCGACGCGCGTATCCAGGGCATCGTCGATTCGTGGCCGGTGCGCTTTGTCAACGCGCGCGCGGCGAAGATGGGCTTTACCGCCGACAAGGACGTCGAAACGATCATTCGCGATTACATCAGCGAACAGGGCATCAAGGTCTAAGACCGAAAAGGAGAACGCATGGCACTCAGAAACGATTCACCCTGGAACCGCGACACCTGGCCGATCGCCGCGTCGATGGTCACTTTCCCGGGCGTGCTGCCGGACGGCAGCGTCGTCCAGGAACACAGCGTCGAACGCTGGAAGGAGACGCTCGACGTCGTTGTCGACGCGGGCTTCACCGAGCTCGACCCGACCGACAGCTGGCTGCGCGTGGCCGACCTCTCGCCCGAGCGCCTGCGCGACTTCCTCGCGCTCGTGAAATCGATGGGCCTCACCATTCCGGCGATCTCGACGGCGCGGCGCAGCGTCATCGACCCCGAGCACGGCGACGAATACCTCGAGTACAGCCACCGCCTGCTTGAGACCGCCGCGGCCATCGGCGCGCGCGCGGTTTCCTTCGGACTGTTCGGGCTGCTCACGCCGGCGCAGAAGGCCGAGCTCTGGTTCTGGACCGCCGACGGTGTCAAGAACCCCGACGATCCGGCGGTCTACAAGAAGGCGGTCGAGCGCATCCGCGAGCTCGGCAAGCACGCCGAATCGCTTAAGCTCGAAGTCTCGCTCGAGATGTACGAGGATACCTATATCGGCACCGCCGACGGTGGCGTCCGCTTTATCCACGACGTCGACGTGCCGTGCGTCAAGCTCAACGCCGACATCGGCAACTTCATCCGGCTGCACCGTCCGGTCGAGCACTGGCTCTCGATGGTCGAGAAGATCGCGCCGTACGCGGGCTTCTGGCACGTCAAGAACTACATTCGCATCGAGGACAATGCGCGCAACCTCGTCGCCTCGTACCCGACGTCGATGGCGCTCGGCATCATCAACTACCGGACCGCGATCAGGAAGTTCCTCGACGCCGGCTTCAAGAGCCCCTTCCTGTGCGAGCACTACGGCGGCGACGGCCTCACCGTCTGCGCGATGAACCGCGACTACATCCGCACGCTGCTGCCGCGCTAAGTCAGCATCGCGAGTCCATCGCTGGTTGCCGGCGCGGCCGTCCCCGACCGCGCCGCTCCTACTCCTCGTTCAGCGGCAACAGGATCTTGATTGTCGTTCCCTGGCTGGCGCGGGAATCGACGAAGATCCGGCCTTGGTGCGCCATGATCACCCGGTAGCAGTAGCTTAAGCCCAGGCCCCAGTTTTCCTGCCGGTTGCCGGTGCTGTAGAAGGGGATGAAGACCTTGTCGAGGTTCTCCTTTTCGATGCCGTGCCCGTTGTCGGAAATCGAGATCTCGGCCCAGGCCTTGTTGCGGTGCACTTCGACCGTCAGGACGCGCGGTTCGTTCACCATCGCCTGCAGCGAGTTGTTGAGGATGTTGGTGAACACTTCCTTCATGTGCTGCGGGTCGAGCAGGACCTGCAATGGCGGCTCGTCGGCCGAATAGCGCAGCACGAGGTCCTCGCCCTTGAGCTGGCCGAGGGCACGCTCCATGATCTCCTTGAGGTCCATGGCGTGCAGGTTGAGCGAGCTGACGGCGAACTTCGACTGGATGCCGTTCAGCGTCGTCAGCAGGTCCTTCGAGTTCTGAATGATGCGCTCGGCGTGAGCGAGCGCCGAGGGCGCGTCGCCGATCTTCGGCTTCAGCGATTCGGCGTCGACGAGAACGGCCATCGCGAAGTTCTTGATCATGTGGTTGTAGAAGCGGATCCCGGCGTTGGTGACGTCGAACGAGCGGAAGATGTTCGTGCGCACGTTGTGCAGCGAAAAATAGAGGTGGTTGAAGCGGTAGAGGGCGAGCAGCAGCGTGATGAAGGAGACCAGCATGACGTGCGGGTAGTACTCGATGATGTGGCCCTCGACGAGGATGGACACCGGGTAGAAGTGCATCGAGTTTTCCGACGTCGTCAGCGAGACGAGGCGTTTGGGCGACCACCAGAGGAAGGTGATGAAGAGCAGCATGATCGACGTGTAGCCCGAGGCGATCAGGAAGTAATAGCTCTTGAAGTACTTGATCTTCGGCGCCCGGAAGTAGTTGTAGATCATCATCAGGAAGCCGCAGGCCATGTAGGCATGGTTGATGAGACGGGTCAGCAGGTGGATGTCCTCGTCGATCGAGTAGAAGTCGGCGAAGCTGATGAGGTCCTGCGCGGGGGCGACGAAGACTGCGCGGTACACCTGCTCGTACAGCCAGGGCGAGTAGATCAGAAGCTGCGCGAGCTGCGGCAGCGCGAGCACGATGTAGAGCGTCCGGTTCTTGCGCAGCGGCTTCAGGAAGGACAACGGAAAACACAGCGCCGAATAGATGAAGATGACGATGCCAAAATTCATCAGCGCGATGATCTTGTCGGCGCTGCCGAAGAAGCCGATCGGGAAGGTCGGCAGCAGCCGCGTGATCAGCACCTTGCGGGTGAACAGGTTCTGGTAGAGCTCGCGCTGGTCGAGGTACTGGATGTAGGCGATGAAGAAGAAGACTGAGATGATCCAGCCGGCGGTCAGCAGGAAGAGGAAAATCCGCGTGTCGCCTTTCTCCTTGTACAGGATGAAGATCGAGAAGGCGATCAGGATCGACGCCAGATAAATCATCGGCGCGTGGTGGTCGTCATTGGTCGGCGCCCGGCTTCAGAAGCGGATCGACTGGCGCAAGAGTTCGATCGACTGCGACGCCCTGAGCATCGCCACGATCTCGCTCGAGGTCTTCATCTCGAGCTTCTTGAGGATGCTGCCGACGTGCGTCTTGACTGTCGATAGCTCGATGCAGCGGATGTGCGAGATTTCGTTGCGGCTCTTGCCGTCGCAGAGCAGCAGCAGGATGTCGAGTTCGACCTGCGTCAGCACCCGGACGATGTGCAGGATGCGCTTGATCGAATCCTGGTTGCCGCGCAGGTGCGCGAACTCCTTCCTCAGCTTCCTGGCGATCAGCGGCGAGAGGACCGACTCGTCGAGGTAGGCCGACTTGACCGCCGCGAGGATCTCCTGCGGCTGCGCGTTCTTGAGCAGGTAATCGACGGCGCCGATCTGGAAAGCGTTGAACACCGTCTCGTCGTCTTCGAGGACCGTCGACATGACGATCTTGACCGTCTTGAGCGCGGCGCAGATGCGCATTGCCGCGGCGATGCCGGCGCGGTCGTGCTCCATGATGACGTCCATCAGGATGACGTCGGGCCGCTGCGCGAGCGCGAGATCGACGGCTTCCTCGCCCGAGGCGGCGACGCCGACGACTTCGACGGCCGGGTCGTTGGAAAGAACCTCGCGGAAGCGTTCGCGAAAGGTCTCCATGTCGTCGACGATTAACACTCTGATCATGGCTCGCTAGTTTGCCGTTCAACAGCCTGGGCAGCAATAGACCGGCGGCCCACAATCGGTTCGGTGACGACGACTCGAGAACGCTTATAGCCGGTTTGCCGACGCTTTTCCAGTCGGAGATTTTCTCCACCCGGCGGCGAAAGGAAAGCCGCCAGGATGCGGACGTCGTCCGCTGCCATGGGTGGAGGAAACTTCCACCTTCCGGAAAGCGCGAAATCGTTGTTAGATGACCGCCACGACACGGTCCGGCTTTGCGGTTTCGAGGCAAAACGTATGGTGTTGCGAACAGGCATCTTTGCCTGGCGTGCGGAGGCCGGGCCTTGCGGGCAAGGAATCCGCTCAACAATTTCAGGAGGACGACATGGGGCTCAAAGGTATTTTCGCATTGGGTGCGCTGGCCGCCGTTTTTGCAGTCGGTTCGCCGGCGTTCGCGCAGCAGAAGGCTGAAGTCACGCTGAAGGCGGTCACGAATAACCCGAAGAACAGCGGCCATTACCGTGGCCTCGAGATCTACAAGAAGATGGTCGAGGAGCGCACCAAGGGTCGCGTCGCCGTTCAGCTCTACAGCGACGCGGTGCTCGGCGACGAGGAACAGATGGCCGAAGGCATGCAGATGGGCACCGTTGACGTGATGATGGCCGCCGCCGCGAAGTACGCCAATTTCGTTCCCGAAATGGACCTTTACAGCCCGCCGTACGCGTTCAAGAGCTGGGACCACTACAAGGCCGTCACCTCGGGCGAGGTCGATGCGATCATCGCCAAGAAGGTCAAGGAGCGGCGCGGCGACATCTATCTCGGTCTCTTTACCGACGGCGCGCGCAACGTATTCACCAACAAGCCGGTGAAGACGCTTGCCGACCTCAAGGGCTACAAGCTGCGCACGATGACGGGTCCGAACGAACTCGCCGCCTGGAAGGCCTTCGGCACGAACCCGACGCCGCTCGCCTACACCGAGCTCTATTCGGCGCTGCAGGTCGGCGTCGTCGATGGCGCCGAAAACACGATGACTTCGCTGCTCGGCATGAAGTTCTGGGAAAGCTGCAAGCACGTGCTGCGCACCGAGTACAGCTACCTCGCGCTGCCCTTCTTCATGAGCGCCAAGGCCGTCGCCAAGGTTCCCGCCGACCTGCGCGAGATCGTCATCCAGGCCGGTAAGGATACGGCCAAGGCGCAGGTCGACATGGCCATCCGCATGGACAAGGAAAGCGAGGAAGTCCTCAAGAAGAACGGCGTCCAGGTCTATGAGATGAGCAAGGCCGACAAGGACCAGGCGATCGCGCTGATGCAGCCGATTCAGGACGACAACGCGAAGCGCATCGGCATGACCAAGGAACTGGCGATGATTCGCGAAATCGGCAAGAAGTTCTAAAACGTGCAATCGACGGGAGCCGCGCCCTGCGGCTCCCGGCCAGCCTCTGGAGGGTGCTCTGGTGTCGCAAAATATCTATACTTCATTCGTCAACGCCGTCGCCAAGGTGCTTGAAAAGCTGATGATCGTCCTCGTCACGGCGATGATGCTCTCGCTCGCCTGGCAGGTGTTTACGCGCTTCGTGATCAAGCAACCGTCGACTTGGACCGAGGAAATCGCCCGCTACACCTTCATTTATCTCGTCATGATCGGCGCCGCGCTCGGCGTCAAGAATTCGGTGCATTTTGGCATGACGATGTTCTCCGACAAGCTGCACGGCAAGGCGCGCGACTATTACCAGCGCTTTGTCATTAACGGCATCATCCTGCTCGCCGCGATCTTCATGCTCATCATCGGCAGCGAGTTCGCGCTGAGCTACGGCATGAACCGCGTCTCGCCGACCTTCCTCGTGCCGATGGCCTGGGTTTTCGCGATCGTCCCGGTGAGCGCCGTCTTCATGATCCTGTTTGCAATCCAGAACATGTTCTTCGGCGACTTCACGCGTGATCCGAATGCCTTCGAAGAAGAGACCTACTGAGGTCCGTACTGAAGCCGTACTAAAGCCTTTCCATACTAATTTGCAGGTGTAGCGGGGGATAAATCGTGGAGTTCTTTCTTTACTTGCTGTTCGGCAGCTTCCTGTTGCTGATGTTGATGGGCGTGCCGCTGGCCTTTTCCTTGTTCGTGTCGACCTTCGTGTCGATGGCGGTCGCCAGCGACGTGCCGCCGGTGCTGGCGATCCAGCAGATGTTGAAGGGCGTCGATGCCTTTCCGGTGCTCGCCATTCCGATCTTCTTCCTGGCCGGCGACCTGATGAATAAGGGCCAGGTCTCCGAATACCTGATCCGTTTGTGCATGTGCCTGATCGGCTGGGTGCGCGGCGCGCTCGCCTATTTCACCATCATCGTCGCCATGGTCTTCGCCGGGACGACGGGCAGCTCGGCGGCCGAAGCGGCGGCGATCGGCTCGGTCTTCATTCCCAACCTGATCAAGCGCGGCTACGGGCGCGCCTTCTCGGTCGCCCTCGTCGCGTGCTCTTCGGTGATCGGCATCATCATCCCGCCGTCGATCTTCATGATCATCTATGGCTCGTTCGGCAACGTCTCGGTGAGCGCGATGTTCATCGGCGGCGTCGTCCCCGGCGTCATGATCGGCCTCAGCCTGATGGCCGTCGCGCTGTACTGGTCGAGAAAATACGACTATCCGCGCGAGATGGAGAGAATGGCGCCCAAATCCGAGATCTACGCCGCGCTCAAGAAGGGCATCTGGCCGATCGGCGTCCCCATTCTGCTCATCGGCGGCATGGTCGGCGGCCTGTTCACGCCGACCGAGGCTTCGCTCGTCACCGTCGTCTATACGCTGGCGCTGACGATGTTCCTGTACAAGACGATCAAGCTCCGCGACCTGCCCGAAATGCTGCGGCAGACGGCGATGGGCTCGGCGATTCCGCTCTTTTGTCTGGCGACCGCCGGCGCTTACGGCTACCTGCTCGCCTACTACAACGTTCCCGAGTACGTCGGCAACGCGGTGATCGGCGTGACGCAGAACCCGACGCTGATCATGCTCTTCATCATTTTCGTCTACCTCGTCGTCGGCACCTTCATGGACGGCGTCCCGGCGATCATCATCCTGCTGCCGATCACGCAGAAACTTGCCGAACTGATGCACTTCAATCCGCTGCACATCGGGCTCGTCGTCTGCGTGACCATGGCGCTCGGCCTGCTGACGCCGCCCTACGGGCTGTGCACCCTGATCAGCTGCGCGATCGGCAAGTGCAAGCTCGAGGATGCGATCAAGCCGCTGCTGCCGATGTTCGGCCTGATGCTAGGCGTCGTCCTGCTCATGGCTTTCCTGCCTGACGCGGTGCTTTGGCTGCCTCGCCTGCTGGTGCCGAAGCTCGTCCCGGCGACGCCGATCTGATGCGTTAAACTGAGCGCCGCAGTTTCATCTGCGACCCGACTCTTCGCTTAAGGAGCCACGCGTAATGAAAAAAATAGGGTTTATCGGACTTGGCATCATGGGCGACTCGATGGCGCGCAACCTGCTGTCGGCCGGCTATGAACTGAGCGTCTATGATCAACTTGCCGAAAAGTCGGCCGCGCTTGCGGGCGCCGGCGCCGTTGTCTGCGCCTCGCCCGCCGAAGTTGCCGCAGGCTCGCAAGCCGTCGTCGTCATGGTCAAGGCCGATGCCGAGGTCGACGCAGTGGTCACCGGCGAAAACGGGCTTCTCAAAGGCGCGAAACCCGGACTCGTGATCCTCAACAGCAGCACGATCCTGCCATCGACGAGCCAGCGCCTCGCCGCGCTGGTCGCCGCCAGCGGCTCCGTCATGCTCGACTGCCCGGTGACGGGCAGCGCGCCGCAGGCGAAGGAGGCGAAGCTGACTTTCATGGTCGGCGGCGAGAAAGCGGCTTTCGAAGCGTGTAAACCGATCCTGCTCGCGATGGGCAAAGCCGCCTATCATTTGGGCGCGAGCGGCACGGGTTCGTACGCCAAGCTCGCCAACAACACGATGTACGCGCTCAACCTGCTCTCCTTTGTCGAGGCAGTCACGATCGCCAGCAAGAGCGGCATCGACCCGACCCTCTTCATCGAGATCGTCGGGCAGGGCGGGGCGCGCAACATTGTCGCCGAACAGAAGCTGCCGAAGGTGCTCGCGCGCGATTTTTCGCCGGCCTTCTCGCTCGCCCTGATGAGCAAGGACCTCGGACTCGTCGAAAAACTCGTCGAGGAACTCGGTGTCTCGGCGCCCATGCTGCAAAGCGCCGCGAAAATCTATCGGCAAGCCCTCGGCGAGGGTTGGGGCGACGAAGACTTAAGCAGCGTCGTCAAGCTTTATGAGGGGCTCGCCGGACACGTCGTCGGGCAGTGATTTGCCGCCCGGGTCAGCGTCGTCTTGCCGCGCCGTCTTGATCGGCGGCGCGGTCCCTTGACCGCCACCCGCCGGCGATCGCTGCGCGCCCGCGGCTGGGTGGAAAAGTGCGAAAATCGCCCTTCTCTCCACGCCAAATCCGCAGCAAAGATGAAAGGCCTTTAGCTCAAATGAGTTCAGCAGAAATGAAAACGGTCGCGGCAATCTATACCGCAGCGTCGATCATCGAGCCGATCAAGGCGATTTTCGCCGAGACGATTCCCGGCGCGCGCCTCGTCAATATTTACGACGACAGCCTGATTCCCGATGTCATCGCCGCCGGAAACACCATCACCAGCGACGTCAGGCGGCGGCTCCTCGCCTACTGCCGCGCCGCCGAGGACATGGGCGCCGACCTCATCCTCAGCACGTGTTCGTCGATGGGTGAAGCGGTCGGCGAGATCCAGCCTTTCATCAAAATCCCGATCCTGCGCATCGACGAAGCGATGATCGAGGACGCGGTCGGGGGCGCGAGCGCCATCGCGATCCTCGCCACCGTGGACACGACGATGGGGCCGACCGGCCGCCTCGTTCGCGCCGTCGCAGACAGGCTTGGCAAGCAGATCACGGTGGTCGAGGCGGTGGCGCAAGGCGCGCTGATGGCGCTGCAGAGCGGCGACGCCGCGGCACACGACGAAGCCCTGCTCAAGACTGCGCTTGGCGTCGCAGAACAGGCCGAAGTCATCATTCTCGCGCAGGCCTCAATGGCGCGCATGCAGGAGGCGATCGCCAGGACAACCGGCAGGAAGGTCGTGACCAGCATGCGTTCGGGAATCGCCGCGGTGAAAGCGGCGCTCGATCAACAGGGGGGCGCGCGATGACCAAGGTGAAAGGCCCGGAGATCTGGATCGGCAACGATCACGGCGGCTACGAGCTGAAGGCGCTGATCGTCGAACACCTGAAGAAGAAGGGCATCGCGGTTCACGACGTCGGCAGCGGCTCGGCCGAGATCGTGCGCTACCCTTACTACGCGGCCAAAGTCGCCGCAGCCGTTTCCGAAGGTGCGGCGGCTCGCGGCATCTTGGTCTGCTCGACCGGCATCGGCATGAGCATCATCGCCAACAAGTTCAAGGGCGTTCGCGCCGCGCTGTGCACGAGCACCTACATGGGCAGGATGACGCGCGCGCACAACGATTCGAACCTTCTTTGCCTCGGCGGCAAGATCACCGGCAGCCTCGAGGCGCTCGACATCCTCGACACCTGGCTTGCCACCGAGTACGAAGGCGGCCGGCACGCGATATCGCTCGGTCTCATCGCCGATGCCGAGAGCGCGATCTGCAATCCCGCCGGCTGGCATCCGCAGTTGCCGGACAAGCAATAGCGGATCGGTGCATGTCGTATTCCCCGCAGGGCAATGCGGCCGCCTGACATTGCGGTATGCTTTGCGCTTGCCAAGAGGGGGCCTTCATGCAGGGGATAGGGTCGGTGCGGATTGCCAGCGCAATGCTCGTCGCCGCGACGCTGATCGCGGGCGCCGGTGGCGCGCGCGCACAGTCGATCGAGCCCCGCGCCTACTCGAACGCGCCGGTCGGCGTGAACTTCCTGCTCGCGGGCTACGCGCAGACGCGCGGTGACCTCGACTTCGGCCCGACGCTCCCCATCACCGACGCACACTTCGAAACCGCGAGCGGTATTGCCGCTTACGGACGCACGCTCGACCTCTGGGGGAAATCGGCGAAGTTCGACGTGATCGTGCCTTATACCGTGCTCTCGGGGTCGGCCTCGCTGGGCAGCGATACGGTGACTCGCAACATCCACAGCAAGGGCGACCCGCTCTTCAGGGTGTCAGTGAATTTCTTTGGCGCGCCGGCGCTCGGCCTGAACGATTTCCTGCGCTACGAGCAGGACCTCATCGTCGGCGCGAGCCTTCAGGTCGCTGCGCCGCTGGGCCAGTACGACCACCACCGCATCGTCAACCTCGGCGCCAACCGCTGGTCGTTCAAGCCCGAACTCGGCATTTCCAAGGCGCTCGGGCAATGGACGCTCGAACAGAAGTTCGCGGCGACGCTCTTTACCGACAACACCGACTTTTACTTCGGCAAGACGCTTGAGCAGGACCCGATCTATTCGACGCAGTCGCACGTGATCTATGCCTTCCGTTCCGGCGCCTGGGCCTCGTTCGACGCGACTTATTTTACGGGCGGCCGGACGACGACCGACGGCGTGCGTGCCGACAACCTGCAGTCGAACTGGCGCCTGGGCACGACGCTGGCGTTGCCCGTCGATCGCAACAATTCGGTCAAGTTCTACGCGAGCAGCGGCGTTTCGGCGCGCACCGGCAACAATTTCGACCTCTTTGGCATCGCCTGGCAGTACCGCTTCGGCGGCGGCCTGTGAACAATTCAATTAGAATCGGCACATGACTTCCCATTCCTCCCCGCTCCAGATCACCATCACGAGACCCGACGACTGGCATCTGCACCTGCGCGACGGCGAAGCGATGGCCGCGGTCCTGCCGCACAGCGCGCGGCAGTTCGCGCGCGCGATCGTGATGCCCAACCTGCGCCCGCCGGTGACGACGGTGGCGCTCGCCGCGGCCTATCGTGAGCGCATTCTTGCCGCCTTGCCCGCGGGCGCCGACTTCACGCCGCTGATGACGCTCTACCTCACCGATCGCACGTCGGCCGACGAAATCAGGCGCGCTGCAGACAGCGGTTTTGTGCACGCCGTGAAGCTTTATCCGGCCGGCGCGACGACGAACTCGGATGCCGGCGTCCCCGATCTTGCGCACTGCGCGGCGGCGCTCGCGGAAATGGAAAGACTCGGCCTGCCGCTCCTCGTGCACGGCGAAGTGACCGATCCGGCCGTCGATCTCTTCGACCGCGAAAGCGTCTTCATCGACAGCGTGCTGGCACCGCTCGTCGCGCGCCATCCGGCGCTGCGCATCGTCTTCGAGCACCTGACGACGAGAGAGGGCGTCGATTTTGTCGCGAGCGCCGGGCCGCAAATCGCGGCGACGATCACCGCGCATCACCTGCTCTACAACCGCAACGCGATTTTCGCCGGCGGCGTGCGGCCGCATTACTACTGCCTGCCGGTGCTGAAGCGCGAAACGCACCGCGTCGCGCTCGTCGCCGCGGCCACGTCGGGCAGTCGCAAGTTCTTCCTCGGCACCGACTCGGCGCCGCACGCGCAGCACACGAAGGAAGCGGCGTGCGGCTGCGCCGGTTGCTATACCGCGCACGCGGCGCTCGAGCTTTACGCCGAAGCCTTTGCAGAGGCCGGCGCGCTCGACCGGCTGGAAGCCTTCGCGAGCTTCAACGGCCCGGATTTCTATCGCCTGCCGCGCAACGCCGCGCAAGTACGGCTGGAAAAGCAGGAATCGCAAGTCCCGCGCGCTTACCCTTACGCGGGCGGCGACGAACTCGTGCCGCTGCGCGCCGGCCAAATGCTCGCATGGAAGCTCATCGCCTAGAAAAACGACCAGGGGGACGCCATGTCGGTGATCCGTAAGAGACTGTTGCTGAGCGTGCTGCTGCTGCCCTTGATCAGCGCGTGTTCCGACCAGCGCGCGGGCTATGAAATCAAGGGCCAGTCGCACTCCTTAAGCCTCATCCGCATCGTTTCCTGGCCTTGGCAGAAGACCGCCAAATACGCGGTCGTCGCCGCGCGCATGCCTGATTGCATGCGTCGCCACGCGCTGCCCGAGGCCGGTGCTTCGTCGCCGGTCGAAGTCTATGCGCCGGGAAACGACGCCTGGATCATCAAGCAGGAAGGCCGGATGTTCGTCACCGAGACGCGCACCTGCGAAGGCTTCGCCGCGCTGAACGCGCCGCCCGAAGGCGGCACCGGACCGCTCGTCGGTACTTTCGAAATGCGCAAGGACACTCTCGTTTTCGTTCCCGCCGCGGGCGCTCCGGCAACTGCTCCGGCGCCGGCGACGCCGGCAAGCTGACGGTGAAGCGCTGCTAGCGCGTATAATCGCCGTGGGAAGTCGGCCAGGCAACCGCCGGGCAAAGGTGCAAACCCGCGCCGGGAGGAAAGTCCGGGCTTCACAGAGCAAGATGCCGGTTAACGACCGGGCACCGCGAGGTGACGGAAAGTGCAACAGAGAACAGACCGCCGATGGCCGTAGGACTTCGACGCCGCAAGGCGTCAAAGTCCTTATGTAGCAGAGGGGCTGCGAGAGCAGCGCCGACGTTACCGGATCAGGCAAGGGTGAAACGGCGCCCCGGCAACGGGGCGGTCGGATGCAAGTCCGGCCGAGGTAAGAGCTCACCGCGGACGTGGCAACACGGACGGCATGGCAAACCCCATCTGAAGCAAGGCCAAATAGGGAAGCATACGGCGTGGCTCGCGTCGCTTCCGGGTAGGCTGCTCGAGCGTACTGGCAACAGTACGCCTAGACGAATGGTTGCCCACGACAGAACCCGGCTTATCGACCGGCTTCCCCCTTTTCCGCTGATCCACGCGACAAGCCAACAAAAATCCGCCGCAAAGGCGCGAAGGGGCAAAGGTCACGCAAAGGATTCCTCTGCGTACCCGCAAAGGAATCCTTTGCGTACCTTTCTTGAATCTTTGCGCCTTTGCGGTGGACTTTTACGCCGTCGACCCTTCAAAGCCGCAGCGCCAGCGCGAGCGGAATGAAAAAAAGCGCCGCAGCGTTGCCGACCATCACAATCGAGGCGACCTTGTCGGGTTCCTGCTCGTAACGCTCGGCGAAAATGAAGCTCGACACCGCCGGCGGCAGCGCGCCGAAGATGAAAAGGATGTCCTGGTCGCCGCGCGGCAGGCCCGCGAGCGTCCCGAACAGCCAGGCGAGCAGCATCCCGGTGAGCGGCGTGACGATGGCGCCGGCGAAGCTGACTCCCCAGTGGCCCAGCCGCGCCGTCGCGAGCCGTACGCCGAGCGAAAAAATCATCAGGCCGAGCGCGATGTCGCCGAGGATCTTGATCGCCGCCATCAGCGGCGCCCACACCGTGATTCCCGACAGACTGACGGCGACGCCGGCGAGCGCGGCGACGATAAAAGGCTCGCGCCCGATCGACGCGAACGAGGGCCGGCCGCCGAGCAGCCAGGGACTCAAGCCGAACTGGAGCAGGGTGACGACCATCATCAGGACGACCGCAGCGCCGAGCGCCTCGTTGCCGAAAGTGAGAAGCAAGAGCGGCAGCCCCATATTGCCGACGTTGTTGAACATCACGGGCGGCACGAAGGTCTTGGCGTCGTAGCCGAAAAGGCGGGCGACCGGCCAGGCAAGGAGCCCCGACCCGATGACGATGACGACGGCGCCGATGGCGATCGGCAGGTTGTCGGGAAGATTGAACGATTTTGCCGCCAGCGCGGAAAAGACGAGCGCCGGCAGGAAGACCTCGATGTTGAGCCGGTTCGCCGCGCTCATGTCGGGGCGATGGCGACGGCCAATCACGAAAGCGATCAGCACGATGAGGAAAATCGGAAAGATGATGCCGAGGATGCGAAGCAGCATGGCGCTTGTCGAATTTTTTAAGGCGCTGACCGAAGCGGCGGGCAAGCCCTGACGCTTTGGCCTTGATCCTGGCGTCGCGACGGCGGCTCTGTGAACGAGGCTCAACGCTAGCACGAATCGCCGGTGGCCGTCAGTCGCCACGCGCATTCGCCGGGGGCGTGGGCAGGAATACAACAGCGGCCGCTTGGGCCGGCGCCGGAAAAGCGCCATTGCCCGTAACAAACCACTTTAACTTGTATTTTCTCGACCTTGTTTTTAAAGGTATTTTTGAGCGCGTTTTTGGTCAGCAAATATGCCATAAGTCATTGTACTGATTGGAGAAAAGGCAAAGATTCCGCTTGCATTGCTCAAATCTTTGACATAAAGTGGGGATCAGTGGTGAAAAGTGGGAAGGCGAAGGCTTTCCCGAACGGCGATTGGCGAGGAGGCGGAAGTGATTTTTCAAGGCGCGGCGGTACTGAGTCTCGATGCCAAGGGCCGGCTCGCGATCCCTTCGCGTCACCGCGAAGCGCTCGCGGCCGCGGCTGGCGGCCAGCTCGTCCTCACGGCGCACCCGCACCGTTGCCTCCTCCTCTATCCGGCGCCGGCATGGGAGCCGATTCGCGACCGCGTGCTCGCGGCCTCGAGCCTCAATGCGCAAAGCGCGGCGATCAAGCGCCTGCTCGTCGGCAACGCCCGCGACGAGGAAATGGATTCGGCCGGGCGGCTGCTGATTTCGCCCGAATTGAGGTCTTTCGCACAACTCGAAAAACAGGTCTGGCTGGTCGGCCAGGGCAGCCATTTCGAAATCTGGTCGGACGCGCTCTGGCAGCGCCAGCAGGAAGCCTTTGTCGCAATGGCCGACGCCGCCCTGCCCGCCGGCCTCGAGGATCTTGCACTGTGACGCTGGCTTCAGGCCGGCAAAGCGGGCAGAGCAGCGCGCCCGCGCACGACAGTCTCCCGCATCAAAGCGTCCTCCTGCGCGAAGCCATCGAAGCGCTCGCGATCAAGCCCGCGGGCGTCTATGTCGACGGCACGTTCGGTCGCGGCGGCCACAGCCGTGCGATCCTCGAGCGCCTGGGTGACGAAGGCCGGCTCGTCGCCCTCGACCGTGACCCGCGAGCCGTCGCGGCAGCAAAGGA
>CAZALA010000036.1:0-26654 GCA_964485725.1 uncultured Propionivibrio sp. | reverse complement strand
TCGGGCAGCTGCCGGGCGCGTCACGCACGATTTCCGGGTGCATCGGGCAAGTGTAGCGGGCACTGCCTTCCCGCGACGCAATGTCCGATGACGCTGGGGTGGCGACGGAGTGCCGCTTCGCGTCCCCGGGAGGCGGCGCTGCGTCAGCGTAGCCCGCCGGAGACGCCGCGAATTTCGCCGCGCATTTCGCCGAGCAAAAATAGTGGGTGCGGCCGTCGTGTTCACGACGCGCGGCCGCATTCCGCTCGTCCACCTGCATGCCACAAACAGGATCAGTCACCATGGTCGGGCCTCGGTTTCCTTATGGCAGCGCAAGGACTGCGGCTCGATCACTTCAGCCTCTTGAGCCACTTGTCGACCTCGGCGATTTGCCTCGTCTGCGCGACCTGCTTGGAGTGTGGAAATATGAAAAGGTGCTGTTCGCGCTCGGCGTCGCCGGCCATTATCGTGGCCAATAGCGCAGTCACTGTCTGTTCAATGGGCACATGCGCGGATCGCGACGATGCCGAACGAATGCGCAGACGCTGAAACTATTCAGCGGCAGGAAGGCGCTTCCCGGCCCGGTCGACTGCGCGCGCGACGAGGGCGGCGTAAGCGGCAAAGAGCCAAAGCAGGAAACCGCCGACAAGCACCCAGTAGTCTCCCCTTGCATCGGCGAAGAGAAAGCTGCCGGTGAGCGCGCTGATGGCGCTGGCTGCCCAGAGCATGGCGCCGAAAAATCTGCGCAGCTGCCGGCGTGCCGAAGGCCGCAGCAGCAGGTACAGCAGCAGCGGCAACGCTGCCAGAAACACGATCTTGAGGTATCCCACGCTTTATTCCCGGCTCGCAAGCGAGCGAGTCTATCGCGACTTTGCCGAGCAGGGTTGGCTGATCGCTCCGGTAGGACATGCGTTTCACTGGCTTGCTTGTGACGAGTTCGGGCGGATGCGGCGATCCCAGGCGCCGTAGTGACTCTCGATCTTGCCGCGCGGCCGCGAGAGGGCGATCAGCAGCAAGCCGGCGAGCAAGCTGAAGGCCATGCCCGAGCGCGAATAGCCGTCGAGGACCCAGGGCGCGAGGAGCAGCCAGGCGCCGAAAGCGGCGTTGATCCAGCGCAGCGGGCGCGCGACCTCGGCCAGGGCGATGATGGCGAAGGTGATGACGAGCGATCCGACCACATGGTCGTTGTCGGCGGCGCTTGCCGTCGCGTCGAAAAGGACCCGGCTCAGCATCAGCAGCGCGCCGACGCCGATGCAGGCGACGAGGTTCCACGGAACGCTGACGCCGCCCTTGAGCATTTCCTTCACCACCGCGGCGGGCGAGGCTTCGAAGTTGTCCGAGTCGTCGGCGCTGCCGCCATCGATCGTGTCGCCATGCACGAGCACGTGCCAGAGGTTCTTGCCCTCTCGCCGCCGCTCGCCGAGAAATTGCAGCGTCGCCAGGATTTCGTCAAACGAGTAGGGGATCTGCAGCAGCATCGCTGCCGCGGCGATCAGGCAAAGCGTGCACCAGGTGCCGATGAGCACGGGCTGGATGATGATGAAGAAGAGGCTCACCGCGCCGAGCGGAACGATCATCAGGCCGAAGAGCAGGACGAGCCAGGGCATCGTGCGCCAGCGCCGCTTGTCGCCGATGACGCCGGTGACGATCTCGAGGACGTAAGTCGCCGCGCCGAGGCCGGCGTCGGAGACCGGCCAGACTTCGGAGGCCGCCGAAGTGATGATGCGCTCGGTGCCCTCGCCGAAGAAGGGATCCCAGGCGGCGTCGATGTGGCCGAGCTGAAAGGCGGCGAGATAGCGCGAGACGAAGAGCCCGACGAAGGCGAGCGCGATGATCGGCAGGCGCTGGTTCCACGCCGACGGGCTGTAGTCCCAGCCAAGCGGCGTGTCCGGCCCGCCCAGGCGGGCGACCGGATTGACCCCGGGGGCGGGCGGAATGCCAATGGCGAGGACGATGACGAGGGCGCCGACCAGGGTGTCGTTGGCGTAGGCCGCGGCGCTCGGCGTCCAGAAGACGAGCGGCGCGAAGAGCAGCCAGCTGCCGAGCGCGGCGGTCAGCCAGCGCGCCCAGGCGAGCGGCCGCGAAATCGAGAGCAGCGCGAAGAGGGCGATGAGCACGCCGCTGACGATATCGCTCAGCGTCATCCAGGTCGCCGAAAGCTCAAGGCCGCGCTGGTTGGGCGCGATCAGTTCGCCGGCGACCCGCCACTCGGAGGCAAGGCCAAAGACGAAGGGGCTGGAGATCAGCCAGAGAGCGAGCGCGACGTTGGCAAAATGACACCACAGCGTCTGCCGGTGTTCGCGACGGTCGAGCGCCTCGTATTCGGCGATCAGCTGCGCTTCCGGTTCCGGGCGGGCGGCGAGGTCCTCGAGCCAGAGCGAGAGCGGGATGCGGTTTTTCCTGTACCACGCGGCCGGGTCTTGTTTGAGCCTGCCGATCATTTTCGGCAGCGTTCCGCGCAGGCTGTGGCGCGGCTGCCAGTCGAGCAGTTTCGTCGCGCGCGCGATGTCAAGCTCGTAGTGGTCGTCGGCGAGCCAGACCATGAAGGGTTTGACGAAGGGCTCGATGCCCCGGTCGATCGCGTCCGGCACGACGTTTTCGATGACGTCCTGCGCCCAGGCGCCGGTCGCCGCGAGCGGCTTGGGGACGCGCCGCGTCGGCCAGGGTTCGCCGTGGATGAGGCGGCCGATGAGGTTTTGCAGCGCTTCGTAGCTCTCGCTCGTCGGCTCGCCGATCAGCAGCTTCGTTTCGGGCGGCAGCGCTTGCCGCTTTTCGACGGCGAGGCGGAAGGCTCCAGCGACGTCCTCGAGATGGACGAAAGCCTGGCCGTGCGAGGGGTCGCCCGGGAAGACGCGCGAGAGCATCTGGCGCTCGTAGATGCGCTGGATCTGGTAGGCGAGCGAAGGCACCTCGCAGTCGTCGGTATAGACGCCGGCGATCCGGAAGATGACGGCCGGCGTCGAACCCCGCTCGCGGCGAACGACGTCCTCGGCGGCGACCTTGGACTGCGGGTAGGGCCATTTTGGCGCGAGCGGACTCTCTTCGTCGATCGGCACGCCGGGCTCGGTCGGCGCATGCACGAGCATCGTGCTGGCATAGACGAACTGCTCGACCTCGAAGCCTGCGAGCGCGCGCAGCAGGCGGCGCGTGCCTTCGACATTGACTTCGTCGTAGAGGCGGTCGGCCTCGCCCGAAAAATCGTAGTAGGCGGCAAGGTGGATGACCGAGGCGATGCGGTTTCCGTAGCGCTCGCGCAGGCTGCGGCAGGCGCCCTCGAGGCTCTCGGCCGAGCTGACGTCGGCCTCGATGCAGTGCTCGCTCTCGCATTTGCGCTCGAAACCGACGACGGCATAGCCTTCGCCCAGCGCCGCGGCGATGGCGCGGCCTATCCTTCCTTCCGAACCAGTGATCAGCACCAGCGGTTTGTCGGTCGCCATCATGCGCCTCGCGGGGAAAAAACCTCTTCCGGGAGCAAGCGCCGCGCCCGGCGGCGGCGCGGCAAGTCATGCGCTTCGTAAAAGCGCGACGCTCAGTTCTTGCGCCAGTACTGGGCGGTCATGAAGTGCTGCCAGCTGCCGTCCTCGGCCTGGCAGTGCGAAGTCAGGATGCGGTGGTCGGCGCTCTTGATCTCGATCACGTCCCTGTACCTCACGAGTTTTCCGGCAGCCGCCCCGGGCGACATGTCGGGGCCTTGCGAGTTGAGCGTGAGGACTTTGCCGCTCGCATCGAGTTCGCCGTCATAGACCCAGAGGTGCGTCATCATCGAGCCGACCCAGGTGCCGACGTAGCGTTTGCTTGCCGGGTCGTAACCGAGGGTCAGCAGCATCTGCGCGCGGCCGCCGCCCGGCATCTCGCCCTGGCCCTCGGCGAGAATCCACAGGCCGCCCAGGCTGCGCACGCTTTCGCTGCCCTGGCACGCCTCGGCGGGCGCCCCCGCCATCGTCATCTGCGCTTCGCTCGTCCATTCGCCGACGAGTTGCTCGAGCCAGCGGTGTTCTTCCCGAGGCAGCGCCGGCGTCGGCGCCTGCTCGTTTCGATCACTGTCCTTGGCCATGGCCTTCTCTCCTTTCATTCAGTCACGAGTGCGCTTGGACAGGCCGCGCTCCCGCTGATTCCGGCGCGACCCGGGCCGGCTGCTCGTTTTCGGGCGCAGTTCAATACCGAACGCTTTACCGACTGCCTGCTGATTTATCGGCCTGACATGAGCTATAGTTCGCTCTGGCGTTTCTTGGCGCTGCAGGCCTTGCGCGAGGATGACGGCGGGCAGATCGTCTCGGCGCCAGTCGCTAAAAATCAACACCGCCCGTAGCTCATTTGGATAGAGCACTTGGCTTCGAACCAAGGGGTAGGCCGTTCGAATCGGTCCGGGCGGGCCAAATCTCATGGGACTGCCCTCGCAGCTCAGCCGGTCGTCTGGCTGCCCGGGTCGTCCTGGACGTTGTGCTTCTCCTCGCTGACATCGTCCGGCTCGGCTTCATACGCCGTTTCAGGTGCTGCGGCGTCTGTAGCGGAATTGCTCCCACCCAGCGCCTGCAGCAACGCGTCGTTGAACAGCGGAAGGTCGGCGGGCTTGCGGCTCGTCACCAGGGCGCCATCGACGACGACGGGCTCATCGCTCCACTGCGCGCCGGCATTGCGTAAATCGTTCTGCAAACTCGGCCAGCTCGTCATGCGCCTGCCGCTCGCGATGCCGGCGTCGATCAGCGTCCACGGGCCGTGGCAGATCGCCGCGATCGGCTTGTTGGCAGCGCCGAAATCGGCGATGAAGGCGATGGCATCGGCGCGCAGGCGCAGCGCGTCCGGGTTGGCGACGCCGCCGGGCAGGACGAGGGCGTCGAACTCGGCGGCCCTCGCCTCGCGCAAGTCCATTTCAACGGTAAAACGCTCGCCCGGGTCGAGATGATTGAAGCCCTGAACCGCTTCGCCCGGCGCCTTCGGCGCAACGAGGATCACCTTTGCGCCCCGCGCTTCGAGAAAGCGGCGAGGTTCGATGTACTCGCTCTGTTCGACACCGTCGGTCATCAGCACGGCCACTTTCCTGCCGCGCAGGACCGGGTTCGATGCGCTTGCCTGTTGGGTTTCCACGTCACTCTCCTTCGCATGCGGACTGGGTTTGGCGCAGCAAGCGGCGTGCCGAAGCGAAGGCGCGAATGGCGCAAGCTTGCCATGCCGCGCGCGAGCGCCGACAATCGCAGGCTTGCTATCGCAAGGATCTGTCATGGCCGTCGGACCGCTCATCACCACCGTACTGTCGAACATTCCCTGGGGACAGGTCGTCGACAACGCGCCCAGGATCGCCGAAGCTGCGGCGCGGCTCTGGAATACGGGACGCAAGAGCCGTAAAGCGCCGGGCGAGGACGAAGCTGAGGGCGCGGCCCGCGAAGCGAGCCTGCCGGCGCGGGTCGCCGCGCTCGAGGGCGAACTGCGCGGCTTGCGCGAAGAGCTGCAGGCCTCGTCCGAGCTGATCAAGGCGCTCGCCGAACAGAACAGTCAGCTCGTGCAAACGCTCGAGCGCGAACGGCGGCGGCTGACGCGCCTGGCCATCGGCGGCACGGTGGTCGCTGTCATTCTCGCCGCGATGACGATCGCGCTGACGCTGCGTTTCTAGGCGCCCAGCTCGGCTGGTCCTGCCACCTGCAAGGTCATCAACGATTGCGATAGACGGGCGCGCGTTTTTCGGCGAAGGCGAGCACGCCTTCCTTGCAATCTTCGGTGCCCAGCGCCTGCGCCACGGCGCTCGCGTGATGTTGCCGCAGGTCCTCGTGCATCGTCGCGAGCAGACCCTTGATCAGGGCCAGCGCCGAAGGCCCGTTGGCGAGCAGGCGATCGAGCCAGGCGCCGACCTTTGCGTCGAGGTCGGCTTCGTCTTCGGCGAGCGCTGTCACGAGTCCCCAGTCGCAGGCCTGAGCAGCGCTGATCGGCGAAGCGAGGAGCAGCATGTGGCGCGCCCGCGCCGGCCCGATCATCTCGGCGAGGCGCCGCGTCCCCATCCAGCCCGGGATCATCGCGAGCGTCGCTTCCGGAGAGCCGAGCTTGGCGCTCTTCACGGCGATGCGAAGGTCGGCCGCGAGCGCGAGCTCAAGCCCGCCGCCGAGCGCGTGGCCGGTGATTGCGGCGATCACGGGTTGGGGCAGCTGCGCGATGCGCTCGAAAACGTCGATGCCGCGCAGGATCCAGTCGCGACCCATGTCGTTGGGCGTCAGCGCGCTCCAGGCCGCGATGTCGCCGCCGGTGCAAAAAAAGCGGCCGCGGGCGCGCACGACGACGGCTCGCGTCTCGCGATCGCGCTGCAGTTCGTCGGCGATGCCGCCGAGGCGGTCGAGCATCGGCAGCGTCAGCGCGTTGCCCTTGTCGGGGCGGTTCAGGGTGATTTGCGCCCACGGCAAGCCACCGCTTTCGCGGCGCTCAAAAAGGATTTCTGCATCCATTCGTTTGCCCCTCTACGGATTTTTCAAAAACGCCACACGAGCCCGCCGCTTTGCGCCGTCCGCGGCAACGCGCGCGCAGCATGGCAGCGGCATTCAAGCCTCAGGCCGGCAGCGGCGCGGGTTGCGTCGGCGCGCGGCCGGTTTCGCGATAGATGGCGCAGCGCTCGATGTATTCGCGCGTGCTCTTGGGCATCGGCGTGCGCGCGCGCGTCAGGTAGAAAATGAGGTCGCGGCCGCCCCGGATAAGTTGCACGCCGTCGGCAAGATTGTGAGCCGGCGCTTGGTCGGGCGCGGCGTTCGCCGTCGTCTGCCCGTCGCTCGCAAAGCTCGCGAGCCGTTCGGCGGCGGTGACGAGTTCGGACCAGGCGTCGAAGATGTCGGGATCGGTGCGCAGCGTTTCGACCTTGGTGCGCGCCGCCGCGGCAAAATCGCGGATCGGCGCGGCGATGCCGGCGAAAGCGGGGACGCCCGCGAAGGTCTCGATCATCGCGTCGGCGATGCGGTCGATGTCGCGCATCGTCTGCCCGATCTTGATGTAGCGGCTCTCGTAAAAATCTTCGATCGGGATCGAAAAGACGCGGAAGGGCTCCCCCCACAATTCGTCGATGCCTTCTTCGCCGCTGCGGTGCAGAACGAAGCGCCCGAGCTTCATCGCTTCGACCAGGCATTTGCCGCACTCGCGCATCAGCGCGTCGCTGCTGTTGATCTCGACGCCTTCGGCCTGCAGTTCGACGAGCTTGCGGAAAATGTCGGTGGCGCGGTTGAACATCGCGCCGGCGAGCATCGCGCCCTTGACCCGGCGCTTGCCAAGGTCGGTTTCGGCTTCATAGCTTTGCCGCGCTTCGGCGAGCCGCGTGCCGGGGATGTTGAGGCCATGCTCGGTATGGTTGAAGAGGCGTCGGGTGAGCGCTTCGATGAGGCGCTTCTTGGCCTCGAGCGAGTTCGCCGGCACCGGATAGGTGCGGATCCAGTGGCCCGCGTAGAAGACGCGTTCGCGCCCGTCGATGAGGCGCCGCGTGCCTTCCTTTGTCGCCTCCTGCAAGGCGTCGGCGCCCGCGTCGGCAGCGCCCGGGGCGCTCGTCGCACGTTTGCCCGCAGCTTCCGCGGAACCGCTTTCGGACTTTTCCACCAAGACTCAATTCACCTTAAAAGATCGCGCCGACGACCCGGATAAACGCCCGTTTGCAGCCTCGGCCAGCCGGCAAGCGGCAATTGTGCACTCGATCTCGGGTGCAAGACAAGCGCTCCGTGAAACGTTTTATCCAGGGCTTCAGCGGATATGCCGAATCGCCGCCGCCGAACGCGCGGTGAGTTCCTGCTGCAGCTCGTCGATGCGCCGGAGCAAGGTCAGCGCGAGCGTGATGCCGTTGATGTCGAGCTGGAAATCGTCGCGCAGGCGGCGCGCGGTCTTCACCGTCAGGATCGTGCTCAACTGGAAGGTTGGGGCAGGGCCGGCGGCCGCGGGTGCGATGACGCCGGTGTCGATGAGGTCGGCGATCTCCTCGATCGACAGGCCTGAAAACTCCGCGAGGTGTTCGATGCCGCAGACGTCCTGGTCATCGAGCCAGAACGAGTCGGCGAGCGCCTTGTTCATGAATGCTCTCCCGGGTTGAAATGCTGGCGCGGCCGGAATGCCGAGACCGCCGCGAGCTTTTCGTAGAGCTCGCGTTCGGCTGCGCTGGGGGCGGCGGGGACGTCGATCTTTACGACCGCGTAGAGCGCGCCGGCACTGCCGTCGGTCGCCGCCAGCCCGCGTCTGGCGAGGCGCAACTTCTGGCCCGACGTTGTCCCCGGCTTGATCTTGAGATCGACGACGCCGCTCAAGGTCGGCAGGCGCAGCGTCGTTCCGAGCACCGCTTCCCAGGGCGCGAGCGGCAGATCGACGTAAAGGTCGCGACCGCTGACGCGATAGAGCCGATGCGGCTGCAGCGACAGGGCGACGTAGAGGTCGCCCGGCCGGCCGCCGTTGAAACCAGGCCCGCCCTTGCCGGCAAGCCGCAGACGCTGGCCGTCGGCGGCGCCTTTGGGGAGGGTGATGCGGAAGCTGCGCGGCGCGCGATGCGCGAGCCCGTTGGCATCGAACTCGGGCAGTTCGGCGCGCACTTCGATTTCGCCACCGTGGAAAATCTGCTCGAGCGAGACCGGTGCGACGACTTCGTAGTCCTGACCGGGCTGCGCGAAGGCGTGAGCGCGCCCGCGCCCGCCCTGGCCGCCATGAGCGCCATGAGCGCCATGAGCGCCATGACGCGCGCGCCCGAAGGCCGCGAAGAAGTCGGAAAGATCGACGTCGTCGAAGGCCGCCGCGTCGGCGTGAAAATGCCGCTGCCAGTCGGGCGGCGGCGTGAATTGCTCGCCCGGGGCGCGCCGCCCGAGTTCGTCGTAAGCCTGGCGCTTCTCCGGATCCTTAAGCGTGGCGTAGGCTTCGGCAATTTCCTTGAAGCGCTCTTCGCTTTTCGGGTCCTTGGACACGTCCGGGTGGTACTTGTGGGCGAGCTTGCGATACGCCTTCTTGATTTCGTCCGCGCTCGCCGTCCTTGCGACGCCCATCGCCTCGTAGTAATCCTTGAACTTCATTTGCCTCCTTCGCGAAACGCCAGGGACGCGTGGCCGCGCTGCCGCAGCGCCTGGCTTTGCCCAAGCTTCGACCCTGAAGGCGGCGTTGAGTTGCCGGCCATGGGGATGCCGCGGTCGGCGCTGTCTTGGCCCGGAAATGCGTAAAGCATATATGGCTTGCAATTATTCCGAAAGTCATATTACGATATGCCAAAGGTCTGAAGCGCCGAACAAGGGCGAGGCAAGAGGCAAGAGACAAGAGGCGAGAGGGGGAGGGAGAGCAGGGGCGGGGAGCGATCGGAGGGCCGGAGCGGCGCGGCGATGCCAAGGTGCGAAGCACGGCGGCCTGCGCTTCTTCGAAGACGGCTGATCTGGCAGCCGGTACAAGGCCTTGCGACGTTTCCCGCCCGGCGAGCCGGCTCGCCGTATTGCCAGCGGCGCGCATGCGTTCGCTGGCGCACAGATGGCGGCGCCATCGCCTCGCTAATCTTCATTGCAGATCAATGCGCGGCGCTCAACCCCGAGTTGCCAACGTGCCACGGCACGAGGCGCCGCTCCCTCGCTCCGCTGCAATCCAGGCCCTTCCATCCTTCCCTCATTTGCGCTCCCCTCAAAAGACGATGAAGACGGCCATCATCTGCAGGTTTGCCGACCTCCCGGCGCTCGTCGAACTTCGGCCTTGCGCCGCGAGGGAGGAAGCCGGCGCGGAGGACAAGCCGCGATGACGGCCGCTTCAGCGGCGCTGCTCACGACCGTTGGCGCGCTCCTTGCCGGCGATCGCGGCCTGCTCGCGATGGACGAGAGCAATCCGACCTGCAACCAGCGCTTTGCCAGGCTCGGCATTCCCGAAACCGCCGAGGCGCGCCGCGCCTGGCGCGAACTCATCGTGACGACGCCGGGGCTGGCGCACGCCGTCAGCGGCGCGATCCTCTACGACGAGACGATCCGCCAGCAAACCAGCGCTGGCACATCGTTCGTCGAGGCGCTCGCCGAGGCCGGCATCATTGCCGGGATCAAGGTCGATACCGGCGCCCGCGCGCTTGCCGGACACCCGGGCGAAAAAATCAGCGAAGGCCTCGACGGCCTGCGCGAGCGCTGTGCGCAGTACCTTGAAATGGGCGCGCGCTTTGCCAAATGGCGGGCCGTCATCGCGGTCGGCGAAGGCCTGCCGACGACCGCCTGCATTGCCGCCAATGCCCACGCGCTCGCTCGCTTTGCCGCGCTCGCGCAGGAGGCCGGACTCGTTCCGGTGATCGAGCCCGAATTGCTGATGGACGGCGAGCACACGCTTGAGCGCTGCGCCGAAGCGACGAGCCGCGTGTTGCGCGCGGTCTTCAACGAGATGAGCGGGCAGGGCGTCGTTCTCGAAGCGCTGATCCTCAAAACCAATATGGTATTGCCCGGGCTCGCCTGCCCGGTTCAGGAAGGCGTCGATGAGGTTGCCGAGGCGACGTTGCGGGTGCTTTTGCGCACGGTGCCCGCCGCCGTCCCCGGCGTCGCTTTTCTTTCCGGTGGGCAGCCCGCCGCGCTCGCCTCGGCGCGGCTCAACGCGATGAGCCTGCGCGCCAAGCCGTCGCACGCATCCCCGCCTGTTGCCTCGCACGCGCCTGTACCCTGGGCGCTCAGCTTTTCGTTTTCGCGCGCAATCCAGCAGGACGCGCTGGAGATCTGGCGCGGGCAAGCCGACCGGGCCGCGCTGGCGCAACTCGCTTTGCTGGCGCGAGCCAACGACAACCGTGCGGCGCGGCGCGGCGAATATTCGGCGGTGATCGAGGGGCCGCCTGCGACCGCGCCGCCGAGCTGAAACGAGGCGCAAAGGAGTTGCCATGGACGCGACGCTCGAGCAGCAATGCATCAATACCCTGCGCTTTCTCTCGGTCGATATGGTAGAGCAGGCGAACAGCGGCCATCCCGGCCTGCCGCTGGGTGCGGCGACAATGGCTTACGTCCTGTGGACGCGCAATCTGCGGCACCACCCGGCAAACCCCGCGTGGGCCGACCGCGACCGCTTCGTGCTCTCTGCCGGGCACGGGTCGGCGCTGCTCTACAGCCTGCTTTTTGCGACCGGCTACGCGCTCTCGCTCGACGACCTGAAAGCCTTCAGGCAATGGGAAAGCAAGACGCCGGGCCATCCCGAGCGCGAGAAAACCCCGGGCGTCGAGGTCACGACCGGGCCGCTCGGGCAGGGACTTGCCAATGCGGTCGGCATGGCGATCGGCGAGGCGCATCTTGCCGCCCGCTACAATCGCGACGGACACAGCGTCATTGATCACCGCACTTTCGCGCTGGTGAGCGACGGCGACCTCATGGAGGGCGTCGCGAGCGAAGCCGCTTCGCTCGCCGGACACCTCAAGCTTGGCAAGCTCGTCTGCCTTTACGACGACAACGAGGTGACGCTCGCCGCACCCGCGGCCCTCACTTTCAGCGAAGAGCGCGGGCGCCGCTTCGAGGCCTACGGCTGGCAGACGATCGAGGTCGCCGACGGCAACGACGTCGAGGCGATCGACGCGGCGCTCAAGGCAGCGTGCGCCGAGACGGGACGGCCGTCACTGATCGTCGTGCGCACGCACCTCGGCTACGGCTCGCCCGAACAGGACAGTTACAAGGCGCATGGCTCGCCGCTCGGCGAGGCCAAGGTAAAGGCGACGAAGGAGAAGCTCGGCTGGCCGCTGGCGCCGCGCTTCTACGTCCCGGACGCGGCGCTCGCCGTGTTTCGCGAGGCGCTCTCGCGCGGCGAGGCCGCCGAAGCCGAATGGAACCGGCGCTGCGATGCCTACCGCATCGCTTTCCCGGAACTTGCGCAAGAGCTCGACACGCGCCTGCACGGCGAGTTGCCGCCCGGATGGGACGCCGATCTGCCGGTCTTTCCGGCCGACGCCAAGGGCATGGCGACGCGCGTCGCCGGCGGTCGCGTGATGAACGCGATCGCGCCACGCCTGCCGGCGCTCTTCGGCGGCTCGGCCGATCTTGATCCGTCGACGCATACCGCGCTCAAGGGCCTCGGCGAGTTCAGTGCATCGGCCGAGGCTGCGGATGGTCGTCCCGACGTTCGTCCCTATGCCGGCCGCAATCTGCATTTCGGCGTGCGCGAGCACGCGATGGGCGCGATCGTCAATGGCCTCGCCGCCCACGGTGGCTTCATCCCGTTTGGCTCGACCTTCCTGATTTTTTCCGACTACATGCGGCCGCCGATCCGGCTCGCGGCACTCACCGGGATGCACGTCATCCACGTGTTCACGCACGACAGCGTCGCCGTCGGCGAGGACGGCCCGACGCATCAGCCTGTCGAGCAGCTGGCCAACCTGCGCGCGATTCCGGGCGTCATCGTCGTCCGTCCGGCAGACGCCAACGAGACGGCGGCTGCCTGGCAGGTGGCAGTCGAAACGCGCGAGCGACCGGTCCTGCTCGTGCTCTCGCGACAGGACGTGGGCACGCTCGACCGCAACATCTGCGCGAGCGCGCAAGGCCTGCGCCGAGGCGCTTACGTCCTGAGCGAAACGAGCGCAGCCGGACAAGCGCCGCAACTTATCCTGATCGCGAGCGGTGCCGAAGTCGGCCTCATCGTCGCCGCCGCGGAGCGCCTGCGCGAGGAAGGCATCGCCGTGCGCTGCGTTTCGATGCCGAGCTGGGATCTTTTCGCCGCGCAGCCGCAGAAATATCGCGACGAAGTGCTGCCGCCCGCCGTGTCGGCAAGGCTTGCCGTCGAGGCTGGCGCCGGGCAGGGCTGGGAGCGCTACATCGGAGCGCGCGGCGAGATGCTCGTCGTCGATCGCTTCGGCGCGTCAGCTGCCGGCGAAGTGCTGTTGCGCGAATACGGCTTCACTGTCGACAACGTGGTTGCGCGCGCGCGAAAGCTGCTGAGTCGCTGATCACGCTTGCTTTTCGGCGGGCTCTTCAGGTGCTCGCGTACCAGTCAATCTGCGGCGTTGCGGTTGACAACCCAATCATTACATGGTCACCTATCGGGTGTCCGAGAACGCTGAACAACAAGATCTTGCATGAGCCGGTAATGATGGCCGTTGACGGGAATTAGCGTAGCAGGCGGCAGTGGCAACTGGCTTATACCTGAAAAAATTTCAACCGATAAAACAGGGGGAAGGTATGAAACAGTCACAATCTGGTTTGCTGGGAAATTTACTCTTCGCCGTGGGCCTGGGGATGCTTGCCAGCTCCGCCGCGATCGCACAGGACATTCGTATCGGCTTCACGCCGCCCGTCACCGGCGTCTCCGCCGCCGAAGGCGCTTTGCAGATCAAGGCGATCAAGCTGGCGCTGAAGGAAATCAACGCGGCCGGCGGCATCAATGGAAAGAAGATCGACCTTCGCATCGTCGACAACCAGTCGTCGAACCCCGGTGCGCTGGCGGCCCTCCAGAATGCCGTCGAGCAGGAAAAAGTCCTGGCCCAGGTCAGTTTCGTAAAGAGCACGCAGATCCTCGCGTCGTCGGACGCGGTCAAGAAATACGGCATCCCGTCGATGATCGGCGGCACCAACTTCACGCTGACGCGTCAGGGCAACCCCTGGCTCTTCCGCATGCGCGCGGATGACTCGATCGCCGCGGCGGCGATGATCAAGTACATCAAGGAAGACACCAAGTTCACCAAGGTCGGCATCCTGCACGACATCGATGCGTTTGGTACCGGCGGTGCCGATCTCGTCGAGCAATTCGCCAAGGAGAACGGGCTCACGATCGTCAAGCGCGAGAAGTTCGCGACCAAGGAAAAGGAATACACCGCCCACCTGCTGTCGCTGAAGAACGCGGGCGCCGAAATCATGGTGGTTTACGCTCCCAATCCCGAGGACGTCGCCCTGATCCAACGCCAACTCCGCCAGCTCGGATCGCCTTTCAAATATATCGGTTCGCCTTCGAGCCAGATGAAGGACTGCCTGGTTCTTTCGAAGGAGGCAGCCGATGGCCTGTTGGCCGTCGCCGACCTCGTTCCGGGATCGAGTGAAATGAGCAAGCGCTACGCCGAGGCCTACAGGAAGGAATACAACGAAGACTACGATGGTACCTCGGTCTGGGCATACGACGCCTTGTACATCCTTAGCAACGCCATCAAGAAGGGCGGCGAAAATCGCGACAAGATTCGCGAAGCCATCCTCGCCACTAAGAACTACGTTGGCGTTCTTGGCACTTTCAATTTCACGCCCAACGGCGACGGCCTCAATGAAGTGAGCGTCGTGCAGATCGAAAAAGGCGTGCCGAAGCTCCTGAAGGTCGTCAAAGTCGCCGCCAAGTAAACGCCTCCCAGCGTCCTTGAATCAATAACTGATGTCTGTCTGACCCCGGCAGCAATGCCGGGGTCGGTCGTGCGTGGGAGGAATTCCTAAAATGGATTGGTCGACCAATCTCCAGATGATCGTCGCAGGTCTTGCCATGGGTTCGATTTACGCCCTGGTGGCCTTGGGCTTCGTGCTGATTTTCAATGCGGTAGGCGTCGTCAATTTCGCGCAGGGCGAATTCGTGATGATCCCCGCTTTCGTCGCCGTGTGGCTGCTGACCGAGCTGAATCTTCCGTTTGCCGTGACCTGCGTGGCCACCGTGCTCTTCATGGGAGTTTTCGGCATCGTCTTCCAGCGGATTGCCTACTACCCGCTGCGCAACCGCACCTTCCTGCCGGTCGTCATCAGCACCATCGGCGTCGGCATCTTTCTCAAAAACGGGGCGCAGAACGTCTTCGGCGCCGAGCCGATGTCGATGCCGCGGCCGGTTTCCTCTGAGGCCATCAACCTCTGGGGGGTGTATGTCGATCCGCAGTACATCGTCATCATCCTGTGCACGCTCGCGCTGCTCGCCTTCCAGTATTTCCTTTTTGAAAAAACGAAGCTCGGCAAGATGCTGCAGGCCACCGCGCAGGACAAGCAAATGGCGCGGCTGCTCGGCATCCGGGTGACGACGATGATCGCCATCACCTTTGCCTACAGCTCGATCCTCGGGGCTGCGGCGGGGGTTCTCGTCGGACCGATCTTTTTCGTGACCAAGGAGATGGGCGGCATGCTCGGCCTGAAGGCCTTCTGCTCGACGATCGTCGGTGGATTCGGGAGTGTTCCCGGGGCCATCGTCGGCGGGATCTTTCTCGGCGTGGTCGAAGTATTCGGGGCTTATTACGTTTCGAGCGCCTACCGCGATGCCTTCGCATTCATCATCCTGATCCTGGTTCTCCTCATCCGTCCCCAGGGATTCTTCGGCGAGAAAATCGCCGAGAAGGCATAGGTGCGTCGATGAACATCGACCTTAGAAAAATACTCATCCCGGTCTGCCTCGTCGCAACCGTCGTTCTGTTGCCCCGGGTGGTGACGAGCAGCTATTGGCTCAACCTGATCAACCTCGCCATGAGCTTCTCGATCGCCGCCATCGGCCTCAACATCGTTCTCGGATACGCCGGCCAGCTCTCGCTCGCCCAAGCCGCTTTCTGGGGCGTAGGCGCCTACACTTCGGCGCTCCTGACGACGCAGCTGGGCGTTCCCGTATGGGTGGGAATGTTCGCCGCGTTTTTCACGGCGGCCCTGTTCGGCGTGCTGCTGGGAATTCCGACGCTGAAGCTCTCGGGCCACTATCTCGCGATGGCGACGATCGGCTTCGGGATCATCCTGCAACTCGTTCTCGTCAATGCGATCTGGCTCACCGGCGGCTCCGACGGCATCATCAAGATCCCGTCGCCGTGGATCGGCTCGACCGAGCTCGATGACCCCGGAGAGTTCTTCTACGTGGCGGCCATTTCGCTGATTCTCTTCACCTGGGGCGCGATCAATCTCAAAAACTCCCGCGTCGGTCGCGCCTTCATGGCGATCCGCGAGAACGAGATGGCCGCCGAAACCACCGGCGTGGACACGACCTACTACAAGGTCATGGCCTTTGCCCTGTCGGCGGGTTACGCAGGTTTCGGCGGCTGGATGTACGCGCACAGCTGCTCGCACTACATCAGCCCGGATACGTTCTCGTTCGAACAGTCGGTGATGTTCCTCGTCATGGCCGTTCTCGGCGGCAACGGTTCGGCAGTCGGTTCGATCATCGGCTCCGTGCTGATGACGCTGTTGCCGGAAGTGCTGCGCTTCCTGAAGAACTACTACATGATGGTCTATGCCGCCGGCATCGTGCTGATCATGATTTACATGCCGGGCGGCATCACCGGTTTGGTGAAGCAAACGCGCATCAGCCAGCGTTTGCGCGAGTGGTGGAACGCCGGCGCTCAGCGGTCTGCCGCATCGTCGTCATCGCCTTCCGCAGCGAAAAACGCCGGCGCGGCCAACGTCGGCGCCACTCAAGGGGCCGGAGAGGTGCTGCTCAGCGTCAAGGGCCTCGCCAAGCACTTCGGCGGACTGAAGGCGGTCGACGGCGTCGATATCGAGGTGCGCCGGGGCGAAATCCAGGCCTTGATCGGGCCCAATGGCTCGGGCAAGACGACGACCCTGAACATGCTAAGTGGCCTGTACATCCCGACTGGCGGCCAAATCCGCCTGCAGGGCACCGACATCGCCGGTCGCAAGCCGCATTTCATTACCTCGCTCGGGATCGCGCGAACCTTCCAGAACATCCGCCTCTTCGGCGAGCTGACGGCGCTTGACAATGTGCTCGTCGGGCAGCAATGCCAGGCGAGGTCGGGCCTGCTCAGCAGCGTCTTCCATCCGCCCGCGCAGCAGGCCGAGGAATCCAGGATGCGCGAGAAGGCCCTCGAGGTGCTCGAATTCGTCGGGCTCAAGGGCAAGGAGCTTGCGCAGTCCAACAGCCTGCCGTATGGACAGCAGCGGCTGCTCGAAATGGCACGGGCCCTCGTCTCCGATCCCACACTGCTCCTGCTCGACGAGCCGGCAGCGGGCTTGAACGCCGCCGAAACCGAAACGCTCGTCAATCTCCTGTTCCAGATCAGAAAACGCGGAATCACGATTCTGCTCGTCGAACACGACATGAACCTCGTCATGAACGTGTCCGACCACATCACGGTGCTGAACTTTGGCCGCAAGATCGCCGACGGTTCGGCCGAAGAGATCGAGACGAACCAGGAGGTGATCGACGCTTACCTGGGGACGGAGGTGGAAAATGCTTAAGGTCGAGGGAATCGAAACCTGGTACGGCGCCATTCAGGCCCTGAAGGGGGTGACGCTCGAGGTGAATGCCGGAGAAATCGTTGCCCTTTTGGGCGCGAACGGCGCCGGCAAGAGCACGACGATCAAGTCCATCACCGGCCTCCAGAAACCAGCCCAGGGCAAGATCGAGTTCCTCGGTCAGGACATCACCGGCAAGGAAACCGAGGACATCGCCGAACTCGGGATCGCCTATGTGCCGGAGGGACGGCATATCTTCCCGGGCCTCACCGTCATGGACAACCTGATGCTCGGTGCGACGCCGCGCAAAGGGGCGTCGCGAGTCGAGATCCAGAACGACCTCGACCGCGTCTTCGCGCTCTTTCCGATCCTGGCGGACTTTCGCGAGCGCTTGGGCTGGCAGCTCTCCGGCGGTCAGCTGCAGATGCTCGCCATTGGTCGCGGGCTGATGTCCGCCGCCAAGCTCCTGATCATGGACGAGCCGTCGCTGGGTCTCGCGCCGATTCTGATCCAGGAGGTGTTCAAGGTGATCAAGGAAATCAACAAGGCCGGGACGACGATCCTGCTCGTCGAGCAGAACGCGCGCATGGCGCTCTTGATCGCCAACCGCGGCTATGTGCTGGAGACGGGCCGCGTGATGCTTGCCGACACGGCGGCCAATCTATTGGCGAGCGAAGAGATGAAAGCGCACTACCTCGGCACCCACGCCAACGTCAAGGAGGCTCGTCAGCGCCGACGCGACGAACGCGAAAAGGCCTGATCGGCCTGATCGATTTCCGCCCGCGGTGGGATAAAAGCCTGGCGCGCAGATGGTCTGCGCGCCAGGCTTTCTGCGTTCTGGCGGTCAGCCGGCCGGCTTATCGTCGGCTGCCCGCCGCCCGCAGTCGCGCGGCGTCAATTCGTTGCGCCTCTCGGGTTGCGGGTTGTTCCAGCCGCCGGCGCCCGCGATGAGCTCGTCGGCCGCTGCCGGTCCCCAGCTACCCGGCGCGTAAGGCAGCGCGGGGTGATGGTGGGCGAGGACCGGCTCGACGACCGCCCAGGCCGCTTCGACGGCGTCCTGGCTCGTGAACAGCGCGCCGTTGCCGACCATCGCGTCGCCAAGCAATCTTTCGTAAGTCGATTCGCTTTCATCGCCGCAGGGATTTTCCGAAAGATAAAGCTCGTGCTGTTCGCCGATGAACTCCTTGCCCTGGCGCTTCACCCTGGCCGCGAGCGCGATCGCCGAGAGCGGTTGCAGGCGGAAGCGGACATAGTTGGCACGCCCGTCGGTCGGTGCCGAATCGTCAAAGAGGTGTTGCGGCGGCGGCTGCAGCTGCACCAGGACTTCGCCTGCCGAATTGGCGAGCATCTTGCCAGCGCGCAAGTACCAGGGAACGCCCGCCCAGCGCCATGAATCGATGTGCAGCTTGACCGCGCAGAAGGTTTCGACGTCCGAATCGGGGGCGACGCCTTTCTCCTCTCGATAACCCTCGTATTGGCCGCGCACGAGGCAGTCGGGCGTGAGCGGTCGCATGGCGCGAAAGACGTTGGCCTTGGCGTCATGCACCGCGCTATAGCTCTGGAAAGCCGGCGGCTCCATCGCGAGCAGCGCGACGATCTGGAAAATGTGGTTCTCGACAAGATCGCGCAGGCAGCCGGCGCTTTCGTAGAAGGCGCCGCGCAGCCCGACGCCGAAATTTTCGGCGAGGGTGATCTGCACGCTCGCGACGTGGTTGCGATTCCAGATCGGTTCGAGAAAGGAGTTGGCAAAACGGAAATAGAGGATGTTCATGATCGCCTCTTTTCCGAGATAGTGGTCGATGCGGAAAATCGACTGCTCGGAGAACACCGAGCGCGCGATGGCGTTGAGTTCCTTGGCCGAGGCGAGGTCGCGACCGAAAGGTTTTTCGACGATGACGCGGCCGCCCTCGGCGAGGCCGAAAACCCCGAGGCTCTTGATCACCGTGCCGAACAGCGCGGGCGGAATCGCGAGGTAATGCGCCGGATGCCGCGCCGGGCCGAGCGCCGCCTTGAGCGCCTGAAAGGTCGCCGGGTCCTGGTAATCGCCGCTGACGTAGCGCAGCTGCGAGAGCAGGCGGTCGAAAGCGGCGGCATCGTCGATCCCGCCTTCGTTGCTGAGGCTGTCGCGGACCTTGGCGTGCAGCGCTTCGCTGGTCCATTTGGAGGAGGCGACGCCGATCACCGGAAAATCGAGCCGGCCTTTCTTCGCCATCGCGTAGAGCGAGGGGAAGATCTTCTTGCTCGCAAGGTCGCCCGTGAAGCCGAAAATGACGAGGGCGTCAGAGTGTTCAGAATGGCCGGCGCTTTCCGGGTGTGCAGATTGCGGCGCGCCTGCCGACGAGGGAAGCGGGTCCGTAGCGATCATCGTGTTCCTCCGGTTTGCGTTCTTTCCGTTCTCGCGTTCTCGACATCGTCGCCAAAATCGTGGCGCATCGCGGCGAGCACGCGCTCAGCAGGCATTGCGCCGCGTGGCAAGGGCAGCCAGGAGCCCGCTGCCGCGGCGCCAGGCTTCGCCAATGGCGGCGAAGCCTCTCGCCGCGATGATACCCCGGATGCCGCGGCAGCGTCGTTTCGGCTGTCGTGCGCTGTCCCAAGCCGGTCACGAATCGCATGCGGGTGTGCGCTCGAGTGAACTGAGCAGAAAGGCAGACGAAGGAGGAAGGCGCAAGCCGGCGCGCGAGCACGCCGAAAACGTCGGGAACGCCGCCCGCGATCTGCGTTCCAATGCGTTCTGTCCATAATCCGTCTGCGCCATGATTGAAGCCATCATCGACCGCCCCGGCGCTTTTTTTGTCCTCGTCGTCGTGATCGCGGTTCTCTCGCTCTGCGCCATCCTGCGCAGCCGGCGAGACCTCAATCTGCGCCGGCGCACGTCGGCTCCGCGGCGCCGGATTCCGCGCCCCGACACTGACCGGCGCTGGGAAGCGCAGCGCCGGCGCGGCTGATCATCGCCGATCCCGCTCGGCAGTTCCCCTGGCGCTTTATCTTGCGTCGGCGTCGCCAGCTTGGCCTGTATGCGCGCTGACCGACAGATGGGCGCCCATTTTCCCGTTAGCCTCAACGCATCGATTCGCAGCGACGGGTCGTGGGGCGAAACCTGCGGGTTTCGCGTAGGGCTTCGGATCATTTACGAGGACAGTGCGATGAACAAGGATCAAGTCAAGGGTGCCGCCAAGGACGTCGGTGGCAAAGTGCAGCAAAAGGTCGGCGAGGCGGTCGGCAGCGTCGAGCAACAGGCCAAGGGTTTGAAGAATCAGGCCGAAGGCAAGGCGCAAAAAGCGGCCGGCAACATCAAGGAGGCGGTGCGCGACAATCGCAAGCACTGACAAGCGTTACGTTCAAGCACCGACAGGCACCGGGCCGATGCTCTCGCATCGGCCCGGTGCCTGTGTGCCTGTGTAACTGCGCCAGACCGGGATGCCGGTCTGCGCGCCGCTACATGACATTGCGTCCGCTGATGAGCCGCAGGAGGACGAGCACGACTGCGACGACGAGCAGCAGATGAACGAAGCCGCCGATCGTCGTCGAAGTGACGACGCCGAGCAGCCAGAGGATCAGCAGGATGATAGCGATGGTATAGAGCATGTGGGTTCTCCTTGAGGCGACCGCGATACTCCCGGCCGGGCGTCCTAGCGCCGCCGGCAAAGCAGGGCAAGCACGAAACCTGTAGCAAGCGCGACGCCCAGTGTCGCCAGCGGTTTCTCGCGGACCTGGTGATAGCAGCGTTCCGCGACGCGTGATTGGGTCTCCTTCCACTGCTGCGCCGTCGTCTCGACCGCGCGCGCCGTGCGGTGGGCGGTGCCGTCGACGCGGTTGACGGCCTCGTGCGCGCCGGCGGCCAGGCGATCCACGGCCGGATGCGCCGCACTCGATACCCGGTCGATCGTTGCGTGGGCGCCGCTGACGGCGCGGCCGACGGTGCGTTGGACTTTGGCCGCGATGGCGTTGGCGTCCTGGCTCAGGTTTTCAGTCGATTCCATGGCGTGATTCCCTTGCAGAAGAGCCGGCTTGCCGCGGCACTGGCCGCGGCTGGCGATGGCTCGGATGATCGGTGGCGAAGCGGGTGAAGCGCTTGAGGATCTACTTGCCGTAACGCGCCTTGGCGTCGTTCAGGCAGGTCGATTTGGCGTCGCCGGCGAGCGCGTCGCATTTCTCCTTGGCGACAGCGTATTCGGCGTCGCGCTTTTCGGCGTTGGCGTCGCGTTGTGCGTCGCTGGTCGTCGCGCGCGCGCGCTTGCCCGCGTCGGCGGATTTCTCGGCGACCTTGGCGTTCTCGACGGCGCTCACGTGCGCCGCCTTGGCTTGCTTGACGCAAACGTCCTTGGCGTTGCCGGCAGCGTCGTCGCATTTTTCCTTGGCGACGGCGTAGTCGGCGTCGGCCTTGGCGATGCGCGCCTTGGAGTCGTTCTTCGCCGATGGCTCATTGCGGGCCTCGAGTTCGGCGCGGGCGACTTTCTCGCGCCCCTTCGCTTCCTCCATGCAAACGTCTTTGGCGTTGCCGGCCATCGACTTGCAGGAATCCTTGTCGGCCGAAAATCGCTTGGCTATTTCGTCCTTGTGCGTCTTGTATTCGTCGCGCGACAGACTCGCGGCGCCGGCGCTACCGAGGCCAAGCGAGAGCGTTGCGGCAAGTGCGAGCAGATGAACTCTTTTCATGATGTTCCCCAACGTGGATGAGAGAGAGTGGCTTAAGCATGCCGGCGCGAGCAGCGCGAATCGGTACGGTGTCGCACAGTTTCTGCAGCGCCGCTTCAATGTGCACAGCCGTACAGACCAGACGCTGGCGGCGCGGCAGCCTGATCGTATTGTTTCGATCGATTGGAGAAGGCCATGAGCCACAGCTTGAAGCTTGCCCTGATGGCGACCGCGGTCGTCGTCATCGCGGCCCCTGTGCAGGCGCAAGTGACTTTTTTTGAGGGCGAGAACTTTCGTGGGCGCGCCTTCAGCAGCGACCGAACGATCCGTGACTTCGTCGAGTACGGTTTCACGGAGCGCGCTGCGTCGGTCGTCGTCGAGAGTGGCCGCTGGCTCGTCTGCGATGACGCACGTTTCGCCGGACGTTGCAGCATCCTGAGTCCGGGGCGCTACGATACGCTGAGCAGGATGCAACTGAACGATCGCATTGCGTCGATGCGGCCGCTCGCGAACGACGAGCGCTACAGCAGCGAAATGACGAGCGCGGGGACGGCGCCTCCAGCGCCGGACTACGCTTACCGGCGCCGTCCGGGCGAACGCCTTTTCGATGTGCAAGTGAGCGCCGTGCGCCCGGTTTTCGGGCCACCCGAAAAGCGCTGCTGGGTCGATCGCGAACGCGTTGGCGACGCCGGTCGTGGCCGGCAGATCGGCGGAGCGGTCGCCGGCGCGGTGGTCGGCGGCATCCTCGGACACCAGATTGGCAGCGGCCGCGGCCAGGACATTGCCACCGCCGGTGGCGCTGTCGCGGGCGCTGCGGTGGGATCGAGCCTGGCGCGCGGAGGCGGCTCGTCCGAGCGCGACGTCGAACGCTGCGAAACCGTCGCAGCGACCGCGCCCGAATACTGGGACGTCACCTACTACTTCCGCGGCGTCGAGCATCGTGTGCAAATGACTTCGCCGCCCGGACAGACGATCACCGTGAACAGCGAAGGCGAGCCGCGGGACTAGCCGGGCGCGGGGTCACGGGTTCGCGGCCTGATCTTCGCACCTCGTCAGCGAAGTCCGCTTTGCCTGCGGCCCGTTTGCTTCTATCCTGACTGCAGGCCCAGCGCACGAGTTTGGCCCGCACGACGATTTGCGAGGGGCAGCGGGCAGCGGAGCACCAGAGATGCAGATATGCGGATTGAAGAGGGCGGCGATCGTTCTGATCGGTCTTTTTGCGGCCGCAGCCGCGGCCGCGAGCGGCGCGTGGGCGGCCGGCGGCGGCAGGGGCGGTGCAGGCAGCGCAGCCAGCGCACATTCCGGTCACCGCGCTTACGGCCACGGGTCGTACGGCCACAGGTCATACAGGCATGGATCGCACGGGCACACGAGCTTCGGCTTCGTTTTCGCGCCCGCGCTGGGAGCCTGGTATTCGCCCTGGTCTGCCCCCTATGCCTACCCTTATCCGTATCGCTACGGCTACGCCTATCCCTATGCGTACGACCCGCCTTATCCGGCCGTTGTCGTGACGCGCGCTCCGCCGGTTTACGTCGAGCGGTCGGCGCCCGAGGGCTACTGGTATTTCTGCGCCGGCGCCCGCGCCTACTATCCGGAAGTCAGGGAGTGTGCGGGCGGCTGGGAGAAGGTCTTGCCGCGACCGCCGGATGCGCCGCACTAGCGCCGCGGGCGCGCGCTCGATGTCCCGTTACTCGAGGGTCGGCAGTCGCGCTTCGTCGATGATCCCGGCTGCGGCGGCAAGGCCGCTACGGACGGCGCCTTCCAGCGTCGCCGGGTAGTCGGCACAGACGTAATCGCCGGCGAGCCAGAGGCCGGGTAGGGCGGTGCGAGATGTCGGCCGCGGCAGTCCCGGGCGACACGCGAAAGCGGCGCGTTTCTCGCAAATGACAAAATGCCATTGCGGCGCCGGCAGGATGCGTTTCAGCGCTTGCTGCAATTCGCCGTGGAGGATGGCGACGAGCGCCTCGTCGCTCTCGGCGCGGCCGCGAGCGCTGAGGACGAAAGAGAGCAGGCCGGCGCTGCCGCCGAGCGCGCCGTGATCGAAAACCCATTGCCCGATCCCGCCGCTGAGCCCGAGCATTGCAAAAGGCAGCCGGAGCGGCTCAGCATAACTGAGGTAGGCCGTCGTGATCGGCTCGTACGCGTAAGTATCGAGCAGCCTCGCGATGCTTGCCGTTGCCTTGTTGCCGGCCAGCAGCGCGACAGCGTGCTGAGGACCGACCGCCAGGACGACGCGGTCAAACTCGCGCCCGGCGATCGCGAGCGCCGGGCTCAATTCGCTGACGCGCATCGACAGACAGAGATCGGCGCCGCGCGTACGCAGGAATTGCGCCGCCGCGTCGGGGAACAGGCGAGCCAGCCCGGCGGCCGGCAAGAGCAGGTCGGTGTCGGCGCGAGCCCCGCCCAGGCTGTCGCGAAGCACGTTGGCAAAGACCTGCGCGGACGCCTTTTCGGCCGCCGTGTTGAGCGCCGCCAGGCACAGCGGCTCCCACATCAGGCGGCGCAGCCTGCCGTGCTGCGCGTGGCGGTCGAGGAGTTCGCTGACCGTCGTGTCGGTCGCGAGCCGGTAGCCATTCTTCTTGAGCGCCTGCATGAAACGCGCGGCCTGCCACTTTTCGCGGACGCTGCAACCGCTCGCCGCGAGCAGGCCGGCGGCAAGATGCAAGGGCGGCGACAGGCGCGGCAGCTTCAGGCGGAAACCTGCGCCCGGGTAATTGAGTTCGAGGGAACAGCGCTTGAGCACCCGTTCGGGATCGACGCCGACGATGCGCATCAGGCGCAGCGTTTCGCGGTACGCGCCGAGCAGAATGTGCTGTCCGTTGTCGAGCACCTGGCCGTGCGCGCTGACGCTGCGCGCGCGCCCGCCAAGCTGCTTTCCGGCTTCGAACAGCGTCACCGCGGCGCCGGCAGCAACGAGCTCGACCGCCGCCGCCAGCCCCGCCCAGCCGCCACCGACGACAGCGACTTTAAGTGCTGCGTTCATGATGGGTAAGGGGGAAAAATCTCACCACCAAGGCACCAAAAACACAAAGTTTCACCAAGGAAAAGCATCTTCGTCTTGGTGCTTCTTGGTGTCTTGGTGGTTAGCATCTGAGCTTTTCAGTTCTTCATCCACGTGCGCCAGGCGATCCACAGCTTGCGCACCGGCGTCAGCGAGGTGCGCTGGCTCAGCACCTGGCAGCCGTCGCGTTTGATCTCGGCGAGCAGGGCGCGATAGATCGCGGCCATCACGAGACCCGGGCGCTGCGCCTTGCGATCCTGCGCCGGCAACTCGCCCATCGCCTGCGTGTAGTAATGCTCGGCGCGCTCGATCTGAAACTCCATCAGCGCTTTGAAGTTGTCGGAGTAACGCGCATTGAGGATGTCGGCGACCGGGACCGAAAAGCGCTGCAACTCGTCGATCGGCAGATAGACGCGGCCGCGGCGCGCGTCCTCGCCAACGTCGCGAATGATATTGGTGAGCTGGAAAGCGGTACCGAGATCGTGCGCATAACGCTGCGTGCGCCTGTCTTCGAAGCCGAAGATTTCAGCGGCGAGCAGGCCGACGACGCTGGCGACGCGATAGCAGTAGAGCGAGAGCGACTTGAAGTCGAGGTAACGCGTCTGCTGCAGGTCCATCTCCATGCCGTCGATGATTTCGAGCAACTGTTCGCGCGGCAGATTGAAGTCCTTGATCACCGGCAACAGCGCTTGCGTCACCGGATGCTGCGGGGAGCCCGCGTAAAGGCGTTCGACCTCCTGGCGCCACCAGGCGAGCTTGGTCGCGGCGACCTGCAGGTCGTGGCCCTCGTCGACGACGTCGTCGATCTCCCGGCAGTAGGCGTAAAGCGCGGTGATCGCGCGGCGCCGCGGCGGCGGCAGGAAAAGGAAGCTGTAGTAAAAGCTCGAACCGCTCGCTGCGGCCTTTTGCTGGCAGTATTCTTCGGGCGTCATCGTTTATCCATGCCTCCAAGCGGGGGCGAAAGTGCTTGCTAGGGATCGCTCGCGAGCGCCTCGCGGAGGCTAAAAAGGGGCTCCGCCGGATTTTCACATAAAGAGCGCGCGTTTGCTCAGCAGGCACCAGTCGAGCGCGCGCAGGACCGGGCGCTCTCCGAAAATGTCGCCGCGCCGTGACTGAATCTTCTCGAGGATGCGCAGGCCGCCCTGCACGGTGAGGCGAATTTCCCATCCCATGCGGCCGGGCAGGTCGTGCACGAGGGGCGCGCCTTCGCGCATCAGGCTGCGCGTGCGCTCGATCTCAAAGTCCATCAGCGCCGCCCACTGCGCACTCCAGCGGCCCTTGGCGATCTGGCTTTCGCTGACGCCCATGCGGTCGAGGTCGGTTTGCGGCAGGTAGACGCGCTCCTTCTGCCAGTCGATCGCGATGTCCTGCCAGAAGTTGATGAGTTGCAGGGCGCTGCATATACAGTCCGAGCGCTGCAGGTTTTCTTCGCTGTCGCGGCCGACGAGCTTGAGCAGCAGACGGCCGACCGGGTTGGCCGAGCGCCGGCAATAGTCGAGGAGTTCGTTGTAGTCGGCGTAGCGCTTCTGCACGACGTCCTGCGCGAAGGCGTCGAGGAGGTCGCGAAAAAGCGAGAGCGGCAGCTGCCATTGCCCGATGACGCCGGCGAGCGTCTGAAACTCGCGCCCGAGCGGGGCTTCGCCGCGTTCGATGCGATCGAGTTCGAAGTTGAATTCGGCAAGCGCGGCCAGGCGCTCCTCGTTGCTGGCACAGCCTTCGTCGGCGATGTCGTCGGCGCTGCGCGCGAAACGGTAGATCGCCTCGATCGGCCGTCGCAATCGCCGCGGCAGCAGCAGGGAGGCGACCGGGAAGTTTTCGTAGTGATCGACGGCCATTTTTCCGAACGAATTTTGCGGGCAGGCGGCCCCGCGGCGGGCGAATTATGCAGCAAATGTTATTGCCGGGCGCGGCTGACAGTATAGGGTCATCTCAGGTAAAATGATCGATTAAGCGCGAGAGTGGCGGAATTGGTAGACGCACTGGATTTAGGTTCCAGCGCCGCAAGGCGTGGG